>NZ_JAIOGQ010000059.1 GCF_019904135.1 Paenibacillus caui | reverse complement strand
TTACTCCGCCTTTCCCAAGTCCCCCATGCGAGGAACTTGCGTATCCGGTATTAGCTACCGTTTCCGGTAGTTATCCCAGTCTTACGGGCAGGTTGCCTACGTGTTACTCACCCGTCCGCCGCTAAGCATCAGGAGTGCAAGCACTCCGTCAGCTCCGCTCGACTTGCATGTATTAGGCACGCCGCCAGCGTTCGTCCTGAGCCAGGATCAAACTCTCCAATAAAGTTGTTCCTTTAGTGAAAGAGCGATTAGCTCATTTTGAATCTGACGAGATTAGATGAAACTCGAATGAACATTCAAGCCATCCTCATTCTCTTAAATCAGGATTTTACATCCGTAAAATCCTCTCACTCGTTGTTCAGTTTTCAAAGATCAAACTGTCTCTTAGATATTACCACTTCATCAGCAGCAACTCTTATATAATATCACATCCAAACCAACTTTGCAAGCATTTTTTTATTAACTTTATTAACGTTGTTAATGTTATAATCAAATGCCCACTTCGTGGCCGGAAATATAATATAACATGCGGGATTCGGAAATGCAATAGTTTTTTTAAAATTAAATCCATAGAATCGAAGAAAGATTTCGTTTCGCACAACAGTCCAATGATCTCACATAAAAAGAATAAAAGTTATCCCCACAAAGTGAGGCTTTTACTTCGACGCAAGTTCAGGTGCTTTTCTTCCGATCCCTGAAACTTATAAACTTTATAATGTAAGAAAGAGGAGCGGTACAGGGATGTTTGCCCCTCGCTCCTCTTACTTATAGTTCATTTACACTACAGCTTATTCCCCACTGCGAGAACGCATATGCGGGAAGAGCAGCACATCGCGGATCGATGGCGCATCGGTAAGCAGCATCACGAGACGGTCCACCCCGATGCCGAGTCCTCCGGTAGGCGGCATGCCGTACTCAAGCGAACGGATGAAATCCTCATCCATCTCATGAGCTTCATCATTGCCCTGCTCGCGTTCGGCCAGCTGCGCCTCGAAGCGCTGGCGCTGGTCGATCGGATCGTTCAATTCTGTGAACGCATTCGCATGCTCACGCGCAACGATAAACAGCTCGAACCGGTCTGTGAAGCGCGGATCCTGTTCGTTCTTTTTCGCAAGCGGCGAGATTTCTACCGGATGTCCGGTTACGAAGGTAGGCTGAATCAGCGTTTCCTCAACAAACTGCTCAAAGAACGCATTCAGGATATGGCCAAAGGTCATGTGAGGCTCGACCGGAACCTTATGCTCAGCCGCCAGACGATGCGCTTCTTCGTTAGTCATTTGCACGCTGAAGTCAACACCCGTCACTTCTTTAACGGCTTCTACCATGGATACCCGGCGCCACTGCGGTTTCAAATTCACTTCATGTCCCTGGTAGTGAATAACCTGCGTGCCCAATACTTCCTGAGCAATATGGGCAACCAAATTCTCCGTAAGGGACATAATATCTTTATAATCAGCGTAAGCTTCATACAGCTCGATCATCGTAAATTCCGGATTGTGGCGGGTAGAAATGCCTTCATTCCGGTATACACGGCCGATTTCGTACACTTTTTCCAATCCGCCGACGATAAGCCGCTTCAGGTGAAGCTCAATCGCGATACGCATGTAAAGGTCCATATCCAGCGCATTGTGATGGGTAATGAACGGACGGGCTGCCGCCCCTCCGGCAATATTGTGCAGCGTAGGCGTCTCCACTTCCAGATAACCGAGCGAATCCAGATAACGGCGCATCGACTGGATAATACGCGAACGCGTAATAAAAGTTTGCTGCACTTCCGGATTGATAATCAAATCGACGTAACGCTGGCGGTAGCGAAGCTCCACGTCTTTAAGCCCGTGGTATTTGTCAGGCAAAGGATACAACGATTTGGACAGCAGCTCCAGACTTTGAACCTTGATCGTTGTTTCACCGGTTTTGGTCTTGAACACTTCCCCGCTGACACCAATGATGTCGCCAAGATCGAGCAGGTCGAACACGGCATACTCCACTTCGGAAACGGTATCTTTGCGGACGTAGATCTGAATTTTGCCGCTGAGATCCTGAATATGCGCAAAGCTGGCTTTACCCATTGTACGCTTGGCCATAATACGGCCGGCAATACGAACTGAAACCGCTTTTTCTTCCAGTTCTTCCTTCGTCAAGCCGTCATATTGTTTCAGAATGTCGCCGGCATTAGCGGTACGGTCATATTTTTTGCCAAAAGGGTCGACTCCCATAGAGCGGAGCTCGTCCAATTTAGCGCGTCTAACCTGCAGCAGTTCGCTGACTTCCATTTCCTGACTTATATTTTCTTCAGTCATGTAGTTAGTTTCAACTCCTTCAATTCTTCCTCTTCCCGCGCGAAAAACAGGGAAAGAAGCTTCCATATGGAAGCTTCCCATTCCAAAGATGCCCGGATCTTATTTCTTGATATCAATAATTTTATATTGGATCGTTCCTGCAGGGACAGCCACATCCACGACAGCACCCTTCTGCTTGCCGAGGATGGCCTTGCCGACAGGACTTTCATTCGAAATTTTATTATGCAGCGGGTCGGATTCAGCCGTCCCTACAATGACATATTCCATAGTATCACCAAATTCAAGGTCCTCAACCGTAACCGTGGCACCAATGCTTACCGTATCGGTATCAATATCATCATTGCTGATAATCCGGGCATTGCGAAGCATTTTCTCCAATGTCAAAATACGGCCTTCAATAAACGCCTGTTCGTTCTTCGCGTCCTCATACTCCGAGTTTTCGCTAATATCGCCATAGCCGATCGCAACTTTAATCCGCTCCGCCACTTCGCGGCGTTTCACGGATTTTAAATTTTCCAATTCATCTTCCAGTCTCTTCAGACCGTCCTGTGTAAGAATGACTTCTTTATCGCTCATCTCAACCGATTCTCCTGTCATGGGAAATAATTTTCGCCTTCTGCACCCCAGGTGCCAGGCATCTTGGACAAGAGCCTATCATCACGGAGGCAGCAAGCACCAAAAAATCGGTGCCGGCCGTGAATATATCACGTAACATTTGAGAATATCATATGCAATCATGCAGAGATGAGAACGTCTCATCTCATGGAAGTTATCTCCAAGAGGCGAATTTATACTGAGAAATTATAGGTTAACCTCTGCAAAATGTCAATGATACCAAAAACGAAAACGTCGTGACGATAAAATACAATTACAGGTTATTCTGGGTGACTATGCCAGTTGCACGGCTTCTTCCTTGGATCCCCGCAGACTGGCAACGAAATCCTCAAGAATACGCACCATTTCTTCGCGTTTGGTTTCTTCCATGATGACGTCTTTCACCCGCGCCCCGCCTTTGAGCCCTTTAAGGTACCAGGCAATATGCTTGCGCATTTCCTTGACCGCCACCTGCTCTCCGCGAAGCGCAACCAGACGGTCCATGTGAAGAATTGCGATCCGGATCTTCTCGGCCGCGTCCGGCTCCGGCATAAGCTTCCCGGTTCGCAAATATTCGACGGTCCGGTACAGCATCCACGGGTTTCCTAGCGCGCCGCGCCCAATCATCACACCGTCGCAGCCGGTCTCATCCAGCATGCGCCGGGCATCCTCGGGAGTCACTACGTCCCCGTTGCCGATGATCGGGATCGAAACCGACTCTTTGGCCTGCTTGATGTAACTCCAATCGGCATGACCCGTGTATTGCTGCTCACGGGTGCGGCCGTGAATGCTGACCGCCTTGCCTCCGGCCTGTTCCACAGCCTTGACGTTATCGACTACATAAATATGGTCCGAATCCCAGCCGATACGCATCTTGACGGTAACCGGTTTGCTGACGGCAGCCACTACAGCCGAAACCATTTCATAAATTTTGTTAGGGTCGAGCAGCCAGCGGGCCCCGGCGTCGATCTTGGTTACTTTAGGCGCAGGGCATCCCATATTAATATCGATAATATCGGCGTTGGTCTCCTGATCCACCACTTTTGCAGCTTCAACCAGCGATTCGCGGTCGCCGCCAAAAATCTGCAAGCTGAGCGGCTTCTCGCGCTCATCAACAAACAGCATTTCCCGGGTACGCTCATTGCCATGAACAATCGCCTTGCCGCTAACCATTTCCGCGCATACCAGCCCGGCCCCGAACTCCTTCGCGATCAGACGGAAAGCCGGATTGCACACACCGGCCATCGGGGCCAGCACGACCTGATTTTTCATTTCAATATCGCCAATTTTAAGCATTTCAAGTTCACCTCTCTAGTGTTGGATTCAAAAGCTACTGACCTGTACGTGTAAGCTCAGACACCGATATGCCAAGACTGTCTGCAATTTTAGATAAAATTTGCTCTTCTACGCGGCGGTTTCCCCGCTCGATCGCTCCCAGAACAGCCAGCGAAACGCCAGTCTGGGCTGCAAGCTGCACCTGCGTGTATCCTTTCAGTTTTCTAAAGGCGCGGATGCGGTATGCCAGTTGCATGTTTTCCACAAGCGTACTCCTTCTTTCTCATGGAGCTGTTCCAAAGCTGTTTCAACGGTCCTCCGGAAATCCCCCGCATGGCCCCCTGTCACAACATCCGAAAGCGGAACAAGCACAAAAGCCCGCTCCATCATCCGGGGATGCGGCAGGGTTAATTCGGCAGTATCCCGGGTATCTCCCTCCATCCACAGCAAATCAAGATCCACCGTGCGCGGACCCCAGCGAATCTTCCGCTCGCGCCCGAGCGCCTGTTCCGTTTCCAGCATAAACCGAAGCAGCTGTTCCGGCGGAAGATCTGTTCTTACCGCGATAGCCATATTAATAAAATTCGGCTGGTCCAGATAGCCGACCGGCTCGGTCTCATAGAGCGAAGAACACCGCATAACGGTAATACGGGGGTGCTCATCCAGTCTGCGAATGGCTTCCATCAGGGTCGCCTCCCGGTTCCCCAAATTGGCCCCCAAAGCTATATAAGCCTCTGAATACTCAGAGGGAATGTGATCACTCATGGCTTACGCTCACTTTCTGGTTCTAAACAGTTCTACCGCTACGCCTTCAAAATGAATATCGAACGGAGGATGCGGTTTTGTCACCTTGACGGTCAGTGCATCTATAACAGTATACGTGTCAAGCAGATCGGATGCAATACACTCGGCAAGCGCCTCGATCAATTTGAAGCTCTTGTTCTCAACAACCGCCTTAACCCGTTCATGAATTTCGGCATAATTTACCGTTTTGGTCAAGTCATCGTGAACCCCGGCTTCCTTCAAATCAAGCTGCAGCTCCAGGTCCACATAGAAACGCTGGCCAAGCTTGCGCTCCTCCTCGAATACGCCGTGATAGCCGTAATATTCCATACGGCGAAGCACCATTTTATCCATGATTGCCACACACCTCTGTCGTCACATTTAGTCCAGCCCTGTGTCTTATTTTTTTGCTGGCATAATCTTATCGTCAAAATCAACTTCAAACAAGTATTCATCAAGGTCCACTTTAAGAGCCGAGTTAAAAGTATTCGATGCAATCATCTTGCACCCTACAGTTGTAATTAATACAATCTCTTCATTTGAAAAATGTTTTTTCAATCCGGCGTAGATGCGCTCGTCAATCGCATTGGGATTGTTCACCAGACCTCTTCCGTAGTCAATCAACACTTTTTCAATCTCTGTAAACTCGAACTCTTCGAAAGAAATGTTCAGCTCTTTGAGCAATTTGGCATGGTACGTGGTGCATACCAGGCATTCATTTTCCGAAGAAATGGCGTAGCAATAAAAATAGACCGCCCGGGTTCCGATGATTTTTAACAGCTCATTCCGAACTGGATAAAATTCCATCGCGCGGAAAGAAGGCATCGAATACAGCAAAGTCTTGACCATATTGGTAACTCTGCCGTTCTCTTTCACTCTCGATTCGTAGAAGTCTTTGGCTTCCTGGGACATTTCATCCACTTTTGCTAAAGGTACAATACTCATATGATGACCTCCTAATTAATCTCGAAGAATGGAACTTCAATTTTGGGAATCGCATGGATTAAAGCTTGCGTGTATGGATTCTCAGGATGTTTAAAGATGCTTTCCGTGTCGCCGGATTCCACAACTTCGCCTTGCCTCATGACTAACACGCGGTTCGAGATACTATATATCACTTCCAGTCCATGAGCAATGAAGATATAGGAGAATCCCTTGGTTTGCTGCAGCTCTTTCAATAAATCCAGGATTTGCGACTGAATCGTCATATCTAGTGCGGATGTAGGCTCGTCACAAACGATAATCGACGGATTGGCCGCTAGCGCTCTGGCAATGCCTACTCGCTGGCACTGTCCGCCGGAAAGTTCTTTAGGATAATACTGCTTGTAATGGTTAGGCAATCCGACATCGCTTAATAATTCATCGATTTTGGTGTCGATTTCCACTTTGGATAGTTTAAAATACAATTTCAAAGGCTCGGCGAGAATGTCTTTGATTTTCATCCGTGGATTTAAGGAAGATACGGGATCCTGGAAAATGTACTGGATATTCCGCTTAATGTCTTGCTTGCGCTTCACTCCGCTGATCTGCTCTTCCTTTAAATAGATCTCGCCCGAAGTGGCAGGCGTCATCCCCGCAATCATCTTCGCAACCGTTGTTTTGCCGCTGCCTGACTCCCCAACAATGCCAAGCGTCTCACCCTTGGAGAGGGAGAAAGAAACATCCTTCACCGCTACAAAATCCGCTTTGCTTTTTGTCTTGTACACTTTTCTTAGGTTCTTGACCTCAAGAAACGGCTGACTCATTAGGCTTTCACCCCTTCTTAAATAGCGTTCATGTTCTACGAATCCTCTTGGAAATAAATCCGCGGCATGCTATTTAATAATTTTTTGGTATAAGGGTGCTTGGGATGGGTAAAAATATCGTCCTTCCTGCCTTCTTCGACGAGCTCTCCTTCTTTTAATACCATTACCCTGTCTGCCATTTCATAGACCACGCCCAGATCGTGCGTAATAAACAGGACCGTCATGGAAAATTGTTCTTTCAAATCACGAATCAGCTTTAAGATACGCGCCTGTACGGTGACATCGAGTGCTGTTGTCGGTTCATCAGCCAGCAGCAATTGCGGCTTGGAGGATAACGCCATGGCGATCATCAAACGCTGCCTCATGCCGCCGGAAAGCTGAAACGGATACTGCTTCACAACTTCATCCACATTGCGGATATTTACAAGATGCAGGAGCTCTTTGGCTTGCTCCAATGCTTCTTTTCTTGTTATTTTCTTATTGGCATGCAAGCGAATGACGTCCACCATTTGGGTGCCTATGGTATATACAGGATTTAGGGCACTTAATGCATCCTGAAAAACCATCGCCATTTGCTTGCCCCGGATTTTCTCCAATTCCTTCTCGCTGAGCTTTAAAAGGTCTTTACCATTAAAAATGATTTCCCCACCGATATATTTCGCCGGCGGAACTTGCAGTAACTGCATTATAGCTTTGGCAGTGACACTTTTGCCACTACCGGACTCCCCTACGAGGCAAACAATTTCATTCTCATAGATATCAAACGACAAATTTGAAAATGCCTGCGTCAGATTCTGGTTCTTCTCAAATCCAACGCTTAAATTCTTTACTTCGACCAGCTTGTTTGCCATGATTACCTCTCCTTAAACAATTCAAACTGTGGCACGCCAGATTGATCCTGTGTCTTCCCTACCACAATATGGGCGAGCGCCAAATCGAATATGGACAAACCGAAGGAGTTGAACATCAGCTTTTGCTGCGGATTCTGCCGCACTTGTACTTGATTTAAAATTAAATGTTCCAATAAAGTTGTCTTGGCCTCCACGCTTTTGCTGACTCTCGCCAATGGAACAAAGACTGATTGCTCGTTAACACGCCGCTTTGAAAATCATCGCAGACGATTTCATCAAAGGCCTCCACCGCTTCTGCTTCAATGTCCCTCATTCCGACATGCAAATACAAATGGCCCTTTGTAAAATGAGAAGAATTTAAATACGGAGTGGAGGCCGACGTAACCCCGATCACAATTTCGGCAAAATCCAGACGACCCGGCAGTTCGTGATGAATGCGGCTTTTTATTTTTAATGGCTTAAGCAAAGCCGACAATTCCTGCTCCATCTGTTCAGCGTGCGCTGCATTGCGGCTCCAGAAGTGAATTTCTTGTAGATGAGGCAAGAACGGTAAGACGCCTTTGATTTGTTGTCTTGCCTGAAAACCTGAGCCGCACACGAGCAGAGAGGCTGCCTGGGGATCGGCCAAATGCTTGATAGCTGTAGCCGAAACCGCTGCTGTCCTGAGACCGCTAATCAGTTGTCCCTCTACCAAAGCTATGGGAACACCCGTATTTAATTCGTTCAGCACAATGACGGGGTGCGTGTAGGAATCATTTTTACCCGTTTTGGGAACGTGGGTTGTCCATTTAATTCCGGCCACATTAGCATCTTCCAAGTACGCAGGGAGAGAATAAAAGGCTCCTGCCTCCACACGATCCGGAATCATGGCGATTTCTTGAGCGCAAACCGCTTTTTTATGGGCTTTTTGAATAAAGGTCTGCTCAATGATTTGCTGCGCAGCTCTTGGGTCTGCAATGCCGCTGTTCACGATTTGTTCACGAGATATGATAAGCATGACAAGTTCCCCTATTCCAGTGTTTTAGACTTCCGCCTTATCCCGCAGCCAGTCACTGAACAAGTTGATTGTGAGAATCACAAAAGCAATGATGATGCCCGGTATGGTCGATAACCACCAAGCAGAACTGATATAATTTTTGCCATCGTTGATCATGCCTCCCCATGTGGGTGTCGACACATCAACGCCCAGGCCCAGGAAGCTCAATGACGCAGCTAACAAGATCATGCGGGACATCTGCAGGGCAGCTTGAGTCACAATCGTAAATACCGTATTAGGCAAGATATGTCTTCGCATGACGGCAAAATTCGAGACTCCCATTGCTTTTGCCGCTTCTACGTATTCGAGTTCCTTCAGAGAGAGCACTTGACTTCGGACCACTCTGGCAAAAGTAACCCAGCCTGTGATCGACAAGACGATAACAATATTCACAAGGCCGGATCCCAGGACGGCGACCATGACAATGGCCAGCAGCATACTCGGTATAGACATCTGAATATCGGCTAAACGCATCA
This sequence comes from Paenibacillus caui, assembly GCF_019904135.1. Classification (GTDB taxonomy): domain Bacteria; phylum Bacillota; class Bacilli; order Paenibacillales; family Paenibacillaceae; genus Fontibacillus; species Fontibacillus caui. The sequence continues at coordinate 1,015 of NZ_JAIOGQ010000059.1, read as the reverse complement.
TCAGAGCATCTATTTTTCCGCCATAGTAACCTGAAATAATACCGATGCAGCTCCCCACAACTCCGGCAAAGACGACGGACATGACACTCATCCACAAGGACATTCTCCCGCCATACAGCAAACGGCTCAGAACATCTCTTCCCAACTGGTCGGTTCCCAGCAAGCTTATACCTGAATGGGAGCTGAACTGGCTTAACGGCGGAATCAGGATATCCTGCAGAGACTGCTTGTATGGATCAAAAGGGGAGAAAAAGGGCGCGAATATGGTGACAATAAAAATGAAGCCAAGTAGAGTTATGCTAATGATTCCTTTCCAATTGCCCTGAATAGAAAAACGCTTGTTCATCGCAAATCCCCTCTTTTATTGCACTTTAATTCTTGGATCTATCCAGAGATAAATCATATCCGTTATAAAACTGATCGAGATATACAATGCGCTAATGACCAGAACACTGGCCTGAACGAGCGGGAAATCCCGATTGCTGACTCCCTGAATAATGAGCTGCCCCACGCCGGGCCAGGAAAAGATCGTTTCCGTCACAACGGCGCCTGCAGTCATGACCCCGAATTCCAAACTAATGACGGTTACAACGGGTAATAGCGCATTCTTCAGGCCTCGTCTGAATACCATTGTTCTCTTCGAGAAACCTTGCGCGATATTGGTTGTCATATAACTTTGGTTCAAAACATCGATTAATGCCGAACGCATCGTTCGGGCAATCGGGGCAATGGGATAAGCGGCCAAGGTAACGGCTGGCAAGATCAACGATTCCAAACCTTGATTCCCTGATGTTGGGAGAAGATGAAATTTAACGGAAAAGATCATGATTAACACAATCCCTACCCAAAAAACAGGCAGGGATTGCGTTAGGAAAATCCAGCTACTAATTGAGCATTTTGCAGTAATATAAGCCCTTGAGCCACAAGGATTTTCAGGCATAAAAAAGGGACTTCACCCCAATTTGGCGAAGTTTTTCGGTGACCAAACCAAAAACCCCAGAATGGAGGAAGTCAC
>NZ_JAIOGQ010000058.1 GCF_019904135.1 Paenibacillus caui | reverse complement strand
CGATGAGATGCCCTCATCTTGAAGGCTGTTCAAAACAGAAATGGACTGCGAACGTTTAGTCATTCAAGAATCCCACCCGTCACACCGTAAGGTGTAGGGCTTGCGACTTTAGTCGTGGGAGTCTCAAAAATGATAGGCGTCCTTCCTTGACCCGGGTTAGTGATTTTTAGTAGGATATAAATTAATCAATAACAAGTCATAATCAGGGAGGTAGACGATGCTTCGTTTGGGAGAGAAAATTGTAATCGTCGATGATGCTTTTGAGCAGAATCTTCCTGTTGGGGAATACGGCTACATTATTGCTTATGACCGTAACCCGGATAACGCTTTTGATTATGTCGTCCGTTGCCCTATGGCGGGCCGGAATTATTTTGTTCCAGCGAGCGATATACAATCCGAGGATCAGTTGATTAAGCAAGAGGCGGAGCGGGTAGAGCGTGAAGCGCTGCTGGATTTTGCTCTGGCCACACATAATGAGAAGCTGTTCTATCAAATTATGAATGGTGATGCCGATCATCCGGAAGCACAAGGGGAACCAACACAGGAAGCAATGTCCCAGGCCGAATTTATCAAGCAGGTGAATCTGCGAGCCTGGATTTAGGAGGAGGCCGGTCTTATTCCGGCCTTTTTGTGTTTTTGGTAAGGAGAGCGGAGCGGCCCGCCTTTAGAGTCATGTTCTAACCATATAGCAAGTTTCATAAGAACAGGACTTGGGCAGCGGGTGGAACCCCATACCCATTCCCTCCCCCACGCACAAACGTATGGGTTTCAGGATAAAGAACCTGAGGCTTGCCTCAGGTTTTTCATAAGTATTACGCCAAGGAATTTATTAGAAATACGATTATAAGTACAATCAGGAGCGTCTTCCGGGCGCTCTTTTATATTGCTTCGCGTTAACGGATTGAATTGTGATATTTTCTGCAATATAATTTTAAACAGTCTTATGGTCATGATAGAATGGATTTATTACACCCTGACCAGGGAAATCATGAAAGGGGAACGGCCCACATGTCAATTCAGGCAAAAGATGTCGAACACGTGGCCAAGCTGGCCCGTTTGAATTTGAGCGAAGAAGAGAAAGAGATGTTCACGGAGCAGCTGAACGCTATTTTACAATATGTCGAAAAATTGAACGAACTGGATACGGAAAATGTCGAACCGACAACGCATGTGCTTCATTTAAGCAATGTCATGCGGGAGGATGTCGTCCAGGAAAGTCTGCCTGAGGAGAAGGTATTCCGCAATGCCCCGGAAGAGGAAGACGGGCAATTTAAGGTGCCTGCCATCTTGGAATAACAGTACAGTTTGCAGAAGGAGGAAACGGAATTGACGCTTTTTGATTTGCGTTTACAGGAGTTGCATAACAGGCTTCACGATAAGGAGGTGTCTGTTGCCGATTTGGTGGGGGAGGCGTTCGCCAAAATCGCGGAGCGTGAAGAGCGTGTGAAGGCTTATTTGACGCTGGATGAAGAGGGCGCAAGGGCGAAGGCTGCGGAACTGGACGCCAAACTGGCCGCCGGAGAGGCGAGAGGACTGCTGTTCGGCCTGCCTGCGGGAATCAAGGACAACATGGTGACCGAAGGATTGCGGACGACCTGCGCCAGCCAGTTTTTGAAAAATTACGATCCGATCTATGACGCAACCGTGGTGTCGAAGCTGAAAGCGGCTGATGCCGTGACGATCGGCAAGCTGAACATGGATGAATTTGCAATGGGCGGTTCCAACGAGAACTCCAGCTTCTATGCGACCCGCAATCCTTGGGATTTGACCCGGGTTCCGGGCGGAAGCAGCGGCGGATCGGCGGCGGCAGTCGCTGCAGGCGAAGCCTATTTTGCCCTTGGCTCCGACACGGGCGGCTCCATCCGTCAGCCGGCTTCTTATTGCGGCGTCGTCGGGCTCAAGCCTACGTACGGCCTTGTGTCCCGTTATGGCCTTGTAGCCTTTGCGTCCTCGCTGGACCAAATCGGCCCGATTACCAAAAATGTCGAAGATTCGGCTTATGTGCTGCAGGCCATCGCCGGCCACGATCCTAAAGACTCCACTTCGGCAAACGTAAGCATACCTGACTATTTGAGCGCTTTGACCGGCGATGTCAAAGGTCTTCGGATCGGGGTTCCGAAGCAATATTTGGAAGGTCTGGATTCACAGCTTAAGGAGGCTGTCCTGGAATCGCTGAAAGTGTTCGAAAGCCTCGGCGCCGTATGGGAGGAAATCTCCCTGCCGCATACCGAATATGCCGTGGCCGCTTATTATTTGCTGGCTTCGTCCGAAGCCTCGTCCAATCTGTCGAGATTTGACGGCGTAAGATACGGCGTTCGCGCAGACAGCAGCAACCTGCTTGAGCTGTATCACGAGTCGCGCAGCCAGGGCTTCGGACCCGAAGTGAAGCGCCGGATCATGCTTGGCACGTACGCGCTCAGCTCCGGTTATTATGACGCGTATTATTTGAAAGCGCAAAAGGTGCGCACCCTGATCAAACAGGATTTCGACCGCGCCTTTGAGAAATATGACGTGATTATCGGCCCGACAGCGCCGACAGCGGCATTCCCGCTCGGCTCCCAGGTAGACGATCCGCTGACGATGTACCTGAACGATATTTTGACAATTCCGGTCAGTCTGGCGGGCGTTCCTGCGATCAGCGTGCCGTGCGGTATGGCGGACGGTCTTCCGGTAGGACTGCAGATTATCGGCAAAGCTTTTGACGAAAGCACCGTACTCCGCGCTGCCCATGCCTTTGAAGTTCATACGGAGTACCATAAGCGGCGTCCGTCGCTTTAATAGCTCCATAGGATTCCATAAGGGTTCAGACGTGCGTGAGGGACGGCCTGAACCATCTCAAAGCCTATCTTTCAGGAGGATTATTATGTCAACATCCAAATATGAAACGGTGATCGGGCTGGAGGTGCATGTGGAGCTGCATACGAAATCCAAAATTTTCTGCGGCTGCTCCACTGAATTCGGCGCTCCCCCGAACACCCATACCTGTCCGGTATGTCTGGGGCATCCCGGGGTTCTGCCCGTGCTGAACCGCCAGGCGGTTGATTATGCGATGAAAGCGGCGATGGCGCTCAACTGCGAAATCGGCGATGTCAGCAAATTCGACCGTAAAAATTATTTTTACCCCGATTCACCGAAAGCCTATCAAATTTCGCAGTATGATCAGCCGATCGGCCTAAACGGCTATATCGACATTGAAGTGGACGGCGTGACCAAGCGGATCGGCATCACCAGACTGCATTTGGAAGAAGACGCGGGCAAGCTGACGCATGTGGACGGCGGCTACGCTTCGCTGGTCGACTTTAACCGTGTCGGCACCCCGCTGGTGGAAATTGTGTCCGAACCGGACATTTCTTCGCCGGAGGAAGCAAGAGCCTATCTGGAAAAGCTGCGCGCGATCATGCAGTACTGCGACGTTTCCGATGTGAAAATGGAAGAAGGCTCGCTGCGCTGCGACGCCAACATCAGCCTCCGGCCGCACGGACAGAAAGAGTTCGGCACGAAGGCGGAGCTGAAGAACATGAACTCGTTCCGCGGCGTACAGCGCGGCCTGGAGTACGAGCAGCTTCGCCAGGCCGAGATTTTGGACGAGGGCGGGCAAGTGGTGCAGGAGACCCGCCGCTGGGACGATGCGCAAGGCAAGACCTTTTCGATGCGCAGCAAGGAAGAGGCGCATGATTACCGCTACTTCCCGGATCCGGATTTGGTTACGCTGCACATCGATCAGGCTTGGAAGGACCGGATTCGCGCTTCCATTCCGGAGCTGCCCGACGCCCGCAAGGCCCGCTACACTTCCGAACTCGGGCTGCCTGACTATGATGCAAGCGTCATTACGGCTTCCAAAGCGCTGGCGGATCTGCTCGAGAGCAGTCTTGAACATACCTCGAACGCCAAAGCGGTTTCGAACTGGATCATGGGGGATTTGCTCGGGTATCTGAACAGCAATAACCTTGAATTGTCCCAGGTGAAGCTTACCGGGGAAGGGCTTGGAGAGATGATCGGCTTGCTCGACAAAGGTACGATCAGCTCCAAGATTGCCAAGACGGTCTTTAAGGAAATGCTGCAGAGCGGCAAGCTGCCGCAGCAAATCGTAGAAGAGCAGGGTCTGGTCCAAATTAGCGATGAGGGAGCCATTTTGGCAATTGTGAACGAAGTGATCGCCGATAATCCGGCATCCGTCGAGGACTACAAAGCCGGTAAAGACAAAGCCATCGGCTTCCTGGTCGGACAAGTGATGAAACGCAGTAAAGGCAAAGCCAATCCCGGCATTGTCAATAAACTGCTTGTCGAAGCACTCAAGGGATAACCGCGAACGACTGCGGGACCTCGCGGGTTCTATTTTCCGTTACACCATGAATTTAAGCCTCTTTCGAATCCTGCTGCAGGATCGAAGGAGGCTTCCTGCATATTTTGGTATAGGAAAGGATCAGGAAAGTCCGGCCGTGCCAGCCAATCCCAAGTTACGCCGAGCCCGGAAATCGGGTATGATGAACATATAAACGAAAGGCCAGGGGTAGAGGAGTTGATAGACAATGGCAGCAGACCGCACTCCCTCCGATGGCGCGAATCACCGTGTGAATGGAGAAATAAGCGTCAGGAAGTCCGGAGGATATCGGCCGAGAAGACGTAAACTCAAGGTGATATCAGTCCTGTTAACCGCCTTATTTCCGGGACTCGGACATCTTTATTTGAAATTGTTCGGTAAAGGTATTGCCCTAATCTATTTTATTTTGATTGACGGGGCAGCGCTGATCTATTTCTCGTCCGTACGCATGCAGATCAACGTTCCGCTATTGATTTTACTAGCGCTGCTGATTCCCGTCGTCTATTTTTACAGCGTCTACGACGTATTGCAATCGACAGATTCGATGAATGCCCGCAGACTTGGAGGAAGGGCCCGTGCCCAAAGTGTGGGCAAGCGTGATATATGGAGAGGAATTGGACTTGGAGCCATGCTGGTGGGCGGAGGGATTGTTCTTGTTGTTCTCCGCCAGCAGCCGCCGTGGCTTGGGGCATGGATTCAGCAGTATGGCGCATATACGATTGCAGCTTCATTCATAGCGGCAGGTCTGTTTATGTTCGTGGGAGAACTCAGACGGAAGCATAAGCGTACCGGGAGATTCACAGCAGCGCTGTTTACGCTGATTGTCGGCGCAGTGCTCGTACTGGACCATATCATGAACGGGGACTATATGCTTCTTTTCCTGAAATGGTGGCCTGTGCTGCTTATTATGCTGGGACTCGAATATATGATTCTGCTGCTGCTGAGAAGAGGGCGTACGGTTCCGGGCCGGAGCTTGCGCCTCGATACTAAGGGAATGGTGCTTGCCGTGCTGGCGGCGGCTTCGATTTTTGCAATCACGGAGCAGGATCACTATTTGCATCTTTGGAAAAGAGTCAGCCTCGATTTGACAGCAGCCGGAATGGATTTCAGCGAGGAACAAGGATACTCCGTCATCAAGCGTCCGCTTCTTATTCCGGTAAAATCGGGGAGCACCAAGCTGTCCGTTGACGGAATCAATGGCAATATTACGATTGCCAAAGGCCCGGTCTTTGAAGTCCAGGTCCAGTCCAAGGTGTACGTGGACGAAGTGGCCAGTGATGAAGCCGAGAAGATTGCGGAAGGAACAAACATCGCGGTTTCGGACGGAGAGACCATCGGCATTTCGGTTAAGGATACCAGCTATGGAAGCTCGGGAAGAAGGCATCCGCGTATGAATCTGTATATTACCATTCCGTTTAACCGGAATTTTATCCTTGATGTGACGACAGCGAACGGCGATGTCCTGGTGAAAAATATAGCTTCCGAAAAAATATCGCTGAAGACGGGGAACGGAAAGGTTGTGCTGAAGGATATTTTCGGCGATATTTCCGCCAAGACGCTCAACGGTGACATGCACGTTGCCAACATTCGCGGCAATGTTGATGCGGATACAAAGGGAGGCAGCATGGTTGCTTCAACGATCGGCGGGAACACCAAGCTGTCTACGCTTGTCGGCGATATCAGCGTCGAGGGTGCTACCGGAAATATTGCAGTGAATACGAAAAACGGAGATATTGCAGTATATGAAGCGCTCAAAAAACTGTCGGCAGAATCGCTGAATGGCCAGATTGTAGTCAAATCGAATATCGTTGGCGGCGATTGGAATGTGTACAGCGCCGTAGGGGAGCTCAATATCACGCTTCCGCAGTTTGCCGATTATAAACTGGAAGGCTCCAGTGGTTATGGCGGAATCGAAACGAACTTGCCTTTTCCGGTCGAGAATAAGACCCTCAAGGGAGAGTGGGGTACAGGGGAGCATCAGATCAAGCTCGACGGAAACAGCAACGTGATTATCAACAAATCGAGCGCCCATCCCATGGATCCCGAGCCTGCAAAAGAATGAGATTCCAGATCCCTCTTATCAAAGCCGTTTTATTGACAAACGTTTTACGGTAAACGTACAATAAAATTGAAGATACTTTTGTAAAAAAAATCTAAAGGCGGTGGACATGATGTCGACGAAGGTGCAGCATGCCTTGGATCAACTGAAAATCAACGGAGTCCGCATCACGCCGCAGCGACATGCAATTCTCGCTTATCTGATGGAGTCGATGGAACATCCCACGGCTGACGAAATATATCGCGCGCTTGCGCCAAAGTTTCCTAACCTGAGTGTTGCGACTGTTTATAACAATCTCAAAGTCTTTATTGAAGCAAAAATGGTACGCGAGCTGACGTATGGTGACAGTTCAAGCCGTTTTGATGCGGATGTATCGGACCATTATCATGTGGTTTGCCAGCAATGCGGCAAGATTAAGGACTTTATTCATCCTTCTCTCAAGGATATCGAGCATGCCGCAGAACGGGCCACCGGCTTCAAAGTATTCGGACATCGGCTGGAACTGTACGGCATTTGCGAGGAATGCCTGAATGAATCATAAGCTCCAGGCTTGAAGAAGGACGTGCGGAATTCCCCTCTTTGGAGTTCTTCACGTCTTTTCTTTTTTGAACCGGAAATAATCGGAGGTTTAAAAGACAGAAATGACCCGTACAAATAGAAGGAGAAGACGGAACAAGCGTCCGCTCCGCAAGTTTGCTTTGCTGCTGATTTTCGCGTTGTCCGCTTTTATTGCGTATCGTATTTTTATGCCGAATGGTTCACATATCGATCCGGTCTGGAAAAACCTAAGCAAACCGATATTTTTCGGGAGTGAAGCCGCTGCCTATTCCGCGACAGGAAGCGGTTCCACGCTGAGTTTACCCTTGCCGGTCGTTCAGAAGGAGCTTGATGAGACCGCTCGTTATGAATCCGATTCAGGTTCCGTTATTTTTACAACACCCGATAAGCTGGTTCACGTCAAGGTCGGCCAGACTGCAGGGCAGATGAATCGTCGGAAGCTTCAGCTGACGGTGGCCCCTTCTAAGAAAGAAGGGATTGTTTACGTACCTGCTGACCTGCTGGAACAGATCTATGGCGTACATATTGCAGAAGATAGGGCTTCCGGAGCGGTTAGGGTATTCCTGCCGGGCGAAAGTATTCAGAATGCCGCCGTCAAACCGGACAAGAAGGGGAGCACCACACCCCTCAGACAAAGTGATTCCATCCATGCGCCCATTCTGGCGGACGTACCGCCGGGTGCCCATTTACGGATTTTAAATACCGCAGGCAATTGGTATTATGCCCAAACGGACAGCGGTTATGCCGGATTCATACGCGCGAAGTCGGTTAAGACGGCGGACAAAACTATGATTCCAAAGCGGGAAATCAAAGCCATACCAGCCGTTCAGGCATGGGAAGGCAAGCGGATTAATTTAACCTGGGAGGCGGTTTATCGGAGACCGGCCGACCCTTCGGTTATTGACAACCTTCCGGGTGCCAATGTCGTAAGCCCTACATGGTTCCAGCTCGCAAATGCCGACGGGAATGTGAAGAGCAAAGCGGATGCTGCTTATGTGAAACGGGCCCACAGCTTGGGAATACAGGTATGGGGCCTTTACACCAACAGTTTTAACGCGGATTTGACGGCCAAAGCCTTTGCGGGTTTGGAGAGCCGGCTTCAGTCGATCAACGAGCTGCTGGAGTACGCGAAGCAATACCAATTGGACGGCATCAATATCGATTTTGAAAATGTGCATACGAAAGACGGCCTGAGTATCACCCAATTTATGAGAGAGCTAAGGCCGCTGGCCAGAGAGCAGGGTCTGATTGTTTCGATCGATGTGACGCCCAAATCGAATAGCGAAATGTGGTCTAAATTTCTGGACCGCAGATCTTTAAGTGAAATCGTCGATTTTATGTTTGTCATGGCTTATGACGAGCATTGGGCGGCGAGCCCGGTTGCCGGTTCCGTGGCTTCTCTGCCCTGGACTGAAGCTGTCGTTAACAAAATTCTGGCTGAAGATCACGTTCCTCCGTCCAAGCTCATTTTGGGCGTCCCGCTCTATACCCGGGTGTGGAGCGAAGAAACTGTAAAAGGTGAAACTAAAGTCACCTCCAAAGCTATTGGAATGAGCACGGCGCAGCGCATCATTGAACAATTTTCCCTAAAACCGGTGCTTTCTGCAGATACGAGGCAGAATTATGTGGAATATAAAGAAGCCGGCGTCGTCAAAAAAATATGGCTGGAGGATACAGAGTCGCTGCAGCAGCGCGTGGAACTCGTCAAACGTCTGCGGCTCGGCGGCATTGCTTCCTGGAACCGAAGCTTTGCCTCAAATGAAGCGTGGAATGTGCTGAGTCAGGTCAATGAATAGCAATCATTTTTTCTAAATTACAAGTGCTCCCTTACCGGGTAAAAGCAAATGATTTTTGCTAACCGGGGAGGGGGCTTTTTTTGCTTTAGTTTTATAAAGAAGAATATAAGAAGCAGAAAGAAATGGTTGCAGAAGGAAGCAGGAAACTAACATCAATTGTAGAATTTTAAAGTAAGTGCGAAAGTGGGAAGTCACGCCGTATTGTATGGAGGGAACTGTGAAATCATTGTTTGTAAATGATGAGGAGATGGACCGGTGCGCTTTTGGAGCGATCGGATACCGCCAAACTGCAGATGGCTTTCACGAAACATTGATGCATGACTTTGAGTTTTTAATTCTGGTGGTTTGCAGACAAACAGACGAAAGCCCGAGAGTAGAGCATTTCGAAAACGGGCTGGTTCGTTATCAGATTATATATATTACCAGCAGCGACTTGCGGCGTTGGATTGTTTTGGGCGAAAACAGCGACATACTGAAATGTTTTTTAGAAGGAGATATTATTTGGGATCAGCGGGAGGAACTGAAGCAATTGAGAGGGCAAATTGTTGATTTCGAACAATCGGTTCGGGCTAAGAGAAAATTCAAAGAGTTCGCGAAGTTTCTGAAGCATTATCTTGAGGCGAAGCGGCTGCACCAAAGCCGGCTTTTTTTGGACGGTTATACGGCCGTCATTCGCGCGCTTCAGCATTTGGGGCATCTGGAGGTTCTTGACAGGGGAATGCGTTCGGAGGATGGCATATGGGAACAGCTCCATTCTCTTAATACACCGGCTTATAAGTTATATGAAGAAATGAGCAGCAGCGCGGAAACGTTGGAACAACGGCTGGAATTGGCTCTGCTGGCATTCGAGTTCTCGGCTACGTCCATGATGTCTGATTGCTGTCTGCCGCTGCTTCACATACTGCGGAGCCGTAAAGAACCCTGGAGTCTGCAGGAACTGATGCATAAGGGAGAGCTTCATGAGTTGAAGGAAGAGCTGCCGCTGGTGCTTAGAATGCTTGTTTATCGCTCCCTTGTGAAACAAACCACAGCAAGCAAACTAAAAGAAGCTTCCGGACAGGGGATTCTATACTGGGCTTAAACGGTGTTTTATCGGTAAGTCGGAAAAAAAATTTAAAATAACAGTTGACTCAGCGATAACGCTTGTGTTAAATTAAATCTCGCCGCTAAAAAGGCACGGGCTTTTTGAACAAGTTTAAGAGATTAAATCAATAACTTTTGAAAAAAAAGTGCTTGACTGTTTAGAAGGCGATGTGATATATTATAAAAGTCGCCGCTGAGATGCGGTGATGCACGAAAGACAGTTTGATCTTTGAAAACTGAACAACGAGTGAGAGGATTTTACGGATGTAAAATCCGGATTTAAGAGAATTTAGGATGGCTTGAATGTTCATTTGAGTTTCATCCAATCTCGTCAGATTCAAAATGAGCTAATCGCTCTTTATTAGATGGAATACCACTCCCCTTGGGTGAGCGGATCCTTCCATCTTTGGATGAAAAATCCTTCGCTATATTCACGAATGATTTATTCATCCTTATTGGAGAGTTTGATCCTGGCTCAGGACGAACGCTGGCGGCGTGCCTAATACATGCAAGTCGAGCGGACTTGATGGAGAGCTTGCTCTCCTGAAAGTTAGCGGCGGACGGGTGAGTAACACGTAGGCAACCTGCCCGTAAGACTGGGATAACTACCGGAAACGGTAGCTAATACCGGATACGCAAGTTCCTCGCATGAGGGGCTTGGGAAAGACGGAGTAATCTGTCACTTACGGATGGGCCTGCGGCGCATTAGCTAGTAGGTAGGGTAACGGCCTACCTAGGCGACGATGCGTAGCCGACCTGAGAGGGTGAACGGCCACACTGGGACTGAGACACGGCCCAGA
>NZ_JAIOGQ010000057.1 GCF_019904135.1 Paenibacillus caui | reverse complement strand
AAATGCCCGTTTGGTGGCGATGGCGGAGGGGTTCCACACGTACCCATCCCGAACACGACCGTTAAGCCCTCCAGCGCCAATGGTACTTGGACCGAAGGGTCCTGGGAGAGTAGGACGCCGCCAAGCAATGTTCCCTGATAGCTCAGTTGGTAGAGCACTCGACTGTTAATCGAGTTGTCACAGGTTCGAGTCCTGTTCGGGGAGTTAAAATCCAGAAAGCGAAGAGGAATTTTATCATTAATTCCGATTCCTTTCTGGGACCTATTAAATATGTGGAGAGGTGTCCGAGTTGGCCGAAGGAGCACGATTGGAAATCGTGTAGGCGTCACAAGCGTCTCGAGGGTTCGAATCCCTCTCTCTCCGCCAGCTTGGATTTAGATAGATGGCCCGTTGGTCAAGGGGTTAAGACACCTCCCTTTCACGGAGGTAACAGGGGTTCGAATCCCCTACGGGTCACCATGTATCCCTAAAAAGTGACGATTTGCGTTGCAGCATATTTCGATTCCTTTTCGGGTAGCGGCTTTACTTATGGAGGCTTAGCTCAGCTGGGAGAGCATCTGCCTTACAAGCAGAGGGTCGGGGGTTCGATCCCCTCAGCCTCCACCATGATATGCCAAAACTTAATCTTATACTCATCTTTGTTACTGACGCGGGGTGGAGCAGCCCGGTAGCTCGTCGGGCTCATAACCCGAAGGCCGCAGGTTCAAATCCTGCCCCCGCAATAGCTATTCTTTTTGGCCTGGAACCGTGGTGTAGAGGCCTAACATGCCTGCCTGTCACGCAGGAGATCGCGGGTTCGAATCCCGTCGGTTCCGCCATTTCATTTGGAAACATGGGCTTTCGCTCATCTGTCCAAATGTCCTTCCTTGAATTAGAGCCATTAGCTCAGTTGGTAGAGCACCTGACTTTTAATCAGGGTGTCGAAGGTTCGAGTCCTTCATGGCTCACCATTTATGTCTTAACCATTGGTGAAATTGCAGTTGCGGACGTGGCTCAGCGGTAGAGCATCGCCTTGCCAAGGCGAGGGTCGCGGGTTCGATTCCCGTCGTCCGCTCCATATTATGCGCCCTTAGCTCAGCTGGATAGAGCGTTTGACTACGAATCAAAAGGTCGGGAGTTCGAATCTCTCAGGGCGCGCCATTTTATTACAACACACTTGCCGGTGTGGCGGAATTGGCAGACGCGCGCGACTCAAAATCGTGAGGGAAACCGTGGGGGTTCGAGTCCCTTCACCGGCATCATTTATATCGGGACGTAGCTCAGCTTGGTAGAGCACCTGGTTTGGGACCAGGGGGTCGCATGTTCGAATCGTGTCGTCCCGATTGATTTAGGAAGCAGTCATTCTTTCGGAATGGCTGCTTTTTTCTTTTTACTGAACCTATATAGAAATTTCTATATAAATGGTGACGGTGCCTCAATTGGACGGTTCTTTGCGTTATAATGGAAAAATGTACTTTGAATTTTGAAGGAGTGAAAGCATCCATGGAAACGTGGAAACGGAACTTGTGGCTGCTGTGGATTGGTTCTTTTATTACATCGGCCAGCTATTCCATGGTGATCCCCTTCCTGCCATTATTTTTGCTTCAAATCGGCGTGAAACAGCAAACGGAAATGTGGTCAGGTTTATTATTCAGCGCCGCCTTTTTAGCTGGAGCTATTTCGTCACCCTATTGGGGCTCACTGGCCGACAAATACGGCAGGAAGCCCATGATAGTGAGAGCGGGATTTGTTTTGTGCGTCGTTTATGTGCTGACGGCGTTTGTTACCAATCCTTATCAGTTGCTTGCCCTGCGGATTACCCAGGGACTTCTCTCGGGTTTTATACCGGGAGCCATTGCGCTCGTGGGAACCAATACACCGGAACAAAAGGTGGGCTACGCCCTTTCGATGATGTCGACCGCTACTGCAACGGGTTCAATTATGGGTCCCCTGCTCGGCGGAATTATCGCGCGAATCGTCGATAACCGAACGGCATTCGCCAGTGCGGGGGTGCTTGTTTTTTTAGCGACACTGCTCGTCATTTTCTGGGTAAAGGAAGAGAAATTTGTGCCCGGCAAAGGCCGCAGCTCCGTGCTGAACGCCGTCAAGATTGCGGCTGGCAACCGCTCGCTGCTGATCGTGCTGCTGCTGACCATGCTTACCTCTCTCTCCATCATGACCATTGAGCCTGTTCTTTCCCTTTATATTGTCGACATGGGCGGGTCGGTCGAGAATGCGTCTTTGGTCGCCGGAATTGTCTTCTCCCTTTCAGGCGTAGCCAGCATCCTGTTCGCACCTTACTGGGGGAAGAAGGCGGACAAGACCGGGTTTATGAAGGTTTTGCTGACTGGCCTGTTTTTCGGCGGGCTTTTGACGTTGGCTCAGATCCCTTTCCAGAATATCTGGGGCTTTTCAATTACACGCTTTATTTATGGCGCCTTTTTCTGCGCGGTATTTCCGGCCTTGAACGGCATGGTCGTGCATTTTACATCTCCCGACTTTCGCGGCAGGGCTTTTGGCTTGAATCAAACCGCCAACCAGATGGGCGGAATGCTGGGACCGCTTCTCGGCGGCTTTATCGGAGGAATCGGTTCCGTTCAAACCGTATTCTGGACTACTGGGGGATTGCTGATTATCGCCGGCTTTTTTGCCTTATTAAGCGGCCTGGACCGCTCCGGCAATGAGCTAAGGAAAGAAAGGGCTGGCGCTATTTCGGAAAGAACTGAGGATCAATAGAACGGGAATATTTATTCATCTCATTAATCCGCCATGCGGGCTTCTCCAATGCCGGTATTTTGAATAATTCGGCAATATCACGGTCACAATAGGAAAAATAACACCGGATAGAAGGGGATTGCCCGTGAGCATTTTCAACATAAAAAGACGCATGAGAAGACGCCTGAGAAGATGGAGAAGAGCGATTTGGACGATTACCGCCTGTGCTGTCGTTTTTGCTATGGTCTGCTTGGAAATGCCGCTGTCCGATCAGCTGAAAAATCTGCTTACCCAGGATGAGCCGGCAGCTCTGGAAACTTTGGCGACGCTTAAGGAGTGGGCCGCGGAGAATGAACAATCCAATTTTGAAGCCGCTATTAGCCGTACGGATCAGCCAAGAATTGTCCATACAGGTAAGGTGTATGTTTGCGGCGAGGAAAATAAAATCATCGGCATTCTGAAGCCAAACGAAATCCTTGAACTGCTGAGCCGGCATCCGAACTGGCAGGGAAGACTGGATGACGAGGGGGAAGTATGGCTGGAGGAGCATGTCGCGGAATTGTCCGAAACCTGCAAGCGGAAAGGCTATATCGGACTGGATTCCACCGGCAGCCTTAGCCTGTTTGAAGGCAAACCCGATAAAGAAAAAGTCATGCGGACTTTTTTTCAAATCGACATCAAATCCATGGAAACCGCACTGCCCAAAGAAGTCATTAAGCAGTTGCATGACGGAATACGGATTCAGGACCTTGAGGAGTACAACAGCGTCTTATCGACGTTCAGTGATTTTGCCGTTGGGCCTGCTGAGAAAACAAAACATTAGAGCGTGTTTCATAGCAGCTCATGATAAGCCAGCTTCATATCAAGGAGACGACCATTTGGCCGTCTCTTTTTTGTTTCGGCGAAACTTGGGCAAATCCCGTGCAAACTTATCCCCGATTGCTCCAACTTTTGTTATAATAGATTGAATACATATGTTCGCCTTTGACAAAAGGGGCGGGCATGGACTTGGGAGAGATGATGGTTGCGTATTTTGGGAATCGACCCTGGCATAGCTATAGTTGGCTTCGGATTCATAGATAAGCAGGGCAGCAAGTGTGTGCCGGTGCAGTATGGATGCATTCAGACAGAAGCGCATACGCCTGAGGAAGAGCGGCTGCTTCATGTTTATGAAGGGATGATCCAATTAATACAAAAGTACAAGCCGGATGCGGTGGCGCTTGAGAAGCTGTTTTTTAACCGGAATGTGACTACGGCGATGACGGTCAGTCAGGCACGGGGCGTTATGGTTCTGGCGGCAACCCAGCAAGGGCTCCCGATTTCTGAATATACGCCGATGCAGATCAAGCAGGCGATCGTTGGCTATGGCAAGGCGGAGAAACGGCAGGTCCAGGAAATGACCCGCATGTTTCTTAAGCTGCAGAGCATACCGAAACCGGATGACGTAGCGGATGCGCTCGCTGTGGCCATATGCCACGCCCATTCCTATACGTTAAATTCAAAGATAAATGAGGTTCTGCGCAAATGATAGATTTTTTAAGGGGAAAAGTAGTTCACCTGGAGTCGGAATATGTCGTTCTGGACGTTCATGGGACCGGTTATCGTGTATTTTGTCCAAATCCGTACTTTTTTGCCAAAAGCAAAGAAGAAGTAACGATCTATACCCATCATCATGTACGGGAGGATGCCATTCTGCTGTTCGGCTTCGCTTCAAGGGAGGAGCAGAAGCTGTTCCGCAAATTGATCGAAGTTTCAGGAATCGGCCCGCGGGTTGCGCTTGGCATTCTGAGCGGCGGAACTCCGGACCATGTTGTGGCCGCCATCTATCAGGAGAATATTTCTTTCCTGACCCGTCTGCCGGGGATCGGCAAGAAGACGGCGCAGCGGATGATTCTGGATCTGAAAGACAAGCTGGACGGCATCGCAACCGGCACGGTCCCTGTCCATTCTGAGCTTGAGGTTGATCTGTTCAATCCGGATGCGTCCTCCTGGTCCGAGGCGAAGGAAGGCCTTAAAGCGCTTGGCTATACGGATGTTGAGCTGGATAAAGTATGGCATAACATAAAAGACGGCGTTGCTCCGGGCGAATCGGTCGATTCCGTTATGAAAAAGGCGCTCAAGCTGCTGTATGTCGGATAGAGGAATGAACAGAAAGGGAGCGATGCAGCAATGATGGAAGACCGGATCATATCGGCAAATTTGATGATGGAAGATCAGGCGGTCGAGCTCAGCCTTCGCCCACGCTATTTATCGGAATATATAGGTCAAAGCCAAATCAAAGAAAACCTGAACATTTATATTGAAGCGGCAAAAATGCGCAAGGAGGCGCTCGACCATGTTTTGCTGTATGGCCCCCCGGGGCTTGGCAAGACGACGCTGGCCAACATTATCGCCAACGAGCTGGGGGTGAATTTGCGGACGACTTCGGGGCCGGCAATCGAGCGGCCTGGCGACCTCGCAGCCCTGCTCACTAACCTGCAGGAGGGCGACGTCCTCTTCATAGATGAAATTCACCGCCTCCACAGAACGGTGGAGGAAGTGCTGTATCCGGCGATGGAGGATTATGCGCTTGATATTATGATCGGCAAGGGACCGAGCGCGCGTTCGGTTAGGCTGGACCTGCCTCCCTTCACGCTTGTTGGCGCCACAACCCGGGCGGGTCTGTTATCGGCGCCGCTTCGCGACCGTTTTGGCGTTGTCAGCAGGCTTGAATTCTACACGGTGGAAGAGCTGAGCTACATCGTTTCGCGCGGAGCGGATATACTGGGCATTGAAATTGTTGGGAATGGCGCAGAAGAGATAGCGCTCCGTTCGCGGGGAACGCCCCGGATTGCAAACAGGCTGCTTAAACGGGTCAGGGACTACGCTCAGGTGCGCGGAGACGGCGTAATTACCTCTGAGGTAGCCGATGAATCCCTTCGGATGCTGCAGGTAGACCCGATGGGACTCGACCAGATTGACCACAAGATGCTGAGGGCGATGATTACAAGCTTCCGGGGCGGCCCCGTGGGTCTGGATACGATCGCAGCCACAATCGGCGAAGAAAGTCAAACGATTGAAGATGTATACGAGCCCTATTTGCTCCAGATCGGATTTTTGCAGCGAACCCCGAGAGGCCGTATAGCCACTCCGGCGGCCTATCAGCATTTGGGACTGCCTGTTCCCGAGAACAATTGATGAAAAACATGAACTAGTAACCTTTTTAACAGGCTATGAGCAGAAAGTGAGGTTCCCCATGAAACGCGCCAAAAGATATAACAACTTGATCAAGTGGAGCAGAGGTTTCGGAGCCGGTCTGCTCCTTCTAGGCATGCTGCACACGCCGGCAGCGGCGGAGTCAGCAGGGCAGAATACGGTTCGGGTAGCGATGTTCCTGGATCTTGGGAGCACCTATAAGTCAACCGCCCCTGCGGTTACCCTTCAGTCCCCGGACGGACTGGCTGCAGGGCCAAGAACGGAGAACGGGTTTCAGCGATGGGTTCAGATCGAAGCCGGCAAACAAGCCAGATTCAGCATAAACGGTTACCGGGTAAAAGCGCTGCAAACGACAGAGTGGAGTACGGTGGCGGCGGCAGCCAAAAAGCTGCAGGCAACTTCGCACAAGCCGACGATTTTCTCGGAAGATGCCGACGGGAAAAAGATCTACCAGCTTTACACCGGCAGTTACGCCACAGCCGCAGATGCGGAAAAAGCCGCCGATTCCGTGGCCGGCACGCTTGGCGGCCTTACGGACCTGCAACAGCCTGAAGTAAGAGGAGGATTGTATCTTTCGGCGGGAGTTTTTGCATCCGCTTTTGACGCGGAAAGCTTGTGCAAGCAGATCGTATCCCAGGGTATAGACGCGTGGAGAGTGCTGACGCCAGGCTCCGGAAATGGATCTTATTCTGTATGGGTTGGAGAAGCTGCAAGCGATACCCAGCTTGCGGCGGTCAAAGATTCGGTTCTGGCCAAGTTTCCTGAACTGCAGCTCTCGGCGGTAGATGCTTCGCAGGCCGCTTTGGTTATCCAGAGTGACACTACAAACGATTTGGCTGCACCTGCTCCGCTTCCGCATTATATGCTGATTGGAAACGGAGCCAAGCTGTGGGTGGAGTCCGGCACCGGCAGCGGAATTACGGAAGTCAAGGAGCGTTCTGCCCGCAAATACCGGGGAGGATTTGAAATCAGTTCGGTGAACGGACAGCTGGCCCTTGTGAATGAGCTCCCGCTTGAGCAATACTTATATTCCGTTGTAGGAGGGGAAGTGCCGTCCTCATGGTCTCTGGAAGCGCTCAAGGCGCAGGCCGTTGCCGCCCGCAGCTTTGCGCTGTACCAGCCGGCAAGCAAATTCAAGGTTGCCGGTTTGGTGGATACGACACTAAGCCAGGTTTACTCTGGCATTGGCACTGAGGCGGACAGCATTGTACAAGCGGTAGACAGCACGGCGGGGGAAGTATTGAAAAGCAACGGCGAATTGATAGAGGGCGTATTTTCCGCAAACGGCGGAGGAATGACGGCTGACTCTACGGAAGTCTGGAACAACCCGAGCACTATTTATACGGCTGTGGCAAGTTCCGAAGACAAGGCTGCGGCCGAGGGATTGAAGCAGTGGTATCACGTGCTGCTCAGCAGCGGCCAAAGCGGCTATGTTCGCGAAGACAATGTCAAACTTACAGGCACATCAAACGCCGCGGGTTTGAACTCTCTTACCGTAACCGCAAGCAACGTCAATGTAAGGCCGCTTCCCATGATTCAATCAAGCGTTAATCCGGTCACCAAGATGAATCCGGGCGATCAGGCCCTGGTGCTGGAAAAGGTTAATGAATCGGGCTCGTATGCATGGGTGCGGGGCCCCTTCACTTCGGATCAACTGCTGCAGAGCCTGAAGGGCAAAACGTCCAATTCGATAGCTTCACCGATCACTTCGCTGGAAGTGACCCAGCGCGGTCCTTCAGGACGCGCCATTCAGGTCAAGGCTAACGGAGAAATCGTGCAGGTGAAGTATCCCGACTTGTTCCGTTCCGCGTTTGGCGGCTTGCCGAGCACCTTGTTTGATATTGTCCAAACAGGAAGGTATACTGTACTGGGTGCCGGAGGACAGACCGCGTCCGGTACCGCCGCAGCGGGTACTGCCGTGTTGTCGGCATCGGGGACTAAGACCCTTTCCGGAAGCCATGTGATTGTGATGAACGGAAATCGGGAAGCCAGGATCGTTGACCAGAGCAACCGTTTCCTGTTCGTCGGTCAAGGGAACGGACATGGTCTGGGTATGTCCCAATGGGGAGCCAAAGGCATCGCTGACGAGGGGTATGATTACATGACTATTTTGCAACACTATTATCAAAATGTGACGATTACGAAGGAATGACTTATATTATGAACGTAGATTTATATGATTTTGAACTTCCCGAGCGGCTGATTGCCCAAACTCCGCTCGCTGACCGGGCCGCTTCGCGCCTGCTTACTTTAAACAAAGCGACAGGCGAAATCGGGCATCATCATTTTCCGCATATTCTGGACGAACTTCGGCCTGGCGATACGCTGGTTCTTAACGACACGAGAGTGCTGCCAGCCAGATTGTTTGGCGTTAAGGAAGATACAGGCGCCAAAGCCGAGGTTTTGCTGCTTAAGAACCTGAGCGGCGATCAATGGGAAACGCTGGTCAAACCGGGAAAGAAGCTGAAGAAAGGCTCCGTTATCGTGTTTGGCGACGAACTGAAAGCCGTTGTGGAAGAAGAAGGCGAAATGGGAAGCCGGGTGCTTTCATTTTCATATAGCGGGATATTCAACGAAATTCTTGACCGGCTCGGGCAAATGCCGCTTCCTCCTTACATTAAGGAGAAGTTGGACGACAAGGAACGCTATCAGACGGTTTATGCCCGTCACGAAGGCTCTGCGGCCGCTCCGACAGCCGGCCTTCATTTTACGGAAGAGCTGCTGGAAGCCATTCGGGCCAAAGGGGTAACGATCGCCTTTGTAACCCTTCATGTAGGTTTGGGCACGTTCAGACCGATGTCCGTTGACCGGGTTGAAGATCATGTCATGCATGAAGAGTATTATATCCTGCCTCAGGAAACGGCGGATATTCTCAATGAAACGAGGGAAAGAGGCGGCCGGGTGATTGCGGTAGGGACTACATCCGCCCGGACATTGGAGACGGTAGCCGGGAAATGTGAAGGCGGCAAAATCGTCAAATCAAGCGGCTGGACCGGGATCTTCATTTATCCGGGCTATACGTTTCGCTTGGTGGATGCGCTTATCACAAACTTTCACCTCCCCAAATCAACGCTGGTCATGCTGGTCAGCGCTCTCGCGGGGCGCGAGCATATCATGAACGCCTACCGGGAGGCGGTTCGGCGGGAATACCGCTTTTTCAGCTTCGGCGACGCCATGTTTATTTATTAGACTTTAGAGGATGGTTGATTATATTGGCAGCAGCAATTACTTACGAGCATATTAAAACCTGCAAGCAATCAGGCGCGAGGCTGGGCCGGGTTCACACTCCGCACGGCGTCATCGAAACCCCTGTATTTATGCCTGTTGGCACGTTAGCCACGGTGAAAACGATGAGCCCGGAAGAGCTCAAGGACATGGATGCACGCATCATTTTGAGCAATACGTATCATCTATTCTTAAGACCCGGACATGAAATTGTCCGCGAAGCCGGCGGCTTGCACAAATTTATGAATTGGGACCGCGCCATATTGACGGACAGCGGCGGCTTTCAAGTGTTTTCCCTGAGCGAAATGCGCAAAATTACAGAAGAAGGCGTGCACTTCCGCTCCCATCTGAATGGGGACAAGCTGTTTCTGTCACCGGAGAAAGCGATGGAAATCCAGAACGCGCTCGGTTCTGACATCATGATGGCGTTTGATGAGTGCGCCCCTTATCCGGCGGAATACGATTATGTCAAACAATCGCTGGAGCGTACAATCCGCTGGGCCGAACGCTGCCTGAAAAGCCACGCCCGGCCGGAGGATCAGGGACTCTTCGGTATTGTGCAAGGGGGGATGTATGAGGACCTTCGCAAGCAGAGCGCACGCGATTTGACTTCTCTGGATTTTCCGGGTTATGCTATTGGTGGACTGAGTGTAGGTGAACCTAAACATCTCATGTATGAAGTGCTTGAATATACGGTACCACTTTTGCCAAGTAACAAGCCCCGCTACCTGATGGGGGTTGGGTCACCGGATGCGCTGATCGAAGGCGCGATCCGCGGCGTCGACATGTTTGATTGTGTGCTTCCTACCCGGATCGCCCGCAATGGGACAACCATGACGAGCCAGGGAAGATTGGTGGTCCGTAACGCTCAATATGCCCGTGATTTCGGACCGCTTGATCCTGAATGCAACTGCTACACCTGCCGGAATTACTCCCGGGCCTATCTTCGTCATTTGATCAAAAGCGACGAGACATTCGGTTTGCGGCTGACTACTTACCATAATCTGTACTTCCTGCTGAATCTGATGAGACGAGTTCGTGAAGCGATTATGGAAGACAGGCTCCTCGACTTCCGGGATGAGTTTTTCGAGCAATACGGTCTGTTTGACAATGAAAAAGGTTTTTAAACCAAGCTTATGAAATGAGAGGGGAAGACAACATGTTTTATTATGCAGCGGCAAACGGCGGAAGCTCCATGCTTGGAGTGGTCATTCCGTTTGTCATCATGCTTGCGGTATTCTATTTCCTGCTGATTCGTCCGCAGCAAAAGAAGCAGAAAACCCGCAACGCCATGCTCAGAGAATTGAAGAAGGGCGATAAAATAGTAACGATCGGCGGTCTTCACGGTACCATTGTGGAACTCACCGATGACATTGTCGTCATTCGCGTCAACGATGTAACGAAGTTGACTTTCGACCGGAGCGCAATCAGCCACAGTGTAAGCACAAGCGAGACTGCGGCGCAATAAGGTTATTTGCCTTAAAGAAGTGCCGGCAAGAGGCAGGATTAAATAAAGAAATCAAAAGAATGGCAGGTCAAGGAGCTAATCCTTGCCTGCCATTTTTCTAGTACGCCCAGCATGGGCGTCATCTACACGGTGAAAGTCCGGAATGGGGGCTGGCGAGCGCCTACCATTAGCCAAGGGTAAGGGTGTCCCATCGTGAGGTGGAATCTGAAGGAAGCCGGAGGCAAAAG
>NZ_JAIOGQ010000056.1 GCF_019904135.1 Paenibacillus caui | reverse complement strand
AACGAACAGAAATTCTGCAGGTCTGCCCTTTTTTATGTCCGAAGTCACCTGAGACGAAAATACACCACCAACTACTCCTTAGATTCTGCTGTCTAATTCTCAATCACGGAATTATGCAAAATGCTCAATTAAGAAAATCACAAGAACATTATAGTCCCTAAGTAGAGTTTTTCCAATAAAATGTAGTGAATTATTAATTGCGTACTACATGGTACAAACTAAAGTGGTTCCTAATAATATCTTATATAGCCATTAATTTACTAATCATCTCCATTCCCTCTTTCTTCGAAGTGAATATCTGTTTAAAAAACTTGACAAAATCAATTCTCGCTCTACTTATGATAAGGTTCTCCGCGCTAGCTGAAACGGCAAGTTTTAGAGCCGTCCAGTATAGGACGGCTCTCCTCAATTATCTTGCTTTTTTAGCATTAAAAATTTTGTAGGATCATGATATCTTTTCTCGCTTACAACCATTCAAAATTTATCAAGCCGACGCATTATGAAGAAAGACGGCGATATATTGGTAGTCAACATAAAATTCATTGCCTCGATTAATTAACATTCCATACTGTTCTTTTCGCCGCTCAATTAAACCAACGCCTGAAAATAAATAGTCTTTATGGTTATGCACTAAAAGCTTCAGGTCTTCGAAATAACCTCTAAAGTTAACTGGAGCATTATCAAAAAAGAACTCCTCGAAGTATACTCTAAAGTTATAATCTCCGTCTCGTAATTCTAGGACGACCCTTTTGTCATTTGTTTCAACATTTTGAATATAACCCTCAACACTTCTAGTCCAACCCACATCATCGTCAGTTAAATTAATTAGAGACCTATTTCTAACAGAGGGCTCCTTAATATTACTCTCACCGCTTGCCAAATCAGCATCAGGACCTGTTGTAGGAACAATATTAAGAGTAGGATTCTCACCAGAGTCTGGATTTACTTTCGGTCTAGGCCTTTTATTGTTATTAGATTTTGGCTTGTCTGCTCCCGACTCTTGTTCCCTCCTCTTTTTCTTCAGGTTGTCAAGTACATTTTTAACATGCTTATCACTTAATGCCATAGTAGAAGTAGCAACAGATTTTTGTTTGTTTGCTGTAACCACTCTCTCAAAATAATCAATACAGTCCTGAATATGATCATTCTTAGGCCAAGTTTTAAAGTGTGCTCTCACTTTTCCTTTTGGAACATATGAAAGTCTTGCAGTGCACCCTGGATAGGTACAATACAAATTATTTTTGACATCAATGAAATTCTCGTGTTGTTCAATGTTACTTACCGTTACCAATTCTTCATGGTCTTCTGATTTGTAAATAGATTCATAAATCGGCATATTACCTAATCATCCTTTCCTGTTTTGTGGGACAGTAAGAAATCCTTTCTATGTATGTACCTCCCGACTTTTTGCCGTTCTTACAAAATCAGTCTCATCTTTCCGAACGAAAAAGCGAACATAAAATGAACATTTCATCATGATCTTATTTTATTCTTGCCTAGTCTGACTGACATCTGATAGTATTAACACATCGTGATTCGAAACGGATAATTATATTTAGTAAGTGTCTTCAATGTCCCCACATTGAGAGATCTACCGAACGGACATTGGAAAACTCTGTCCCATTTTCATTGTATCTTTTTACTTTATTTAAAGTCAAAAAGGCTAAGGTCGCTATTTGGCGATTTTGGCCTTTTTTGTCTAAATTTGCCCAAATACCTTAACTAATGTACGTGCAATCTCGTTATTTCTTGTTAGCACTCTATTTCGTAGAGTGCTAACAAGATTCGTAAAAAATTTTTATCCAACCTCTCTTTTGAGGGTTATTTCAATTTCTAGAGGATCACTTATGCTCCTTTGTAAAGCGTCAATTGCAACAGTTGCGTCCTAACAGTTCTGACTTTTGACACTAAGGAAACGGGGCTCCGTGGGGTTATGGTAGGCCCAAACCAAACAAACCGCAAGTCAAATCCGAGGGGATTCGCTTAAATGAAACGGCGAAAATCCTTACCTGGCAAGGATTCCGTCCGATCGCCCGCCAAAAAAACTTGCCCCTACTTATGATACGGTTCCCCCCGATTAATCTTCACCGCCCGGTAAATCTGCTCCGTTAACACCAGCCGCATGAGCTGGTGCGGCAGGGTCATGCGGCCGAAGCAGAGGCGCTGCTGGGCGCGCTTCAGGACGTCGTCGGACAGGCCGTGGCTGCCGCCGATGAGGAAGACGACGTGGCTGCTGCCGTAGGTGCCGAGCTTGTCCAGCTCGGCGGCCAGCTCCTCGGAGCTCCACAGCTTGCCGTCCAGCGTCAGCGCGATGACGTGGGAGTCCGGCTTGATTTGCGCGAGGATGCGCTCACCCTCGCGGTCTTTGACGAGGCTGACCTCGGCATCGCTAAGCGTGTCGGGCGCTTTCTCGTCGGCGACCTCGACGATCTGGAATTTTACGTACGGCGTCAGCCGCTTGGCGTATTCGGCAATGCCCTGGACAAGGTATTTCTCCTTCAGTTTGCCGACACCGATGATTTGAATAAACATGGTGACCTCCCTAATATGTATCAAACCCTTCTATCGCAACAAAAGCAGCCCATCAGCAAGCGCGACTATGGCATTAATACTGTGTTCCTCTTCTAAATCCCTTGCTCCATAATATTCATTGTGCCCTCTTAGCCGCAAAAAAAGAGCGTATCCCACGCTCTTTCCTCATAGCCACAGCTTATATTACACCACCAGAAACTCGGCCTTCTTCTCGCACTCGCAGCACTTGGCCGGCGGGTCCCAGTCGGCAAACTCCGTTTCGTTCAAATCGACGACGTCCGGCGCATCCTCAAATTCATCTACAAACATGTCGATCGCAAGCTCCAGGTGTTCTTTGCACACTACATACATTCTTACAAGCATCCTCTCTTTGCTCCGGATCAACCCGGAGCTTATGCGGCTGTATCCTTATTTGCTAGGGTCTTCCTGACCCTGATCCTGTCCCTGACTCTCACTTTGGTCCGGGTCCGTTTCGCCATCCGGATTGTTCTCCGCATCGGCCGGCTTTTCGATCAGATGTACGGTGACGCTATGCAGCTCGCCATCCCGGTAAAAGACGACTTTCATATCTTCACCGATCTTCTTCTCTTCATACAAATATTTGCGCAGGTCGAGCGTCGAAGAGATCGGCTGCCCATCCAGCTTGGTTATGACATCGTTCAGCTCAAGTCCCGCCTTAGCGGCCGGTCCGTGCGCTTCAAGCACGATGACGCCTTCCGTCACATCGTCCGGCAGCTTCAAATCCTGCCGCTGTTCGTCCGTGATCGGCGAGTACGGATTGTCGAGATCCAGCGAGTAGATGCCGAGGTATGGCCGGGATACTTTGCCGTACTGCATCAGGTCATCAACCGTCTGCATGACCTGGTTCGACGGGATCGCGAAGCCGAGACCTTCCACCCCGGTATCCGAAATCTTCATCGTGTTAATGCCGATCACTTTGCCGTTCAGATCGGCCAGTGCCCCGCCACTGTTCCCCTCGTTAATGGCCGCATCGGTCTGGATCACTTCCTGCTCCCAGTCGTACACGCCGTCCTGGTTCAGCGATACCGGAATAATGCGGTTAGTGTAACTGATAATGCCGGATGTTTGGGTACCGCTCAGTCCCAGCGGATTGCCCACCGCGATCACCGTCTCGCCGAGACGCAGCTTTTTGGAGTCGCCGATCTCGGCTACGGTCTTGATGCCCTTGTCGTCGATCTCCAGCAGGGCGATATCGGTAACCTGGTCTTTGCCGACAACGGTCACCTTTTTCGACAAGCCATCAGCAGTGACTACTTCCAAATTATCCGCGCCTTCGATCACATGGTCGTTCGTGACGACGTAGGCCTTGCCCTTATCCTTCTTGATAACGACCCCCGACCCAAGTGCGGAGGGATCTTCCGAATAGGCCTCGCTCATGCCGTTTTGATGATTGACAATGCTGACTACCGCAGGGCGAACCTTCGCCGACGCCTGGATAATTTTCTCGTCATAATCTTGCCTGCCTACGCTGCTGGACAAAGCGCCGGCCTGTTTCGTCGTGGAGGGGAGTCCCGTTATGTAGCTGAACAACAAAACAGCGAAAACCGAACTCACTATGGAACAAATGACTGCAATCTGAAGGGTGGACAGACCCTTCCGCCTGCGCGGAGCGCTCCATTTTCCGCTCATATCCTTCGCCATACGGGCTCTTCTGGACACTTTGGTGGAATAGAAATCATCATCAAACAGTCCCATTGTCACCGCTCCCCTCCGCTCTTCTCTCCCGGTACTTCTATCCGACTTTCAGGGCCGCTCCTTGCCAAGGTGCCTGAAAGGTAAATCGCTGTTTTCAACATTGTTTTTCACTCTCGTGGTTATATTTCATAAATTTTCAGGAACATGCTTCGGGAATCAACGGTCCGCTACACAAGCGGTCTAAATGAATCGCTTCGCCGTAAATCCTCCATCATTGTATGCGGCAATATGGCCGATATTCTTAGGCGACAGGAGTGAAATATGGCGGACAGGAAGCTTTTAGGCTTAGGGTTCTGCTCCGTTTGTCCAGTCCCCCGGTTTTGCCAATTCCCTCACTTATATAACGGCATTTCAGCAATGAATGTTGCTAGCAATTCCTCATTTTTTCGGAACTATTCAGGAAGAACAAGCCTCAGGGACGAGAGGAGCCTTGCCCTGGTGTCATCAGGAATATTTCTACGTAGTGAAGACTATACTAGTACCAGTTGATAGATTCATTTTATCACAATCTGTGTAACGTTAAAGCAGATTCATCTAGGAAAATCGAACCAAAATCGTACACTTGGAAAAAGCGGGCCGGCCGGTTTATCCTATACTTCTATTTACCCTTTTTCAAAGGATCTGCCCACTTCTTTTTTCCATTTCAGCATCATTTATTTTCACGGCCTTTCGCCACCGCGCAGGATAGTTCAAATGAAGAGAAGGAGGATGTCCACCCATGGATTCTTATTCCCCAATGAACGACGTCAATATGCTCGCCAAGCTCGCGGATCTTAAAGACGGGCATTATCACAATCTGCTGATGCTAAGCGCCCTGATAGAGCTGCTAATTGAGAAGGGCATTTTGACCCGGGAGGAACTCGAGGAGCGTGCCGTCCGGCTGGACGAATTTACAGATCACCCACCGTATCCCATGGCGTAGGCTTGTCGTAATACGTTTCGCACAGCTTGAATTCGCTGTCCTTGTAGAAGCAGCCACGGTCTTCCATCGCTTCCCTGACCGACATTTTGGCCAGATCCAGCATGTTGTGCTCCCGGCTGAGGTGAGCGAGATAAGCCCGCTTCGTTCGGCCGTTCATCAGCTGGCTCATCACTTCGCCTGCCGCTTCGTTGGACAAGTGGCCCATATCGCCCAGAATACGGCGCTTGATATTCCACGGATAACGTCCCATGCGCAGCATTTCGATATCATGGTTGGCCTCAAGCACGAACACGTCCGAATCCGCGATCGTCTGCATCACGCGGTCGCTGGCATAACCCAGGTCGGTTACGACGCTCAGCTTCTCCTTGCCGTCATAGAAGCAGTAGCCAACCGGTTCTGCCGCATCGTGGGAGACTGGAAAAGATTCCACCCGCAGCGAACCGAAATCGCGCACCTCCCCTGTGCCGAAATGGTGGCGGTTCTCTTCGGGGATGTTCCCGAGCGCCTTCTCCATCGCTCCCCATGTCTTCTCGTTCGCATAGATCGGCAGATTAAATTTGCGCGCCACCGCACCAAGTCCCTTGATATGATCCGAATGCTCGTGCGTAACGAGAATGCCCGTCAAATTCTCCCCGGACACTTCCCGCTCCAGAAGCAGTTCCTCAATGCGCCGGGCGCTTAAGCCCGCATCAATCATCAGCGTAATATCGTCATACGCAATGACCGTTGCATTGCCGGTAGATCCGCTGGACAGCACTGTAAATCGTATTCCCATTTCCCCATTACTCCTTTGTTTTGTCACTGCTTGGACTGATGACATCTCCGCTGATGCCCTGCACGTAATATATCTCTCCGCTCTCGAGCGTAAACCGCCAGACCGGCGCCGCCACCTGCGCATCGGAATTGAACAGCTCGCCGTAATAGCCAAGCTCTATCGATTTCACCACGGCATTGTTCGGCAAATAATTTTCCACCAGATTGCCGAGCGCCTTGGAGGCAGACAGCACACGCTGGCGTTTCTCCTCCCCGCTGGAGTTGATCTCGATCTGCTGCTGGGTGTAGGAGAAAATGCGCTGGTCGCTGTAATGCAGCTGCAGGTTCACCCGAAACAGCGGAAATTTCCCGTCCACCAGCGGATGCAGGATAAACATGCCGTCGGTATTATTCGCCGGATCGTAACGGTAATTTTCAATGCCGGGAATGCTTCCCTTCAAGGCGCCAACAAGCTCGTCCGGTTCAAAAATAAGCTTGCTGTAGACCGGTTCCGCGAGCTGCATTTGCTTGCCCGAATCTTTGCCGATAAACCCGTAGCTGATCTTCGGCAACTCCGGAGTAACGCTCGGAATCTGGACCGCTACCTTGATGTTCCTCCCTTCCATGACCCTCTGCGTATTTTCCGTGAGAGAGGTCAGGTCCGGATTGGCATCTGCCTGCTCGCGCAGATCCATCCAAAGCTGGTAGCCAAGCACCAGGTTCAGCATGATGAACGCGTATATCAGCACATTTTTGGCTCTGCTCCAATCCACCTTGACTCCTCCTCTCGGAATTTTTTTTATTGCAGCATACGAACCGAGCCGTCTTTAAGCTCCAGCACCCACACCGGCTTCAGAACCAGCCCGCTCTCTTCCAGTACGGGACGGTATCCCGGGTAAAGATCCGCCACATCGTTGTCCTTCGAAACAGCAGCAATTCTGGCTTTCAGATCGTCGCCGCCGGCCAGCTTAACTATCCTTTTCTCCCGGTTCTCCTCTTTCATATAGATCAGGGAACGTTCATAAACCGTGGTCGTACTCTGGCGCATTTCCAGCTTCATTACACCGTAATGAAAATTCGGAACATCGATGATCGGAAAGCTGCTTGAATACTGCTGGAAGCGCACCGTTTGTTTGCCGTCGGTTTCCTCGCCTAGCTCCATCCGGTAATGCCCGTTCCAGCCGCCATGCTGATTGACAAAATCGACTGCGGATAAAGCATTTTTGTCCGGGCTGTTATCGCCAGTCGCCGGGACAGCCGGATCGGTATAGTTAATCCAGTTCTGGTTCTGTCTCACCTGCAGGCTCCGTTTGGAATCCGTATAAATTTCCGAGCCGTCCTTCTCCCGAATATTGCGCGTAATGCTCGGATCAAAGAACAGGCTGCGCTGCATTTGCTCTACCGTGAACTGGCCGATCTCAAATCCGGTCTCCACTAGCTCAAGCGGTTTTGCAGGCACATAATACGTGTTGTCAACCAGCGTATACGGCATCCAGCTTCGTCCAAAGTCGACATGCTGCTTCAGGTCCTGTACCGTGAGGTCCGCCTTGGCCGCCTCATAAACGACGTCACCTTTTACACTGAAAAAGAATACATGTACCTTGTCCGCTTCCTTCGGGCTATACAGGAATATCCGGTTGATGCTTTCGCTCTCAAACAGCGGATCAGGCTCGATCTGCATGATTTGCTGAAGCAGGGTCACGGGAACGCCGCTTCCGAACTCCAGCTCGATGCCTTCATCCTCGCTGCGGATTTTGGCCCAGTCCAAATTTTTCGCAACGTCCCGCTGGAAACCATCGAACTGACGGCCCTGAAGCCGTGAAAAAATCAGATTGTAGAACGTGGAATCCGGATAAAACACCGTATGCTTGTTTTCCCCCAGATGAACGACCATTTGCTTCGGAAAAATTACATGATCCACTTCCATCTCGGTTCCCATATTTTCGGTCATGACGTAGTCATTTTCCGTTTTGACAACCGGATCGCTCCCGGGCAGCCTGTAGATCAAGAAATAGCTTTGCACAAGGCTGGCAACGATCAGCAGGGCCAGCACAGCCGATTTCAAGGTCTCCTTCACGCTACCCCACCTCCCTCAGAACGGTTCGGCAGCGTAAAGGTTGCTTTCGTCCCTTTCCCAAGTTCCGAGTGAAGTGAAATCGCCCCGCCATGGGCCATTACAATTTCCCGGGCAATGGATAAGCCCAGTCCGGTTCCGCCCATATTGCGTGAGCGGGCCTTGTCTACCCGGTAAAAGCGTTCAAATATTCGGCTTAAATCTTTCTTCGGAATGCCGATTCCGTTGTCCTCCACCGATATTTGCACCATCCCGTCGCTGTCGTTCACGGCTTCAATCATAATAGTTCCGCCTTCCGGCGAATACTTCATCGCATTGGACACAAGATTGTCCAGCACCTGATCAATCTGATCCCGGTCCATCCACACCGTCCCGACATCTTCGCCAATCCGGATGCTCGATGTAATCCCCTTCTGCTTCATCTGGAAAGAGAAGCGGTCTTCCACATCCTCTAGCATCTCTTTCAGGTCGGTCTGCTGCTTGCGCAGCAGCGCTTCCTTGGAGTCCAGCCGCGACAAATGAAGCAGATCCGTCACCAGACGAATCATGCGCTCCGTCTCGTTCTGAATGACATGGGCAAAGCGCGGCCCCAGCTCCGGATGCTGCAGCGCACCGTCCTCGAGCGCCTCGGTATAGCTCTTGATCGTCGTCAGCGGCGTTCTCAGCTCGTGCGACACATTCGCGACAAATTCCCGCCGCGAAGCCTCCAGCTTCTCCTGCTCCGTGACATCCTGCAGCACCGCAATCGTCCCGATGATGCCGATATCGCGCCGGTGAATCGGGGTGAATGTCACCCGCACCAGCGACTCCTCCCCGGCCGCATTTCCTGCTTCGAGCAGCGTAGGCGGCAGTGTGCCCTGCTGCAGTTGTCCGTGCTGCTCGCCCGGCAGATGAAGCAGGTCGATAATGTCCCGCCCGTTCTCATCATGCTCGACCTGCAGCATGGCGGCCGCCCGGCGGTTCATCAGAATAATCGTGCCCGTCTCATCCGTGGCGATCACGCCATCGCTCATATTGGTGAGGATGGAGGCCAGCTTCTCCTTCTCCTCTTCGTTCTGGGCCAGCGCATCGCGCAGCCTCGTGGTCATATAGTTAAACGCATGGCTGAGCTGGCCGATCTCGTCGCTCCCCAGCACGGGCATGGTCTGATTGAAATTCCCTTCGGCCACCGCTGTCGCCCTTTTCGTCAATTCCTTGATGGGCGAAGTAATCGTATGAGCCAGAATGACGCCCAAAATCCCGGTCAGCACAAGCGCAATCAAAAGCCCGGAAATGAAAATGCCATTGATCCGCTCCATCGTGCTGTACAGGTCGCTCATCGATGCGGCGATATAGATGGCGCCGACGATTTTGCCGGAGCTGACGACCGGCTTGGCCACAACCTTTTTGCGGGTATCATCATCATCGATGATGTACTCTTCATTATCGCTGATGCCCTGCAGCGCGCGGCTCACCACCGTCTGGGTGTTCTTTCGCCCAACATAATTGGCATGCGAAGGCTTGGAAGTCGTAAGCACCTTGCCGCTGGCGTCAAGCACCTGAATTTCCGCTCCGTTGATGTTGAACAGGTTGTTCGCTATGACCCGCAAATTATCCAGCGACTCTTCCGCAGCTGTTCCGGCCGCCGTTCCCCCCAGGTTCTGGGCGACCAGCAGCGAGAGCAGCTCCGCCCGCGATTCCAGGTCCTTCGTGAAATTGCTGGTCAGCGAGTTCTTCATCGCACTTACGAAATAGACGCCGATCAGCTGCATCGCGATCAGAATCAGCAGAACATAAATAATAATTAACCGGGTCTGGATCGTGCGCAGAAATGAAGGCAGCTTCATGCTAGAATCCACCTGTCTTGGTGCTGCGCACCAAATAACCGAGTCCCCGGCGCGTCATAATCACTTCCGGCTTCCCCGGGTCGTTCTCGATCTTTTCGCGCAGACGGCGGATCGTCACATCCACCGTCCGGACGTCGCCGAAATACTCGAATCCCCACACCGCCTGTAGAAGGTGCTCGCGCGTCATGACCTTGCCTGCATTTTTCGCCATATAATAAAGGAGTTCATATTCCCGGTGCGTCAAATCAAGCGGCTCGCCATTCTTGTACACCGTGTACATATCCGTATCAATAAACAGGTCAAACAAGTGCAGTCCTTGCGGCTGCGCTTCTTCCCCGGCCACCTGGGCCTTGTTCTGCCGCCGCATCTGCGCTTTGACACGCGCAAGCAGCTCCCGCGCGCTGAACGGCTTGGTGACATAATCATCGGCCCCAAGCTCCAGACCCAGCACCTTGTCGATCTCGCCGTCTTTGGCCGTAAGCATAATAATTGGCGTCTCCAGCCTAGTGCGTACCTCGCGGCACACATCCATGCCGTCTTTCCCGGGAAGCATCAGATCAAGCAGAATCAGGTCGGGACGCTCCGAGAAAGCAAGCTTGACGGCTTCAATCCCGTCAAAGGCCAGAACGACTTCGTAGCCCTCTTTCTCCAGATTAAACTTTAAAATATCAGCGATCGGCTGTTCATCGTCTACAACCAGGATTTTTCCCTGCATATTCCCAAGATTCACCCCGTCATCTTATGCTTTCATCTTCTACTTCTTATCTTACCATACAAGGGGGACTCATCCTAAATTGTCTGAAAAAATAGAACCCCGAACGTACCTAAGAAAAATCGTCCGGAAATCGCGGACGGTCCTTTGTCGTGCTATGAGATACGTTTGTGCGTGGGGGAGGGATGGGACGGTATTCGTATCCATGACACCCTAGTAGCCTCTCAAATCTAATAGTATAGGATGGGTGGATATGGTATAGTTATGCCAAAAAGAGGAATTCATATATGCATCCGATCAAGAATCCCGTCCGATTAACCGTAGAAGAACAGGCAAGCCT
>NZ_JAIOGQ010000055.1 GCF_019904135.1 Paenibacillus caui | reverse complement strand
ACGAACAGAAATTCTGCAGGTCTGCCCTTTTTTATGTCCGAAGTCACCTGAGACGAAAATACACCACCAACTACTCCTTAGATTCTGCTGTCTAATTCTCAATCACGGAATTATGCAAAATGCTCATATCAATTAATCCAATTAAGAGTGATATTATTTCTACCTATTATGTAGTTCAACTATCAAAGGTCTTAAAGTTTGATGTAAGTGAAAATATTGTGAAATATTTGAATAATTATAAGGAAGGGAGAGACCATCCATATTATTGGAAATTGATGATCGAATTTAATAGAGATGCGATCCAAAATTCTGATATTTCAGATATTGAATCCCTTTTTTTAAAAGCTGTGAAGACTTACTCAGTAGATAGCGATATAAATAAACTTATTGAAGTATATTCTTATCTAGAAATCTTGGAGGAGTTAAACATCCCCCTTCAATCAGATATTAAAGAAAAATTAACATTTACTGCAGAAAAAGCAATACAAAAAACGACAAAAAACAATGATTATCTTAGTGTTCAGACTAAAAGCTATAATTCATTAATTCTATATAAAATTGATGATAAAAATAATAGTGCCATTATTAAACATAGTGATTTTTTAATAAAAAATATTCAGAACTTCAATGATCTGGATCAAGGTCAACTAGAGTGCTTATATTTTAGTCTTGTAAGTCTTAGCAAAACAGAACCAGATAAGTATCAATCAATTATACAAAGTGAAGATAATGTTAAATCTATTTCTAACATTCTAAAAGCTCACTATGTAGACGATGGAATGTTTAGTTATACCTCCCATAAAGATAACGTTGATTTAAGATCTGTTTATTATGGTGTGTGGGTGTATGAAAATGTTATTAATAATAATATTTTCATTAAAAATAGCTTGAATAAGAAGTATAAAAATTGAAAGGGGATTTATTTGTGAAAAAAACAACGTCTTTACTCTTATCCATCGGATTAGTTTTCTCCTTATCTACACCAAATGTTTCTGCTTCTGAGCAACATAGTAAAAAGTAAATTGAAACAATTCCAGTTTCCCTGTCCAATAATGCGGATCCATCTTTAAACGAAAAATCGTCACAAGGTGAACTTTCAATTTACGAGGATAATGGGAAGAAAATTTATGAGTTAAGGGGGGCAAGAACACATGAGGAGAAGAAAAAAGCACTTGAAATTGTAAATAACTACATGGGAAAAGGCTCTGTTCAACAAACAACTGTAAGTGTTACACAAACGGATACGGATTTCTACGGCGATGAATGGGGTTACAGTAGTATAAATTCGAACGCATTGGGTTATACCTGGGCGAAATATAACTCCGCTAGTGATTTTAGAAGTGGCGGATATGACAGAACTTGGGGGGGACAAGCTGCAAGCTGGGGCGGTTCTGAAACGCCAGCTTACATTAAATTATATCAAAGTGTAACTGTTAATGTTATAAATTCAACAGGCACACTAACTATTGGCTGGCCCCCAAGCTATTCTGTTAGTCCAACAAAAACTTCTTCGACAGCAACTTGGAGTTCGGAATCCGCTACAAATGTAGATGTTCTTGGTGCAGAACATCAAACAACTGAGATTAGTGAAGCTGATATTCAAGGTGGTCAAATTACTTCATTTGTTTATAACGACTCAGCAGACATTAAAATAGGAAGCACAATTTACAGACCAGCTAGTTCCGTAAGGTTTACAAATGGTTTGTAATTTTGAATTAATTCTTTAAAACACCCACCTACTTCTTATTAAAGCTAAGGAAGTGACCTGTTCCTTTTAGGAATGGGTGCTTCCTTATTATTGCTTTTAGCAGGCTACCTTTTCCGTAAATGAAACAAGAGAGCGGAAGACATTTGTGGGCACGTGGATATTACGTAAGCACGGTCGGGACCAACAAAGATGTGATCCGAGAGTACATCCAAAAACAAGAAGAAGCAAATATCATCGAAGACAAGGCATCGAAATAAACCCTTAAGGGGTAGCCAGTAAAAATGGCTGGCGGAAACCGCGCCTTTAGGCGCTACCAGTAATAGGCCCCTTATAGGAGCGATATCAAGCCCCCCGTTGAACAGGTGGTGCTGTGACTACCTATATAGAGCGGCCTTGAACTGCCCTACCATGTCTTGTTTTGCTGATTTCAGCCTGAGAGAGTTGAGTTATTAAACAATAAGCGACAACGAAAAATAATTGTATTGATGTATATCACAGCTAACAAAGAGTTAGTACGACGAGCATAGCATAGCGTTCGGCCTTGTGACGTTACCTCATGATTGGAGAAGTGGTCAAGTGAATTGATGGCTTCTTCAATCAAAGAGAATCTTACAAGATGGTGGTTATTTAGCTAAGTTTAGTCCTCCCTTGATCAGTCTATAAACTTCAATGTAACAAATTAATTAAAATCGAAAGGAACAATTATGAAAACTAAAACAATAAGGGTTCTTATTTTTTCAGTCTTATCATTGGTTTCAATTATTCTTATAAGTTATATTCTCTATAATAATTTCAAAGACAACGTTTCAAACACTTCTATATTAAGGCCAATTGCCCAAGAAGATATTACTACAGTTACTGCTGAAAAAGTTACCTATACACGTAACGAGAAACTTTTAAAAATAAATAAGATAAAGCTAAAACTGGATCAGCAAGAAATTAGTGAATTAATTAGACTATATAATTCTGTTCCAGTTAATCGGATTTATAATGTTAACTCAATATCGGGAAGCATTAGTTTTGGAGTTACACTATTGCTGCAGGATAAATCGGAAATTAGAATACAATATAATTCAAAAGATATTTTTGTCACAACAACTTCAAATTCAAATTCTAAGAAATATAAAATTGATCAACCTGAGATGATAGTTTTTATTAATAAGTTACTTAACTGAGCACTTTTAGCTCAACCTGTAATGCCCCCAATGTCAAGACTTATTTTTTTGAGGAATAAGTTATATCCCCTTCTGGCTCAAATCTCAAAATCAGTGCTTGATTTCAGCCTAACAAACGATGACGATTACATTCAATCAAAATGCCTGCTTTGTAACGGTTGCGATTTCGAGTGAAGTAATGGCGACGCTGAAAGGCTTTAACGCGATTGTGGCGGGCCTGACGACCCGCATGTCATTGCTCCCTTTACGCGTCACTCTTACATCGGATTGACAAACCGGGCAGCATTGCTTGTGGCTAATCGGTTGTGCGTCGATATGAAGTTCATCGGTATCGATGGACAGAATTTGGGAAACTTTTAGTTCTGGCAAGTTAAGCATTTCATTGATATACTGAGTCTGCATCTATCTATTCCTATTGTTGTTTGGTCGGACTTATAACATTACAGGATTAGCAGATGTTTTTCCATTTTCAACCTCAGTTTATTTCGTCAAGCACTGGTTTTGGTTTTGAGCCTAAAAAAATAGGGCTGTTCTTGACAGATTGTTTTGCCAAGAGCAGCCCTTTTGGTGTTTAATGTATAGGGTCAGACTTTAAACCGTTCAATAAGCTCATGCATTTTTTCAGATAGCTCCGATAAAAATTCGGCTGAGCTGCTTACGTCCTGGGCGGCTGCAAGCTGTTCTTCGGCAGCTGCGGACATTTCTTTGGCCCCACCTGCTGTGCTTGCCGCTACATCTACAATGACCCGGCTCGTTTGTACAAGCTGCTCCGATCTCTCGGATAGTCTCTGAAGGGTGCAGTTCAACTCTTCAATCGAGTGCGCCGTAGCAACAGACGACTGGCGGATGGAGTCGAAGGAATCCCCGGCGCTGCGGACAAGCTGTGTCCCGAGGTTGACTTCTTCGGCGGTTGCCTTCATAGTATCCGTAGCAAGCTCCATTTGACTGAGGATCAAACGTATAAGCGTCGAGATTTGTTCGGCGGATGCTTTGGACCGGTCGGACAGCTTGCGGACGGAAGAGGCAACGACGGCAAAACCTCTGCCATGCTCGCCTGCCCTGGCAGCCTCAATGGCCGCGTTGATGGCTAATAGATGGGTTTCGTCGGCTATATCGGTAATAATATGCACGATATTGTTGATTTCCTTGGAATGAGCGCCGAGTGTGCCTATAATGTCCGCGAGATTTTGAACTCTGTCATTCATTGTGCCCATTTGCCGGATTGCAGCCTGAGCAGCCTCTGTTCCGCTTTTGGTCACCTCGGTGGCATCGGCGGCTGCCCGGGCAACTTCATGGCCGTTCATGGCCATTTCGGCTATAAATTCGGACATGTCCTGGACGGCACCGGAGCTATCCTTTAGGCTGCGAAGCTGCTTGTCGGCCCCCGAATGAAGCTCTGCGGTAACTGCTGCCGTCTGCTCGCTGGCTTTGCCGCTTTGTTCGGCGCTGGCGGATAACTGCTCTGACGAGGAAGCTACCTGAAACGAAGTCTCGCCCACTTCCAGAATGAGTTTTCGCAAATTGCCGCTCATAAGGTCAAAGTCTCTGGCAAGTCTGCCGATCTCGTCGCGACGGTTTAAGCCGAGCGGTTCCGAGGTTAAATCGCCATGGGCCATCAGGTTGGTTCTGGCCGACAATGCGGACAGCGGAGCTATCATCCGGCGAACCACAATCATGATGGCTGCGCCTGTAATAAACAGGACCATGCAGCCAATGATGAACGGCCAGGTCAGAATCTCCCATGTTCGATCGCTGATGATCGAAGCGTCGAAGTTGATCGCCATGAGCCCGACAATCGGCTGGTTCGGATCGCTGCTACGGTAGATGTGACCGTAGCCGGTCTTCAGCCGGACGCCGTCATATGTATACACTTTGGAGTAAAGCGAATGATGGCTGGAGGCGAGCATGTCATGATCTTCCTGATTCAGATAAAACTTGTCGCCTGCTTGGTAGCCTCTTGCTTTGAGACGCTTGTCCGCCGCAAGGATGGTTCCATCCGCCGAGATGATGAAAGCTTCTTTGAATATCGGCTTATGGTCAACCGTCCAGTTTAACCGGGTTTCGATGGCTTCCAGACTGGAGGTATCGCCATGGGCCAACTTCTCAATATCGCTTGGCTGAATGAGACCTGTTGTAATATTCGCGCATCCAACGAGTTCAATCCCTGCGGATTCATCAACTTGATGATAGGAGGTTTGATAGGATACAATGCTGATGGAGATCCCGGCGATCAGCAGAATGCCGATCAATATCAATGTAATTTTTCGCGCCAATCCCATGCTTTTCTTCTCTCCGTTCGTTTCTTTGGATATTGTTCATGCAGGTAGTTCTTAAGTCATTATAAATTAAATAGCAATGGTGAAACGATTGAATTTGACGCACGAAATCGGATGGATTGTGGCAGAAAAATGACAACTGCAAAGGAGTGATATGAATTTAAGGGGATTTGATATAAGCTGGGAAATGCAATTTTCCGGCCTACGATATTATTTAAAAATGCGAGATTCGGTTACTTAAAAGGGGAGTAAGCTAATAAACAGGGCCATTTCGGCTCCCGAATGAGAACGGGAGGTTTCGGCCGAAAGCAGCCATAGAAGATTTACCGAAACACAGGAGGACGATATGGAATTATTGAAACAACATCGTTATGTGATGTTATTAATTAGTACTATTTTTATATGTATAGGAGGCTTTTTTCTGCTATGGAATATGCTGCGCAATGTCCATTACCAGAGCGCGGGCTTCCCGCATCTGACGGCCGCTTCACACAAATACGAGGAAATTCCAGCAAGGGCGCCGGATATCGGGCCTATTAAGCAAAGGAGCAGGTCGATTCCGTTTACGCTTCAAGAAAAACTGGCACAGCACATGCAATTGGCCATTGATTCGAAACAGGCAAAAGCCAAGCCCAAAAGGCAGATAAAAACCGCTGCACAGGCAGCGGCCAACCGAGTTGCTCCCCCCGTAAAAATCTTCTTTACGCGCACTGCGCTGCTTCGTCCGGAGTATAAAGACAAAGCCACCCGGGTCTACGAAGTATCGAAAGAAGAGCTGCTTCTCCTGCAAAAGATTGTCATGGCGGAAGCAGAAGGCGAACCGTACGAAGGCAAAGTGGCAGTTGCCAACGTTGTCCTTAACCGGCTGCGGTCAGCCAATTACCCCGATACGATTTATGATGTGATCTATCAGAAACACCAGTTCAGCCCGGTTGCGAACGGGCGCCTTAAGCGTATCAAGCCGAATGCAGACTCCGTTAAAGCCGTTGCAGAAACGTTGAAAGGACGCAAGGAAGTTAGTGACGACACCTATTATTTCCTGTCCCTGAAGCTTGCTACGGATTTGTCCGTGCATCGCAGCCAGAAGCAGTCGAAGAAGATCGGCAATCATACATTTTATAAATAAACGGCACTCTCTTCGATTAACAGGTCATCAGGTGCGTACAGCATTTCTGCGATGGTCATAACACATTTTTCAGGATCGTAGCGGACGGGTGTCTTGATATCGCTTGCCGGATCGCTATTTTCGCGCTGCGAAAAAGGACGGTTGGATGTAAGGCGAATAAACCATTGATCCAGCGTTTCCCTATCCGCTAATACCGATCCGTAACCGGCTTTTACAAAATATTCGCAATTCCGCTGTTCCTGTCCGGGAATACAGCCTGTGAACAGCATGGGGATTCCTTTGGCCAGACCTTCCGTACAGGTGATTCCCCCCGGCTTGGTGATGAGCAGATCGCAGGCGTCCATTAATTTGTCCACCTGATCGGTCATCCCGAGTATCCGGATATAGCTGTGATTGAAGGCCGGATGTCTCCGCAGCTTTTCCGCAAGCTTTACGTTGGTGCCGGTGCAGATTAGAAGCTGGACTCTGTCGCGCCAGGCGGCTAATCCTTCCATCATCTCCTCTTCGAATAGCAATCCGAAGCCGCCGCCCATAACGAGCACGGTTGGCATATCCTCGAGTCCTAGCTCCTTGCGGATATTGGATTTGTCGCTGACGCTCCAGAATTTCGGATGAACCGGTATGCCGGTGACCTTGACTCTCGCAGGGGAAATCCCGCTTTCGGTCAGCAATTGCTTAACCTCCGGCGTAGATACGAGAAACCGGTCTATTTCTGCACTTAGCCACGCCCCGTGGGCATCATAGTCCGTAATGAGCGTGCAGACCGGCACATCGATTTCATGCTCCGCTTTGAGACGGGCCATGACAGCTCCCGGAATGGGATGGGTACAAACAATAAGATCCGGCTTGAGCTGGGTAACCACCCGCAAGGCGCGGGCATAGAACAGCTTGTGCAGCGCAAGCCGGGTAAGCCGGTTAATCGGCTTGTGATAATTGCTGCGGTAGAATATGCCCAGCAGCAGCGGGCTTGTGCTTACGGTTTTTCGATAGGCGGCCAGAATCAAGGGACCAATGGAGGGATTAAGAAAGGTCCCAAGCTCCATAACTTTGGCTTGCACGCCCGGAAACTTCTGTCTGAGTCCGGCTGCCAAACCGTAAGCAGCTTTGGTATGTCCAAAGCCGAATCCTTCGGACAGAATCAATACGCGTTTCTTTCCCATTTTTTAATGAACCCCCGTTTAACAAATAACTGTGCGGACTGCAGGTAGATCCCGCAGCTTGGCACTTATGCAAGTACTATTGTAAAATTTGCAAATTTTAGCGTGAAGAGCCTGGGGACTGGTTTCCATGCTGGACTTAGGTCGGGGACGCCAAATCCGGAAGCCTGTCCGATTTAGTTTAACCCAATTGGGAAAATATGTTGCAAATTCAAAATGTAAGGTGAATGCAAACTCCATGAAAATTGATGCAAACCTGCTTGATATGGATACAGAATCGTGATAAAGTGAAATTTGACCGACTGACTGCATTAGAATTTTGGTCAGTTTCGTGCGAACCGAAACTTGAAAGGAAAGGAGGAGAGGGCGATGCCGGCCATAGATCGCCGCAAGCAGATTGTTGAAGCTGCAGCTAAATCCTTCTCGTTGTTCGGATACAAAGCGACGACAATGGATCAGGTGGCAAAAATCGCGAACGTGGGCAAAGGAACCATCTATACCTTTTTTACGAACAAGGAAGAGCTGTTTGACGAGATTCTGCACAACGTCATTACAGAGATGAAGACGGTGGTACTGCGGGAAATTCGTGACGATCAACCGTTCTTTGACAAACTGTATAAGGGACTGGATGCCATGCTGGATTTCAGGAGCGAGCACGAATTGCTCGTGAAATTGTCCCAGGAAGTTCGTGAGTTCGGTACGCTTCAGGCCCAGGAAGCGATGCAGAGGATTGAGAATGTTATTCTGGATTATATGGAAAGACAGGTTATCCAGGCTGTTGATCAGGGCGAAATGATACCCGCCGACCCGAAGATTGTATCTTTTGTCATATTGAAACTGTATATTGCCCTAAGCCTAGATTGGAACAAGCTGCATCAGGCTTTGGACAAAGAAGACATCAAGCATTATTTCAACATTTTCCTCGCCGAAGGTCTTGTGCCTAAACAACAAGCCGTGAAAGACTAAAGCAGATTGGAGAGAGAAATAAAGGAGAGAAACTGATCATGAAGGCCATATCTGTCTTTTTCAAAGACATGAGAGTTGCGGCGAAAAAACCGCTGAACATTATCTCTGTCATTGCCGTGATCTTCATCCCGATTTTGTACAGCGGCATGCTCATAGCAGCTTTCTGGGATCCGTACGGCAATCTGGATAAGCTGCCTGTGGCGGTTGTCAATATGGATAAAGGCGCGGATTACGGGGGCAAAGCCCTCCATATCGGGAACGACCTTGTGGATGAATTGAAGAAGAACAAAGATTTTGACTGGGATTTTGTAAACGAACAAGAGGCTATGCGGGGTATTGCCGACAACCGGTATTATATGAAAATAACGATTCCGGAAAATTTCTCGGCCCAGGCGACAACGCTGATGGAGGATAATCCGAAGCCCGCGGAGCTGATCTATGAGCCTAATGGCGACTATAACTTTATTGCGGGGCAGATCGGGAACAGCGCCATCAAGGATATCAAGTCAAAGGTTTCCGCAAAAGTAACGGAGGCCTACACTGACAGTTTGTTCGGCAAAGTGTCGGAGATTTCAAACGGGCTGGCCGATGCGGGCAGCGGCGCAGGCGATCTCCACGACGGAGCCAGCAAGCTTGAAGACGGAACAGCCAGGCTGAAGGAAAACCTGAACAAGCTGGTGAACGGAACAACGAAGCTTAGCGACGGAATCAGCCCGCTGGAAAGCGGCGCGAACAAGCTGGGCGCCGGAACGAAAGATCTCAGCGTCGGCGCGGCGAGCTTGGCTGGCGGGCTGGATCAGCTGAGCGCAGCCCACAAGCAGCTGGAGAAGGGCACGAACGACGCTGTTCAAGGCGTATCCCAAATTGCCAGCGGGCTGAACTCCGCGCAAGACGCCAACCATCAGCTGAATGAAGGCATTCATGCCTCACTTGATGGCAGCGTCAAGCTGCAGCAAGGGCTCCAAAGCTCCATGGATAGCAGCGACCAGCTGGTACAGGGAGCGAGCGGAGTGGCTCAGGGGCTGGATCAGCTGATGAAAGCCAATCCGGCGCTTGCGAATGATCCTTCCATGCAGAAGCTGCTGGCGACAAGCCAGGCTGTGGCCCAGGGCACAAAACAGCTGCAAGAGGGACAGAAGCAGCTGCTTGCAGGCAGCAGCCAGCTTGTGGAGGGCAATCAGAAGCTGGCTGCGGGCAGCGATCAGGTAGTCAGCGGCGGACAGCAGCTCGTTGCCGGTGCGCAGAAGCTTCAGGCAGCTGGTCCGCAGCTTACGCAAGGCATGAAGCAGTTTGGCGGCAAGCTGAATGAAGCGGCAGCCGGCAGCCACAAGCTTGCGCAAGGCGCTGGACAGCTTGCTGAAGGTACCGGAGCTTTGCAGAAGGGCATCGTTAAGCTCGGCGGCGGCGTGGATGAGCTGAGCAGCGGCTCACAGCAGCTCAGCGACGGAGCGGGCACGCTCAAGAGCGGCATGCAGGATCTTGTGAGCGGCGCCGGCAAGCTGGCCGACAAGCTGAACGAAGCGGCAGGCGATACATCCAAAGTGAAAGGAACGGACGATGCCGTCTC
Source organism: Paenibacillus caui (assembly GCF_019904135.1). Lineage (GTDB taxonomy): Bacteria > Bacillota > Bacilli > Paenibacillales > Paenibacillaceae > Fontibacillus > Fontibacillus caui. The sequence continues at coordinate 938 of NZ_JAIOGQ010000055.1, read as the reverse complement.
AATGTATGCGCAGCCTGTTAATGTATCTGAAAATGACAGCCGTAAAATCAGCAAATACGGCACAGGAATTGCGCCATACTTCCTCTCGCTGGGCTTGTTTGTAGGGGGACTGCTTTCAACCATCATCCTTTCCATGAGAGGCACTTCGGACCCTGAGGCCAGCGGCTGGCAGCGTTTTGTGAGCCGGTTCCTGTCCTTTGGAGCGATGAGTCTTTTCCAATCCATCGTGGCAGCTTTCATCATCCACAGCATAATTGGGCTTGAAGTGAAAAGCGTTCCGCTGTTCTATCTGTTTACGTTCGTCACGAGCATCGCATTCATGATGATCATACAGGCGGTTGTCACCTGGCTGGATCAGCCTGGACGTTTTATCGCCATATTGCTGCTGATTTTTCAGCTCACGACCAGCGGAGGCACATTCCCGGTAGAACTGCTGCCAAGCTGGATGAAGCCGATCCACCCTTGGCTTCCTATGAGCCACTCGGTGGCGGGATTCAAAGCCGTCATCGCCAGTGGAGATTACAGTCTCATGTGGAGACAGTTGGATCTGCTGCTGGTCTATGCCGTTATTTTCGTGGCGCTCACGCTGGCTTACTTTATTTCGCATACCCCGCGCGGCGCTTCGGTAACGAATGAGCAGACCGTTTCGGCTTAACCGTTTTTAGAAAAATTTACAGACCATCAGGCCCGTCCCCCGCAGGAACTGCAAATGCAGCCTTTGGGGGCGGCTTTTTATTTTCCGAAGCAGGCCTCTGATCCCTTGGGAGGCAAACCCGGGGAGAAAATTGGGCGCGATCAGCGCTCAAGATGAATAGTGGCTTAAGCCAGTTGAGCTCGCGAAGCGTGCGAAACAAAAATCCACCCGCTATGCGGGTGGTGTAGTCCAGGCTTATAGCAAAAAACCACCTGATGCGAACGTTATAATAGAGTTGTTCAAG
>NZ_JAIOGQ010000054.1 GCF_019904135.1 Paenibacillus caui | reverse complement strand
CCGGCGTGGTGCATGGGAAATGTCTCGAAACACAAATAATGCCCTTCCGACTTCTTTCTGGGAAGCGAAAGGGCTGAAAAGTTTGCTTTCTCGTTATTTGGAACTTCGTTAACCTTTTGGAACCGCCGTATGCGGACCCGCATGTACGGTGGTGTGAGAGGACGGGGGTTAGCCGCCCCCTCCTACTCGATTAAAGATGTACTTCTGCATCCGCCTTCCCAAAGCATAAACCGATTAACAGGACAACTTTTGATTCAGGCCACAGGAGCGTTATAACAGACTTTCTTCGTCACTCTCACAAATCATTAATTGTTTTAATAGATGAGCCGTCATTTCAGGATGAGATATTGGAAAATGGTGACCATAAGGAACTTGCATAATATTAAAATGACTGAATTGACTTGGAATATGGTACATATGATCCTTAGTACCCCACAAGATAGAAACTTTATCTTTTGGCCAAGCTTGAAAATTTAACAAGTAATGTTGGTTATGAGTTAATGAAGCTAGTGTTTCAGCAAGTGTTTTTCTTACTCTTGGTGAGTTGAGTTCTTCCAGGACATAGGTAACATAGTGTTGTGGAATTTCGGAATAGTCGGCAAAACAAGTCTGTGAAACCAGCATCTTTTTAAAAGTGGATTCCGTAATGAATTGCAGAACATTCTTTGTTAGGGTTGAGCTTTTGTACCGCTTCGATACGGGATGAAGGACAGGTTGCAATAAATGAATAGCGTGAATGCGATCTGGAATCTTCTCCAAGACTTTTGCTGCGATAAGTCCGCCATAGGAATGGCCGACTAATGTTACTCGACGGTTATGTGATAAGATCGCTTGAATGACAGCGTTTATGTGACCTTCAATCACGTTAGGCTCATGATGATGCCGAGTTGAATCAACCGGATATGGTTTATTTTTGATAAAACTTAAGGATTCCTTGGGGATTCTCAGTTTTGTTCCTAAACGGCTGCCTAACATTTTAGACAAGATAAGAGGAGAAGCAGACTTAAGTTGGCTTTTTTACTCGCAATTCCTTTGATATCGTCGTAATCAATTCATGCATATTCGGACTTTGATGTTGTTCGTCCAAGAGAAAGTAGGTTTGGCTTTTTGGATTTTCTTCTTTTGTTAAAGCGGACACAAATGCGGCAACGTGGTCAACATGAACTAAAGGCAGCCAATACTTTTTCCCTCCGGGTACAATACGCATTAAGTTTCTTCGAGTGGAATCGATTAAGATGCCAAGTCCGCCGGTTTGCTCTGTATTTCCTGTATTCGAATCGCCGATAACCACGCTGGGGTTGATGACGGAAAGCGGAAAGCCTGATCGTTTAGCTCCTTGTCTAATCCGTAAATCCGAAAGAAACTTCATTCTTTCATAAGGAGGTATAGGATCCAATAGAGCGGTTATACGCTCAGGAGAGTTCATGTTCTCTTCGTTAAACGGACTATTATATCCGACGATATGAACGAAATGCTTTAATCCCTTTTTTTCATGAATGTGATTCGCAAGGGAAAGAATTTGATCTGACGCTTGAAGAAAGACTTGACGGGCCTGATCTTCTTTAAGCAGAATATCCATCGGCCCTCCCGCATGAATGATGATATCTGCTGTCAAAACTCGCTCAAGGTCTGAATGATTTAAACCTAAGGAAGTTTCTGTCAAGTCACCTAAAACTGCCGTTAAGGTCTGTACGTTTTCTAAACCCATTTGCTTTATGATTTGATCGAATCTAGTCCGCGATCGCACAAGGACCATCAAGGAATGATTTTCTGGGGAAAGTTGTTTTAAAATATTCTTCCCAATAAAGCCGGTGCCGCCTGTAATAAAAATGTTGGCCATCTAAATAGGTTCCACCTTTCATTTTATAGTACTATACAGTACTAATTCAAAGCAAAAAAAATTACTTTAGCATAAAGGCTAAAGAATGAATAGCATCTTGAATAAGGGATGGATCATGAGTTGCGTGCTGTAGAAATAACCCGCCTTCAATGGTTGAAACAATTAATGCTGCTGTTTGTCTTGGGGGTAATTGATCGTTCAACTCTTTATTTTGAATTCCTTCTATGATTAATTTTTCAAGTGAAATGATTTGATCTTGAAAGAAGCGGTTGATTTTTTCTCTGATCCATCCAGCCTCTTGTGATGTCTGAGTGTACAGTGTAAGAAAAGGACATCCTCCTAGGCACTCAACGTCTTGCTCAGTTAGCAAATGAACTAATAATGCAATACGCTCTTGAACTGGAAGGTCTGTCCTAGAGGTAATGCCGTAAATAAGTTCATGGTACTGTTGAACAATTCTATCAATAATGGCGGATAAAAGTTCTTCTTTGCTTTTAAAATAATAATAAATATTTGTTTTTGAAACTTTACTTTCTGCAACGATATCATCCATGCTGGTGACCAGATATCCCTTTTTCAGGAATAAGTTTGTAGCGACTTCAAGAACGATTTCACGGTTTGAATTTTTTATTTTTTTAATCATATTAGTACTATAAAGTACTAGTTATTGTATTGTCAAATGTTTATTAGGGTGACATCAAAACTGTCACTCTACTTTGTGTTGATTTACACAATAATTTTTGGTAAATTGGAAAACGAGGAAAATATATAGATTTATATATTTTCCAATACAATTTGGTACTGGGGCGATGATGGTATGGGAAAAGGATTAAAGGTATCCATGTTGGTCACGGATATCGGCTTTGTTTTATATTGGCTTATGATTTATCTTGAATTACTGCCAAAGGAATATCTTTATAAAGATTACGACAACGAAATTACGGTGGCTTGGAATTTGTCTTTCATCCCGCTCGATCTCTTGATATCCCTAACAGGCTTAACGAGTCTTTATTTATACAAAAAACAACTGCGTTTATGGTCGTCCTTTTGCATCGTTTCTTTAAGCTTGACGTTCTGTTCAGGTTTACAGGCCATTGCTTTCTGGGGATTTCGACATGATTTCGATCTATGGTGGTGGTTGCCTAATGCAATCCTTCTTCTATATCCACTGTTCTTTTTGCCCAAATTGATTAAGCATGCTGCATATTCGATATAAAAAGATTATTAAATTTCTAAATTGTCGGATCGGATGTGCTGCCGACTTCGGGAAGAGCGCCGGTTTTTCGATGTGGGTTCAAAATTGAGAGAGCAGTTATCGGGAGATCATCTTCTGTGATGGCTGCTTTTTATTTTGCTCCGTTCTCTAAAGCAGCTAAGCAGTCGAATGACTTTCAAAACTCTAAGTAGGGTAACATTAAGAGCGAGAATGTAACGCTAGAAAAAACATTTCCGGGGACGTGCGGCGGATCACAAACAGTCGTAGGGCACCATTGTGAGCAGTATCAACAACGCGACTCTGCTCGTCAGTTTGGAGGAACTGGAGAAGCTGAAGCTTGATCTTGAGCTGATTGCCATACTGGTCTCATTGTTGGAGAGTCAGGTGTTGTAGACCAGAAGATCAAGCTTCATGCATCCCAGAGGCGGCGGAAGCAAGAAAAGACAAGGGTACGACTTTCCTTGCTTGTCCGTTTGTAGAGAAGACCTAATTTTTCACCCAGAGCAGTTCGACTTGTTCCAACGATTTCCCCTTCGTTTCCGGGATTAATTTCGCACAGAAGAATACGGTGAAAGCGGAAATAGCGGCATAGAGCCAGAACGTTGCCGATGCTCCGATACTATCAAGCAGCATAGGGAAAGTTTGGGAAACCAGGAAATCGGCCACCCATAAGCACAGTGTTGCCACCGCCGTTGCGCGGGCCCTGATTCTTGTGGGGAAAATCTCCGAAATCATAACCCAAACGACCGGACCGAAGGAAACGGCAAAAGCTGCCACATACAAGAGAATAAAGAACAGGATCCAATATCCCGATAAGTGGCCGGCGTTGAAGGCGTATCCCACAACGAACAGACAGACCGTCATAACGCTGCCGCCGGCAACCAGAAGAACCTTCCGGCCGACTTTATCGATGATCCAGAGCGCTATTAGCGTAAACACTAAATTGACGACACCCACCAGAACGGTTTGAATCAGCGCCGAATCCGTGTTTGCTCCCGACTGTTTCAATATTTCCGGGGTATAGTACATGATCGCATTAATCCCGGTAATTTGCTGAAGGGCGGCCAGTACAACCCCAATAATGAAGGGGAGTTTCAGGGAGGACTGAAACAGTTCCTTCCACGAAACGGACTGATCTTCTTGCAGATTCAGGATTTCGTGAAGCTCTGCTTTATCGGCTTTCTTGCCATTCATCCGTTCTAGAATATCCAGCGCGCGAACCTTCTGGTTTTTCTTCATCAACCACCGGGGACTTTCCGGAATAAGCAGAAGCAGAAACAAGTACAGGAATCCCGGCACTGCAGCAAAGCCGAACATCCAACGCCAAGACGTCGATACGTCCCATGCGTCATTTCCCAATCCCTCAATGGTCGCGTTGATGAAGAATGTAACAAATATCCCCGTAACCACTGACAATTGGTATATAGAAACCATACGTCCACGGATATGGGTCGGTGAAATTTCCGCGATATACAAGGTGGATACATTAGAAGCAATGCCAATGCCAAGGCCACCGATGATCCGGGCAATAACGAGGAAAAATATGTGATTTGAGAGCGCCGAACCCAACATGCCGATGGCAAAAAATATGGCGGCTGTGAGCAGCAATTTTTTTCGTCCAAATTTGTCGCTGAGTGTTCCGGAAAATACAGCGCCAATTCCGGCGCCTACAATCAGACTAGAGACCGTCCAGCCCTGCATGCCTGCTTGCAAGTCGAATTTGACTTTCAAAAACCCGATTGCACCTGAGATGACGGCTGTATCGTATCCGAATAAAAAGCCGCCGATCGCGGCAATGATTGAATAAAATACCACATACCGTGAAAGCGATTTTCTTTCTTGTTTTAATGCGCTCATGGTTCTCTCCTTTGTATAGTTCTCTCCAAGTTATTAATTGTATAATAGTTGCTGACAAAAAGAAACACTCTATATTATTTGTAAAAAAGTTGCTAAAATTCCAACTAAATTTTATGCGGATATCCGCAATGCCGAGGCATCGCATCAATACTATAATCTTCCCATTCATGGTCAAATTTATCAAATCTTAGGATATATAAAACCTATCTTCATTCAGACCAAATGCTGTATTAATCTTATCGGCAACATACTGCAGTATTTGTAGAAAGCAGTTCAGGTAATTAGTCACACTTTCAAACCAGTGAAATCATTCTGCGGCGGCGAACCTGTGGATTTGCTGACCCAGGATTCGCTGCCATACAACATGCAAAAAGCATCGATCCACTGGATCGATGCTTTTTTACTTGTAAGAGCGGGTCGATTCTGCACTCGACGTGTAGGCCCTCTCTCCCGTGAGGAACGCGTCGATTTTTAATTATTCATGCACGATTTAAGAAATAATTTGGCCGCGGATTTCTCCATCCGGATTTTGTACGGTGTGTACATTGACATAAGTATTGCCTCTTTCCATTTCACGGACCAGATCGCGGATTGTCTTTCCTCTAAGAGGACCGACTAAATCATTGCGAGTCAGAGTCCCTCGAATCACTCCCCGTCTTACGGAAATTCCAAATTTCGACGGGCCGAACAGAAAGGCGACAATTGGACCGTTTTCGCCTCTTCGCCCAAGATGAATATGGGCTTGGGTTACCCGGTTTATATTTCGGATGACAAGCCTGAATGATAATCGATCACCGGCACGGTTAAGCCGAAGAATTGCATTTCCTGTAGCAATTGTCCTTACAGGAGGTACTTCGTTTCTTCCATTCAAGAAAGCCCTAAACGTTCTGATATTCCTCACCCCTCTTCGTTGATACAGTATTTTATTCTGTGTAGAAGGAGGGGAATTGTTCACCCGCCCAGGGTAGAATAGTTTTTTTGTAAAAACAGTTCGGGGAAGAAGAAAGGCAAGTTCACGATCACGAAACGCGGGCGATCCCGGCTTAGCGCGTTGCTTTTCCGTACGATGCTGCCGATGGGCAAAAAAAGTGGAGTTTAAAGCTCTATACGGTCATCACACCGCGTTTAATTCATTCCCCTTTTTCCATCGTGAAGCATAAACACCAACTGTCGTAATTCAAAATTGACAGATTTTAAAAATAATGTATATTTTGTATGTGCAAGCAAAATATGTTTGGGAGGTACGCAGGGTGAATAAACGAATCATTGTGATTGGCGGAACCGGGATTATCGGATCAGCAGTTGTTAATGCTCTCGAACCAAAGTATGAAGTCATAAGTGCATCCCGAAACAGTTCGATCAGGGTAGACCTGGATGATATGGACACAGTTGATAAACTATTTACTAAAGTGGGCAAGGTCGATGCGGTTGTTTGTACGGCTCAAAGCGGGAAACTAACCCCGCTAAATTCCGCTCAATGGGACGATGATTTTACGTTCGGCATGAAAAAACTGACCGGACAAGTGGAATTGTTCCGGCGAGCAATAAACAACCTGAATGATCATGGATCCATCACCCTCACAAGCGGCACCTTTAAAGAACCTCTCCCGGGTAGTTCAGTTGGCCATATAGTCAATTACGGCCTTGAAGGTTTTGTGCGTGCAGCAGCTCTCGAACTCCCAAGAGGAATTCGGGCCAATGTTGTAAGTCCCGGTTGGGTAAAAGAAACCTTGAAGATATTAGGAATGGATGATGCAAAAGGGACAGCGGCTAATGTCGTTGCTCAATCTTACGTAGAGGCTATCGAAGGGAACATGCAAGGGAGGGTTCTTATATGAAAATTTTGGTTTTGATTGCTCACCCTAACTTAAGTAACTCAAAAATGAACAGTCTATGGAAACAAGAACTCGAAAATATTCCGAATGTGACGGTCCATGATCTTTACCAACATTATTCACATCAGCCTATTGATCTTCCGCTTGAGCAAAAGCTATTATTAACCCATGATCGCATCGTTTTTCAGTTCCCATTCTACTGGTATAGCACACCCCCTCTTCTGAAGAGGTGGATCGATGAGGTTTTCGCTTATGGATGGGCCTATGGACCAGGCGGTAAAGCACTTCAAGGCAAGGAATTGGTATTGGCTATTTCAGTCGGGGGGCCGGAGCATTCTTACCGTGCTGGCGGATACAACCACTTCACCATCAGCGAACTTACAAGACCGCTCCAAGCAACTGCAAATACTACAGGCATGGATTTTCTTCCGCACTATATCCAGTATAGCACTGGAGATATTGACGACAAAGCTGCGTTTGAAAGTGCTAAAAACTATGTTATTCATATTACAAATGAGGACTTAAATCACCGTAACCGGCTTGCTAAACAGTTGGCCCGGATGGAGGAACAAGGCATTGTACTTAAAACAGAGGAGTAGCATGTGGGGGTTATAATCGCTAACTCCTTAAAAGTACTTTCTTTAACCCCAGTCTAACGGGAAACGATATTCAATGAACACAACGGATGGCTGTAATCTGTTGTGTTTTTTTTAGCTCAATCTCAAGAGCAGTGATTGACAGTTCATTAAACAATCGATATCGATTCGGACCTAAAGCCGGATTCGGTGCGCGACGTGTCTTCCGCCTTCGACAGCCTTGTGGCGTGGGTAATATACCGCAGCATTAATGGAATGGGCTTGAATGATGCAGACAAGTTGTTAAAAAGAGAACTTATGATTAACCATATCCACTGTAAAATATTCTGGGCCTTCTGCCCCTTTTTCGAGGTTTCAATTTTGTTCCTACCGCACCAAACGGGTCCATCGAAACAAAAAAGTGCGTTCTGTTCAAATGTCCGCCTCTGCTTTTATAATGAGCAAAAGGAAAGCGAGGTGCAGCATGATTCCATATCGACTGACTTCGGGAAACTGGAGTATCGCATGGGGAACTCCCCTTGATCTTAAAGCGCGTATAAGCAACCCTATATCGCATCGTAATAACGAGTACTTGCATGCAGTCGAAGAATTGCCGGACTTGTGGGAATGGGATTTCCCCGAAGGAGTCTACAGGGCAAAGGACATCGTGCGCGAGGCCGGGATCATTCTCGCCGCAATCGGCATCCAACTCGGCGGCGCAGCCAACTCAAAAGTACTGTTGGACAATCTTCAGTCAAGCCTGGCGACGGCCGGAAGGGAGGCGGTCCTGCCGCTGGAACAACTGAAGGCGGAACACGAGGACGATTCCCGTTCCGAGTTGTCCGACCAGGCCAAACGCATCGGAGAAACTATCGTGAATTGGGCAAGGGAAGAAGATAAGCAAGCGTCGGCGCTTAAGCGTTACGGAGAGCGCACCCTCACCATGAGGAGCCGATGCGACCAGCATTTATGGACTCCAGACGTCGTCCATTTGCTGACCGGGCCTTCCGGTAGTCCTGCTGTGATGCAGTTGTTCAATGAGTATCTTCATCAGCTCATCCTTCTCAGGGATGCGCTGCTTCCGTTCGAAAATTGGGAAGAAGTGCCTATAGAGCGCAAGGGAACCGATCGGGAAAGAGGTTTGCGGTGGCTGGAAGAAGCTCGCAACGAATTTCTGGCCGTACTGTTGACCCGAAAAATTCCGCATAAGGCGATCGTTCGCTATGCCCAGCGGGTGCTGAGTCCGGAACTCTCCGCCTCCGGATACGGGTTCCAATATCGTCTCGGCACCATCCTTCCCGCCTCCATCGGGAGGCCGATCGCCGCCGCTTCAAAGGCGCTTCTCCGCTGGCATCCCGTCTGGACGTACAAGGCGGGCATGACCGATTTTCCGGAGCCGGCGGCATTCGACTATGCTTTGGACGATTATTATGCCGCGCAGCGAAGCAAGCTGGAATCCGCTCCTTCGGAGCGGACCGGTTCGTCAAGTTCGCCTCCGTCTCTTGCAGCCATTCACGAAGCTGGCCTCGTCCCCGTCGCAACCGATTCCGGCCGTGTGCAACTTCAGCTGATATTGCCGACTCCCGAGAGGCAATACGCCGTGGATCTCGGGCAGGCGCTAAGAGGTCACCGCTACCTGTACCGGCCGCGGCGGGAGAATCCTGATGCGAAGCAGCCGGACACTTCGGGCCGGGATCGGGATGACCTGCCTGTCCATGAGGCCGAGTCGATCCTGGTCTTGCCGGGACTCGTAACGGCCGGGGCAGGCGTTCATTCGGTTGCCGCGTATGGAAATCCGCTGGTGCAGTGGGCTCTGCTCGGCAAGTTGTATCCGGAAAATGTCGTCGCCAGCGAAGGTGCTGCGGGATCGGCGCTCGGATCAGCCCGCGAATCGGGCAAAGGGTTTGGTGCGAAGTTTCTGCTTGACGGGGCGGTGCGGGGGACCGACTGACATCGGCCCCTCTCAGGCGTGCTGATCGCGAGGAACGGAATGGTCGAACGAAAAGCTGTCAACGTAATCCGCACCGAATTCGCACAATTGGGTCAGCATCGGAATCAGCCGCCGGCCCAAATCGGAGAGCATGTATTCGACCTTGGGCGGAGCAACGGCGTACACTTTTCGGATAATAAGCCCGTCTTTCTCAAGCTCCCGCAATTGCAGGGTCAACATTTTCTGTGTTGTCTCGGGCATCAGCTTCTGCAGTTCGTTGAAGCGGCAGGTCTTGTGGGACAAATAGCTCAGGATCAAAATTTTCCATTTCCCGCTGATGAGCCCGAGCGTAATTTCAGATGTGCACGCGTACTCCTGGTTTCTGAATTTGATCATGGCGTTCCCTCATTTCATTAAACTGACTATTTAACTAGTGTTACATTGAATTATAGCAAAAGAGGATTAAGATCAACAGATCCGGAGCATCCTGCAACCACCAACAATAAAAGAACTGCTAATGTTCCTATCCCAAATGACTTTCTTAAAGATGCTTTGAACTTTGACACGTCCGACTCCACTTCCTACAAATCATACCTGTTTAGTATGGATTTTATTATGGAATAAACCCCCTATTCTGTCAAACAAAAAAACATTGTCAAGACAGGATAAAACTGATTTATCCATTACAGGAAATGAAATCGCTTCAATAGTATTCAGGCTCAACTTTCGGTGCGATTTCTGGTCTTTTTCCAAATTAATATGAAGTAAAAGACATCGAGCACAAGTATAGATACATACATAATCAATAGCAGCAAAGAATCCGGATATAAGGAATAAAACAAGAGAGAGGCGCACAGCGTGCCGATCATCTTGGTGCAGGCAATGGCAACGGATTGCCCCAACACGCCTTGGGTCCGCGCCATTCGAATAAACAAGATAGACATCATGAGATTGATGCCAAAAGCCGAATATCGGCCGATATAGTCATGGAACTCAACAGTAATACCAAGGATTAGCAGAATGGAGAGAGCCAGTGAGGAGAGCAAAATGACCGTTTTCAGATTCCGGCTTGGGAATAGTTGCCGTTTTGAAAAGATCAGAAATTGTCCCACCATGATGCAATCGAGACTGAGCCAGATGAAATTAATCGCCTGTTGCAAGGGTTCGAAAGGAAAAACGAAGAAAAACAATAGTTCCCAAGCCCAATTGGCGCATAGCGCAGCAAAAGGCATTCCTAATGATTGGTCGCGGAACCCTTTCAGGATAATTAACATATACGTCATCGTCCAGAAAAACCCGAGACCCAATTGAAGCAGCCGCTCGATCGCGAATGGTAACAGGTGTTCCATCATCGGTTCAGGATCACATCTCCCTCCTAAAGGAATATTTCATTTTATGAAGGGGTTGATCTACTTATTCGAATCGGAAGAGGAGAGCACGGTTCGCCATAGAAGAGTTCATGACAGAAGGAATTGTGTTATATTTATAAACATTATATGTTAGTTAATTTCAACAATTAGCAGTAGAAAAATTAGATTCAATTACAATAAACCTGCAAATTACTTTAAAAAGGCTGCATGGAAAAGATAATATATGGACATGGACACAAGTGGTGCTGTAAAACAGTATCTAAGCAATATTTTTCATGAATAATACGTCTTATTAATGTTAGTTTTCCTTACGCAGGATTTAAATGCAGGAAAAAGAAAAATGGTAAATGGCATCCCATGCGAGTCTGTAAAATAGTTTGTGTAAACTCCTAAACCCAGTAAAATGGAAGTAATAGAAAGGTTGGGAGAATACATGGGACTTTGGTCAAAAGAACAACTACGGGCTTTCATCAAGGAGAACAACTTGG
>NZ_JAIOGQ010000053.1 GCF_019904135.1 Paenibacillus caui | reverse complement strand
AATTATCGGCATGGGAGTGTGCCCGAAACCAAAACCAAAAAGGCGTGGACTGGCAGTTTACTACCGATGAAGCAAGGATCAAATTAAAACGCCTTTACCCACAATTTAAGGATTGATGGGGTACTAGGAACTTCCTATCAATTAAAATTTCAATAAAATATATACATATTTTACAATTGGTGGTATTATCTTCTTTAGCAGCTGCTAATTAATCGAATTTATTTTAAAAATTTTAAAAAAAGGGAGTTTTGTTGAGTGAAGCGTTTTGCTATGGATTTTTCAACTAAGATGCTATTGTCTGGTGCTTTAATTGTTGGATCTTTGTCTGGAACTGCTGTGTTCGCTGCCGAGAAAACCGAGTCAGTAGTCTCCAACCAAACCGTTGTTTCTGTACACGACTTTGTACCAGAATCTTACTTTGCCACGTACTCCGGAAAATTCAATTCGGTAGAAGAACTAAAAAAGGCAGCGGGTTACAACGCAACGGCTTCCAAAAGTACTTACGATCAAACGCCTGGTAAAAGTATTAAAGTAGATTCAATTGATGAATATGCCGCACTCTTGTTCTATTACAATGACCTAGCTGCGAGCAACGCGAATAACCCTGTTGAGGTTAAGACTTATAAAGTGTCCGCTGCAGCAAACGACTATTATAGAGAATACTCTCAGAAGTGGAACGATAATGGCCTTTCCTGGATGTACTCCTATGTAGTGGCCCACATCGTAAACGATAAAATTGAAGGCACGCCAACAACGGACAGCGCTCTCCTCGGCTTCCACCCAGGTAATAGCTGGGAGCATAAACAAGGTCTTTCCTATGCTACCGTTGATAGCTCTAAAACAGGCGGATACGCTCACATCGTCGGTAATTTGACACTCTCGATCATCTGGGAAGGCGTTGGCGATATCGTCACAAAACAATTGACACACGACTGGTCTTACTAATATGATTATCGAAAAAGGGGAGCCGTGCATCCCCTTTTTTCTCTCCTATTCCAAAAAAATTAAGTGTTAGGAGGATAATCCAATGCAAAAGCAATTAAGTAAACGGAAAAAGAAAATTCTGAGAATATTGCTTATAGTGCTCGGGGCTGTCTTGGTGTATATGGCCTTTGCGGTTTACATTTATCTCTCCAGCTCCTCCAGTCCATAAGCTAAACAATATTAAAAGAGGTCGGCAGCTGCTCAACGCTGTCGGCCTCTTTTTGTCGTTTTTGCTGGGATCCAAACGCTTCCGCTGCCCGACTCGCTTTCATTATAGATATCTAAAAACCCCGTAAATATCTATGGATATCCTTGATATCTAAGATATCACATGTTTATAACTGGAATAGGCTTTGATATTATAGGGTGTTCAGATTTTTCGGTGAAACACTCAATATAATTTTCATCACATTCACTTTACTTCTACTTGCTCCAAACGGTCAGTATATTTATCGGTTGCCCGATAGGAGTAAACCTGACCATTATTGGCATAAACGTCTGCGGCATCGGTGCTAGTCACGATAATTTTCAAGACATGTGTGATCGACATAAAACCAATGGTCATAAACGTAACATGCAGCTTTGATAAAGTACGCTTTACTTCATCGTTTTCGAGTAACGGATTTCATTCAACGATGTATGCCAAATATTCTCGTCCCTTCACCTTACATTTGTCATTTATAAATCCCACCGCGCGAATCGATAGCGCGTATGTAAACCACTTTCTCGTCGTGATTGACTTCGAAGAGGATTCGTAACGTACCGATCCGCAGCCGATACAGGCCGATATAGCCTTTCATTGGTCTAATGTCACCAATTGGAGGAATGACGACAAACCTTTCAAACCTTGCGCGATCCGTTCTTGAATCTGTTTTTCTTGCTTGGCGATAAATTTTACGGCATCTTTATGGTAGGTCAACTTGTAGCCCGAACTCACGCTTGGCTACCTCCCCCGACACATATCCGGCATCGCTTTTTAACTGGCGAAGTTCTTCTTCCGTCAAAGGCTCTTCATCGGGTTCTTGTCGATCTATCTCTTCCCAACTCAGCGGATTTCTTTCTGAACGATCGATCAAATATTGAAGAAAGTCAAGCGCTGTTTTTTGATCGGGTTCTTGGAGCCGTTCAACCAAGCTATGCAAATCGTCTTTACGAACTACCATGAAGGAATGACCTCCTAATTATCGAATGACCGCTAATTAAGATTAGCGGTCATTCGATGTTTTCAAAGCATACACTTGATGTCCGCTAATGTTTCGGTTAAGATAAGAATATCATGTCCGCTAATGTAAGTCAAGATTTGGAGGCTTTGCTAATGAGAGAAGTAACCGGGATTTCAGAACGGGGCGAGCAGATGATTCAGGACTTCATTCATGCACTCACAACACATGAAGATTTGAATCCCAAAACACTAAAAGAGTATGCAAGCGATCTAAAACATTTCATCGGCTGGTTTGAGACCGCTGACCACCAAGAGGAAGAGATTATATTTCGAATTGAAGATGTGGCTACTCCAACATTAACAAGATATCGGGAAACCGCACAAAAAGTAATGGAATTGAAACCGGCGACCATTAATCGACGGCTTATAACCCTGAAACGTTTTTTTGAATGGGCCGTATCGGATTCCAGGATTCGCCGCGACCCTTCGAAGCCGGTTAAATTGGTTCCTGAAGAAAAGGTAAGCCCTAGGCAGATGACAGACAAAGAAGAAGCTGCTTTGGTTGCTGCGGCCGAGCATGACGGTTCTCTTCGGGATCAAACGATTCTCATCGTGATGTTTCACACGGGCTTACGAACAATGGAAGTATGCGATCTGGCTCCCGGAGATATTCAAATCGGTAAACGCAGCGGTCAGCTTACGGTCCGATCCGGAAAACGGAATAAACAGCGGGAAGTTCCTTTGAACGCTACGTGTAGAACTGCTTTAGAAAAATATCTGGCAGTCCTTCCTTCGGACAGTCATTATCTGTTTCCATCGGAGAAAACTGGCGATCGATTAACCGAACGAGCTTTACGCCATGTAATTCAAAAATACATGAAATCGGCGCGGCTCGAAGGATTGAGCGCCCAGGATCTACGGCACCGGTTTGGGTACGTGATGGCGGAAAACACCCCGTTGCACCGCTTAGCGCAAATTATGGGACACGATAGTCTGGACACAACGATGATTTACGTCAAGGCGACTCGTGCGGATCTGCAATCGGAAGTAGAAAAAATAGCTTGGCAATAAGGGGATGAGAACGATGTACGCGAGAGTAAGGGAACTTCTAACTCCGGACGAACGGATGCAATATACGCAAATACCGCATGATCTCGGCGAATGGGAATTGGGTACCTATTTCACATTTACCCAGCATGACCTTGAAATCATCCAGCAGCGGCGAAGAGATTATAATCGAATAGGCTTTGCCGTACAACTGTGCGTACTTCGCTATCTCGGCTGGACGCTTTCTGACGTAAAAGATGTGCTCGTTCAAGTCCTTCGTTATATTGCAAAACAAATCCATGCCGATGTGGAGTCTTTTGCATCTTACGGCGACCGAGAAGCCACAAAATACGAGCATCTGGATGAGATCCGGAAGGAATATGGTTACCGGACATTCACCTTGAGCGAATATCGTTCTTTGTGCAAGCATCTATTTAGCCATGCAATGGCAAACGGCAATCCCTTACACCTGATTCAACTCGCACTCGAAGATTTGCGCAAGCGTAAAATCATTCTTCCTTCAATGGCTACAATTGAAAGAGCTGTTTGGGAAACTCGCAAACGAACAGAAGAAAAAATATTCAAGCTGCTCAGCAGTTCACTGACAGAATTACAGATTGCTAAGCTGGATCGTGTCTTAACCACCATGCCGGCAAATAGCAAAACCTACTTAGCATGGTTAAGGGAAATTCCAGGTACCAGTTCTCCGGATTCTTTCCTGAAGGTAATTGAAAAACTCGAATACATACGCGACCTGCAGCTGCAAGTCGATACGACAGGCATTCATCCGAACCGACTGCGACAGCTTTCTAAAATCGGTTCGCGTTACGAACCTCATTCCTTCAGACGTTTTAATGATCCGAAAAAGTACGCGATTTTAGTTGCGTACCTATTGGAGTTGATTCAAGATTTGACAGACCTGGCATTCGAGATTCATGACCGGCAGATTATGATCCTGCTTTCCAAAGGGAGAAAGGCCCAAGAGGAACTTCAAAAGCAAAACGGTAAATCGATCAACGAGAAGGTTGTTCACTTTGCCGATCTTGGAGCAGCTCTTATTAAGGCCCGAAGCGAAGGTATTGATCCGTTTGTTGCACTTGATGCCGTCATGCCGTGGGATCATGTCGTTACATCCGTGGAGGAAGCTAAACGGCTGGCACGACCCGTTGATTACGACTACTTGGATTTGTTAGAAAAGAAATTTTATGCGCTCCGGAAATACACGCCAACGCTGCTAAAATCGTTGGAATTTCGGTCAACTAAGTCCACGGAGCCGCTAATAAAGGCGGTCGATATCATCCGGGATATGAATGAAACCGGGAAGCGGAAAGTTCCTGAAGGCGCGCCGCTGAACTTCGTTTCGAACCGCTGGCAAAAGCACGTTTACGACGATGACGGAACAATCAACCGGCATTACTACGAAATGGCTGTCCTGACTGAGTTGCGGAATTACGTTCGTTCCGGGGATGTGTCCATAGTCGGAAGCCGTCAGCATAAGGATTTCGAGGAATACCTCGTGCCGAAAGCCGATTGGAATGGCATTGATCCTAGCGCTACAAAACTTGCCGTCAGCTTGTCCGCAAAGGAATATCTTGAAGAACGGATTGAAGCACTTCTTCAAAGATTAAACTGGGTTTCGGATCACATCGATGAACTGGACGGAGTTAATTTGGAGAACGGGAAATTGCACATCGAGCGATTGGAGAAAGATGTTCCCGATGAATCCCGGAATTTCAGTCTTTCCCTCTATGAGCTGTTACCACGAATCAAGCTAACGGATCTGCTCATGGAAGTAGCCAACTGGACGAATTTTCATGAGCAGTTTATTCACGCTTCTAGTAACCGCGCTCCGAACGAGGAAGAAACAACAATCATTATGGCTACCCTTATGGCAATGGGAACGAACATCGGGCTCACAAAGATGGCTGAAGCCACGCCGAGCATTTCATATCGGCAAATGGCCAATACTGCTCAGTGGCGGCTGTACGAAGACGCGATGAATAAAGCGCAAGCTGTTCTTGTTAATTTTCATCACAAGCTGGCGCTGCCTTCATATTGGGGGAACGGCACGACCTCCTCATCTGATGGAATGCGCGTCCAGATCGGTGTATCGTCGCTTCACGCAGATGCGAACCCTCACTACGGAACTGGAAAAGGAGCCACGATATATCGCTTTGTGAGTGACCAGTTCTCCACGTTTTACACGAAAGTCATCAATACGAACGCTAGGGATGCCGTACACGTCATTGACGGTTTACTCCACCACGAAACGAACTTGTCCATCGAGGAGCATTATACGGATACAGCCGGTTACACCGATCAAGTCTTTGGTTTAACGCATTTGCTTGGATTTCGCTTTGCGCCGCGTTTACGCGACTTGGCTGACTCCAAGCTCTACACTATCGGAAAACCTTCCGATTTCCCTAAATTGGAGAAGCTGCTTCGCGGACAGATTAATACCAAGATCATTCAAGAGAACTACGATGATGTTCTCCGGCTGGCTCATTCCATCCGGGAAGGAACCGTTTCGGCATCACTCATTATGGGGAAAATCGGTTCCTATGCAAGACAAAACAGCCTGGCTACCGCGCTCCGAGAAATGGGGCGTATTGAGAAAACGATCTTCATCTTGGAGTACCTTTCGAGCGAGGCTCTGCGAAGAAAAATTCATCGAGGGTTGAACAAAGGAGAAGCCATGAACGCATTGGCCAGAGCGATCTTCTTCGGCAAACATGGCGAGCTCCGGGAACGTGCGCTACAAGATCAGCTCCAACGGGCAAGTGCGTTGAACATTATCATCAATGCTATTAGCGTTTGGAATACTGTCTATCTCCAGCAAGCATCTGAACACCGCAAAAAGCAAGGTAAGCTCCAGGAAGAACTGCTAAATCACATTTCCCCCCTTGGATGGGAGCACATCAATTTTCTAGGCGAATACAAATTCAACTTCAAACAAAATACGTCTCTCAATTCATTACGACCCTTGAAACAACAGGAAATTGAATGATCGGAGGTTCGGGCGATTTAGCCCGAATTATGGGCTTAGAGTAAGAAAAAACGCTAAGCCGGGTACACCCGAAGGCTTAGCGTATATTTTCGTTAAAATGTTGGCGGTACCCCTGGTAGAACTTTTGGTTGAAGGTCCCATGACGGTTGGAGATATCGCCGAGCATCTTGGACTCCGCCAGCCTCAAGCTTCAAAGCATCTGCGCGTGCTGCTCGAGGCCGGTCTTGTCGAGGTTGAGGCTGTTGCCAATCACCGGAATTATCAGCTCCGGAAGGAGCCGTTCCAGGGGTTGGATGCTTGGCTCGATAAATATCGCATGATCTGGAGCGAACGATTTGACAACCTGGAGAATTACTTGCAGATGTTGCAATTCGAAGACAAAGCCGAAAAATCTTAGGGGGAATTGTCCATGCTAAACAAGATGATCATCAAGGTAGAGGGGCAGGAGTTCATTATGGAGCGCATCTTTGATGCGCCGAAGGAGCTTGTCTTCAAAGCATTTACAGAGGCGGAACATCTGAAGCAATGGTGGGGTCCCCGCGGGTGGACATTAAGCGCATGCAATATTGACTTTCGGGAGGGCGGCGTCTGGCACTATTGCATGAAGTGCGTCGATCAGAATCAGGGAGATTTTTACGGCATGGAATCCTGGGGCAAGGCGGTTTACGAGCAGATCGTAAAGGGGGAGAAAATCGTGTACATCGATTACTTCTCCGATGCGGAGGGCAATGAGGCGGAAGGGATGCCGGCGACTGAGGTTACGCTGCAATTCGAAGAACACGAAGGAAAGACCAAGGTGCTCAGCCGGTCTAAATTCGAATCCGCTGAAGCGCTCAAAACGGTTCTCGATATGGGCATGGAGCAAGGAATTTCCGAGACTTGGGACCGTCTGGCCGAACATTTGCAGTCGGTGCAATAAGCGATTACGGATTGAGGAAGAAGGACGAAGCAGTGTATATACACTGGGCGTCCTTTTTTTTCTTTCCGGGGTCCCCGTAAAGGCGGTGGTCAATTCGTAGATTTCCTTAAAATGCTGGTAGAAAACCGCCCCGTGGAGATTCAGGATGAAATTCAAGGTATTGTTGAAACCTTGGATGAACTCGTATAGACTCTTCCAGTTATTAAACAAGAATTCCTCACCGCTGAGGAAGCTAAGCAACAATACGGATCAAAGGCCGATCTGCCGTAAGTAAAAAGAATGCGCTTGGATCGTTAAGCTAATTGGCAGGATAATGCAATAGCGACACGACCTAGACCAGCAGTTCTTTGGCTCCGTTCATTATTAAGGGCATAGTCTGTTTTACGAATGATTCTGCAGTTATTACACGCCCCTCATTGTTCCAAGCATAAGCTGCCCCATACACTCCCCAACTTATCATGATAGTAGCTGTATTTATTAATAATTGCGCGTTTGGACTCGAAAGCATCTTGTCTTTGTTTATAAAGGAGAGAAGTATCGTTTGAATTTTCTCCTTTATTCGAATTTCGAATACTGGTCCAAGCGATTTATAGCTTCTTTTGCACAAGGTGCTCAGCTCCTTGTGAAAATCGCATACAGCCAGAAAAATACTCTCAATAGTTTCTTCATTTAATACCGTATGACCACTTATTCTGCGAGTTATGATCGCCATAAAAGACTCATTTATCTTAGATTCAAGGATTGCAAATTTATCTGTAAAGTGCGCATAAAAAGTCGCTCTGTTTACAGTAGCCTTCTCTGCGATATCCCTAACGGTTATCGATTCAAAGTCTTTTTCTTTAATCAATGAAGTGAAAGCATCTTGTAGGAGTTGACGTGTACGTTTCACTCGAGGATCGCTTTCATTTTTATGAATTGTCATATAATAAGGCCTCCTAATAAACCAACATTATCGAAATGGTGTTGTCTAAACAACTATTTAATAACATTGATTATTGTGATCGCTCTACTATTATTATAACATATAAATACAACAAATGTTGTATAAACAGCCTGTGTTAGATACTGACTTTTACGTTGACAGACCCACGTTTCAAGAGGAGGAGAGAACCATGTCCGTTTCGCAACCGTCGCAAACACTGGAGCAACAACTTTTTTTCAATGTTATTAGAGAACGCCGGTCGGTTCGTGGCTATGATCCCGAGGTCAAGATTTCGCGGGAGGAATTGACCGAAATATTGCAGCAAGCTACGCTGGCTCCCTCAGCCGCCAACCTGCAGCCATGGCGGTTTCTCGTTATCGACTCTCCGGAGCTGAAGCAAAAGCTGCTTCCGATCGCATTCAATCAACAACAAGTGATCGAGGCTTCTGCTGTCATCGCCGTTCTTGGGGACCTGGAGAACATTCGGATGGCCGAGAAGATTTACGGCTTGGCTGTCGATGCGGATTTTATGGCTACGGATACGGCAAAATCGTTTGTCGAACGCTATACTGGTATGTATTCGAGCATGCCGCCCGAGGCCGTCCGCCAAATCGTTTATACCGACAGCGGGCTCGTATCGATGCAACTCATGCTTGTTGCCCGCGCCAAAGGCTACGATACGGTACCGATAGGCGGTTATGACAAACAAAAGTTCATGAAAGCTTTCGGCATATCAGAGCGGTACGTTCCGATTATGCTGATCGCTATCGGTAAGGCGGCGAAGCCCGGTCATCCGACGGTGAGGCTGCCAATCGATGATGTAGCTTTCTTCAACGAAATGCCTAAGGCTTAAGAAAATTCGCATTCGCATATGCAACAGCAAGCAACGCTACGGAGGACGATAGTTGAAGAACAGAAATAAGCAGGCCAAGACTGTATTGTTCTAGTTTTGGTCTGCTTTTTTGTGATGCTCCCACAAGAACACATTGAATACATGTAAACAATGTGCAGAGCCTTATATTTCAAGGGGTTTTCACACGCTCCTTTTCCGCACTTATAAAATCCAATCTTGACTGCCTTACTAAAGAAGCACCAATATTTTTGCCGTTGACTTTGCCCTTAGGGTAAAGTGTACAGTTGAATTGAGTAAAGGATCGATACTTATAGCATAGTCAGTCCAAAAAATAAAAAGAATGGAGGTGACCTCTTGCTATCGATCGGAGAATTCTCAAAGATATGCGAAGTATCTGCAAAAACGCTTCGGTATTACGATGAAATCGGATTGATTCATCCTGATGAGATTAATCCTGAAAACGGTTATAGGTATTATTCCATCAGGCAACTAAAAAAGATGCTCTTTATCAACCGCTTGAAATCTTATCATTTTTCTCTGGAAGAAATCAAAGCCATTCTGGAATTGGAAGAGGATCAAGCAGAAGAGAAGCTTTGTTCTGCTCTTAATCGCAAGAGAAGGGAAATACAGGAAAAGCTAAATGCTTTTGAATATACCCTAAAACAAATGAGTCATGATATTTTAAATTTAAAGAAGGGCATACCCGTGTTGTCATACCTTGACAATATAGAAGTACAGCTTGTTGAAACCCAGCCAATGAATATCCTTTATATGCGACAGATGATGAGCAGTGATGACTATGCTCTAGGATATGGAAAGTATTTTAGCAGGCTATATAAAAAGATTGCTGCTGAAAAACTCACCTTGCTTGGTACGCCAATGACTATTTATCACAGCCCTGAATACAATCCTGCCGGCAATGATACAGAGTTTGCCATCCCAATCGAAGAGACTGTAAAGGGTACGAGAGTTTTGCCCGGAGGTCTTTGTGCGAAGTCTGTTTTAAAGGGTTCATATTCAGAATTAACATCGGTATATGCCAAGCTGAGGGAATGGGTAGAAAATGAAGAATATGAATTGGTGAAATCGCCATATGAAGTATATGTAATCGACCCCAATCAAGCGTACCGCTGCCGAGGATTTGGTTACCGAGGTGTATTTTCCTGTAATGAAAAAATAGGAGCAAGACCACGACCTGACATTTTGCTTAACGCTCCCTAAACAAAACAAAAAACGTCTTTTAGAGAGGTATTTATCATGCAAAGAAACTACTGGCCAACTACCGAATGGCAAGCCGGAGACCCGGCAACCTTGGGAATGGATGCTGAAAAGCTTTCGGAACTTGAACCTGTGATCAAATCCGAGTACAGCAATATAAACGGGTTGGTTGTTGTGAGACATGGATATATTGCTTATGAAAGATACTATAACGGCTATGGCCCGGATGATACGCACCATGTGGCATCTGTAACGAAAAGCATCATATCTGCCCTCATTGGTATTGCCATAGATGCAGGATATATTAAAAATGTAGACGAGAAGGTGCTGGATTTTTTCCCCGAATATGTTCCCGCAGCTGCGGATCGGCAGAAACGAGAAATCACCATACGCCATCTCCTTACGATGACGGCTCCCTATCCATTTGAGGACTGGCACGAACCGCTGGACAAGATGTGTATGCAACCTGATTGGGTAAAATATACTCTGGAGATTCTGGGTCAAAAAGGGAGTGTTGGAGATTTTAAGTATTCCACTGCAGGGGCGCACCTGCTTTCAAGCATCATCACTCGCAGCACAGGAAAAAGTGCCCGTGAGTTTGCGAACGAACGCTTATTTAAACCGATCGGCATGAAAGAGATCCCGGATCATGAAATGAGATCATTTGGGTTTGAGGATTTATTCGGGAAAAACGTAAAAGGATGGGTTAAAGACCCAAGCGGTAACTCCACAGGAGGATGGGGACTGACGCTAACCCCCCGTGATATGGCGCGTTTTGGTTTTCTGTATCTGAACCGGGGCATGTGGGACAACCATCAGATTGTTTCGGGGGCATGGATCCTCGAATCGACAGCGATGAACCCCAACAAGTACGGTTATCTATGGTGGTTGCGCGAAGAGGATGGAGTTTTTGCGTACTCAGCGCTGGGCGATGGCGGCAATGTCATTTGCTCTATTCCAGAAAAAGACATGGTCGTGGCAATCGCATCAGAATTCATTATGAATCCTCGTGACCGGTGGACACTGATTAAGGAATGTATTATGCCGGCTGTAATAGACTAAACTTATTACTACCGAGTCTGGCAAAGATATTTATCTGTACCTAATCTCGGAAAATTAATCTGATAGATATGTTAAGCATCATAGCTTATATCAACCAAAAGCGGAGCTGCCAAAACTGCGGCATAATAAAATAAGCAGTTTTGGCAGTTTTCTTATGTTGGATTACCATCGTAATCTAATGAATTATAGGTTGAGACAACGCCTTTCGTGCCGTGTCAGAGGGCAAGAACTTGACGCCTTTGCCGAAAATGGACAAAGAACATGGTCTTATATGCCGCTATGCCGCAAATTGAAAACCAGCCAAGGAAGGAAAAAGATGTATGTGAGGAGAATTAATTTAAGTGCGTGAATATCGGGATTGTTGGAGATTTGCGAAGTACGTGAAGAAGAGGTTAGCTGAAACCACCTAAAAAATCATTAATTTCTTAAGGAGCAATTATATGAACTCTCAATCACTTCTTGAACTTAAAAGATTATCACAGTTTGTAAATAAACTAAGAGATTTCAAGATAATTATTAATGATTCGGAAGTAGGCATAATAAAAGATGGAGATATAAAAGAGATCAGTTTAGAACCAAGTGAATACGAGATCTATTTAAAAATTGATTGGTGTCGAAGTAATAAATATAGATTTACAATAAGTGAGAATGAAAAAATTAAATTGGAATGTGGAAGTCTATTAACAGGATTAAGAATTGTTATTCCATTTTTGATTTTCTTTTATATTTCTATTGGAAAGAACAGATATCTATATATTAAAAAGAATAATGATTAACATTTCTTAGAGGGTTCGAAGAAGAGGTGGGGGTGTGTCAATAATTTTGTGTAAACTCATTTATAGAGACTCCCCCATGGGGGAGATTGCCCTTACGGCAGATGTTGGCCGATGCGTTCGGGGAAGAAGACCGAGAACTGCAACAGCATTTGGCCCCAGTTCTGGACACGGCCTGTCCATTTGCGGGTGACATCCATGGTGACCAGATACAGCATCTTTAGCAGCGCCTCGTCC
>NZ_JAIOGQ010000052.1 GCF_019904135.1 Paenibacillus caui | reverse complement strand
GGGGTAGGCAAAAGCGACAATGGCATAGTAGCTTGAACGTAGTGAAAGCTAGCGCCTTTAGACGCGAGCCGGTAATAAAGGCTTATAGCCTTAGAGCAAACCACCCGTTTGACGGGTGGTTATGATTTGGTCGAGCGGGTGGACCGGGAAGCCCGAAGCAAAGTAAAATCGGCGTAATGGATAAAAGGTTATTAGGAGGAATAGACGGTGAAAGTGCTGTTTATCGGAGACATTGTCGGAAATACGGGCCGCAAGGCTCTGAAGGAGATGCTGCCCCAGCTTAAATCCAAGTACAGCCCTGACATCGTGATTGCCAATGGCGAGAACGCGGCAGCGGGACGGGGGATAACGGCGGCTATAGCGAAGGAGTTCTTTGATTGGGGTATTCACGGCATTACGATGGGCAACCATACCTGGGACAACAAGGATATTTTTGATTTTATCGATGATGAGCCGCGGATGATCAGACCTGCCAACTATCCGCCTGGAACTCCAGGCAGGGGCTATACGGTCGTAAAGAACGGCAGCAAGGAGCTGGCGATAGTCAATTTGATGGGCAGAACGTTTCTGCCTCCCCTTGATTGCCCTTTCCGGGCTTCGGACGATATTGTGGACACGCTGCGCAAGAAACACAAGTTTATACTTGTTGATTTCCACGCCGAAGCGACTTCGGAAAAGATTGCAATGGGCTGGCATCTGGACGGCAGGGCATCGATGGTTGTCGGAACGCATACCCATGTGCAAAGCAACGATGAACTTGTGCTTCCCCAAGGAACGGCGTATATTACCGATGTTGGGATGGTCGGGTCCAGAGAGGGCATCCTCGGCATGGAACGCGATGCGGTGCTGCGCAAATTCAAAACCCAGCTCCCGGTAAGGTTTCAGGTATGCAGCGGAAAATGGCAGTTCCATGCGGTATTGGCTGATCTGGACAACACGACGGGGCTGGCCAAGCAAATCCGGAAAATTCGCATTCTGGAAGATGAGTGGACGATGAACTAGCTTAGGTACGTGCAGAACAACTGTGAGGCATCCGTTTTACCGTGCCTTTTTTCCGGTAATCTCCCTAAAAAGAAGGAATTATTTCAAATTTCCCGAATATGATCTATACAGATCATTTGTCAAGGTAGTGGAATCCAAACCATTATTCCCAGGGAGGTACTTACCATGGAAGTATTAAAAGTTTCAGCAAAATCCAACCCCAACTCCGTTGCCGGCGCACTTGCGGGCGTGCTGCGAGAACGAGGCGCTGCTGAACTTCAGGCTATTGGCGCAGGTGCGCTCAATCAAGCGATCAAAGCGGTTGCCATTGCCCGTGGTTTTGTGGCTCCAAGCGGAGTCGATTTGATCTGTATTCCGGCTTTTACCGACATTGTCATCGATGGAGAAGATCGGACAGCAATCAAATTGATTGTAGAACCGAGATGATTGAACCCTATATAATAACCTGTTTGCCGGAGTGGCAGACAGGTTTTTTGCGTTTATGGCTTGATGTTTGTGGCAGAGTATAGGAATAAACCGGATTGGATGTGAAAGGATTGAAATTTGGCATTGTTGATTTTCATTGTGACGCTTTAAGCAAACTCCATCAGGACCCAAGCATTCATTTTAGCGATGATCAAAAGCTTGACGTATCCGCCTTCAAGCTTAAACAAGGGGGGATAAAGCTGCAGTGCTTTGCCATTTTTGTTTCTGAAAGGCTGGGGCAAGGCCGCATCGGGCATATTTTGGAGCAAATCAGATTGTTCCGGACCGAAGTGGAGGCATGTGGACTGCCCTTGGTTACGAGCCGTCAGCAATTGGCCGCGCTTGTCGCCAGCGGAGGCAGCGGGGGGCTGCTGTCCCTGGAAGGAGCCGATGCGCTTGAAGGAAACTTAAGCTATCTCCGGTGCTGCTATGACCTGGGAGTCCGCTTTTTAGGGATTACCTGGAATCATGCCAACTGGGCGGCTGACGGGATTATGGAGTCCCGAGGCGGCGGTTTTACGCAGAAAGGCAAGGAACTGGTGCAAGCATGCCATGAGTTGGGCATCATTCTCGACGTCTCTCATTTGTCCCCCAAAGGCTTTTGGGAACTGACAGAGCTGGCGGAAACCGCCGGGAAACCTTTTATTGCTTCCCATTCGAACAGTTTTTCCGTTTGCAACCACCCCAGAAATTTAAGCGACGAGCAAATTCGGGCGATTGTGCGGCTGGGCGGCCGGATCGGCATCACGTTTGTGCCGTATTTCGTTAAATCGGAAGGCCCTGTAAAAATGACCGATTTGCTGCCGCATTTGGAGTATATGTGTTCGCTTGGAGCTGAGAATCATCTTGTGTTCGGCTCCGATTTTGACGGAATTGATCATCATATTGCTGGCCTGGAAAATGCGGCGAAATATTCCGATTTGCGAGAAATGCTGCTCAAGTATTATTCCGGGGCGCTTGCTGACAAGTGGCTGTACCAAAATGCATTGAAATTTTTGCAAACACAGATACCAGCAACAAAGAAAACGCTTTAATTAATCACATCCCGAGAACGGTTTAATCGAAAACTACTATATGAAATGGGCGCGAAAACGCTTGCTTTTTGATCGTCACCGACATAAAATTGACATGATTATGAAACAAATATTTCATATTTTAGAGCGAGATGACATTCTCGCAGTGCTTATTTGTTTTAGGCGATCGTGCAATTTTCATGATTCTGATGCGATACCATTAAAGGGGTGGCGGTCTTGATTAGTCAATTGTCATGGAAAATCGGCGGGCAGCAGGGTGAAGGCGTTGAAAGTACGGATCGGATATTCTCGACGGCATTAAATCGTCTGGGGTATTACTTGTATGGTTACAGGCATTTTTCTTCACGTATTAAAGGCGGGCATACGAATAACAAAATCCGGATCAGCACTAAACCGGCTCGTGCCATTTCCGACGATCTGGACATTTTAGTCGCCTTCGACCAGGAAAGTATCGATTTGAATGCACATGAATTGTGCAAGGACGGGGTAATCGTAGCAGATGCCAAATTTAATCCCGCCGTTCCGGAAGGGAGCAGCGCCGTATTATTTGCCGTTCCAATTACGGCGATTGCCGAAGAGCTTGGGACTTCCCTGATGAAGAATATGGTCGCTTCCGGCGCATCCTGGGCCTTGCTCGGATTGCCGCTCGAGGTGTTTAACAAAGCGGTTGAAGAAGAATTCGGGCGCAAAGGCAAGGCGATTGTTGACAAGAATATCGAAGCGGTTCGCAGGGGAGCGGAATACGTGCTCGAGTTGGCCGGCGGACCCTTGGAACGCTTCAAGCTGGAGCCGGCGGACGGCAAGCAAAAGCTGTTCATGATCGGCAATGATGCTATCGGCCTTGGAGCGATCGCTGCAGGCTGCCGGATCATGAGCGCCTATCCGATTACGCCGGCGTCCGAAATTATGGAATATTTGATCAAGAAGCTGCCGAAATTCGGAGGAACAGTCATTCAGACCGAGGACGAAATTGCCGCCATTACGATGGCCATAGGAGCAAACTATGCAGGGGTTCGGACGATGACCGCATCGGCAGGCCCGGGACTCTCCCTGATGATGGAGGCGATCGGCCTGGCCGGGATGACGGAAACGCCTGTCGTCATTGTGGACACCCAGCGCGGCGGTCCTAGCACAGGTCTTCCTACAAAGCAGGAACAAAGCGATATCAATGCGCTGATCTATGGCACCCATGGCGAAATTCCGAAGATCGTGCTCGCTCCGAGCTCGATTGAAGAATGCTTCTACGACACGATTCAAGCGTTCAATCTGGCTGAAAAATACCAGGTTCCCGTCATTCTCGCGACGGATCTGCAGCTTTCCCTCGGCAAGCAATCCTGTGAGCTGCTGGATTACAGCCAGATTACGATTGATAGAGGAGCACTTACGGACGAGATTCCGGAACGTGAAGACGGCAGTCTGTTCAAGCGCTATGCGGAAACGCCTAGCGGAATTTCTCCTCGCGTTATTCCGGGCCAAAAGAACGGCATTCATCATGTGACAGGGGTAGAGCACGATGAAGCGGGCCGCCCGTCCGAAAGTCCGGCGAACCGGAACAAGATGATGGATAAGCGGCTTCGCAAGCTTGACCGAATCAAGGTGGATCACCCGATTCATGTGCAGGCGCCTTATAAGGAACCCGATCTGTTGATCATCGGGATGGGCTCTACGGGAGGTACGATCGATCAGGCGCGCAGAAGTCTGGAAGCGGACGGGATCAAGACAAACCATATCACGGTTCGGCTGCTGCATCCGTTCCCTGCGAAGGAAATACAGCCCTATCTGGAGCAGGCGAAGCAGATTGTCGTGCTGGAGAACAATGCGACAGGCCAACTCGCCAATCTGATCAAGCTGAACGTCGGCTATCGTGACAAAATGGTGAACATGCTGAAATATGATGGCACACCGTTCCTTCCGGCAGAATTGTATGCCAGATGCCTGAAGGTTTATGAAGAGCAAGAATCCGCTCAGAAACCAAACGGGGAGTTGGTTGAACATGGCAACTTTTAAGGAATTCCGCAATAACGTCAAACCTAACTGGTGTCCTGGATGCGGCGACTTTTCGGTACAGGCGGCGATCCAGCGCGCAGCGGCCAATGTAGGCCTCGAACCGGAACAGCTTGCGGTCATCTCGGGGATCGGCTGTTCCGGACGAATATCGGGCTATATTAACGCTTACGGTCTGCATGGCATTCACGGGCGGGCGCTGCCGATTGCCCAGGGCGTGAAGCTGGCCAACCGGGATTTGACGGTGATCGCTTCCGGCGGTGACGGAGACGGCTTTGCGATCGGGATGGGTCATACGATTCATGCGATTCGCCGTAATATCAATATCACCTACATCGTTATGGATAACCAGATTTACGGCCTTACCAAAGGGCAGACCTCCCCTCGGAGCTCGGAAGGCTTCAAGACGAAGAGTACCCCGGAAGGATCCATTGAATCGGCGTTGTCTCCGCTTGAGCTTGCTCTTTCATCAGGCGCGACTTTTGTAGCCCAGTCCTTCTCCAGCGATCTGAAGCAGCTGACAGCTTTGATCGAGGAAGGCATCCGGCATGAAGGTTTTTCACTGATTAACGTATTCAGTCCATGTGTAACCTTCAACAAGGTGAACACCTATGACTGGTTTAAAGAAAATATTACGAATTTGGATACAATTCCGGACTATGATCCGAGCAACCGGATTCAGGCTATGACCAAACTGATGGAAACCGGCGGCTTGCTTACAGGACTAATTTATCAAAATAAAGAACGAAAAAGCTATGAAGATCTTGTTCCCGGCTTCCGCAAAGAGCCTCTGTCAGGCCAGAATCCGGAAATCACCGCAGAGCAGTTTGATCAGCTTGTGGCTGAATTTAAATAGTAGACATTGCATTGTGAAAGGCACCCTCCAAAGGGTGCCTTTGCCTTTTGTGTCGAAAGATGTATAATAGGTAAGGATGTTTTCGTGAAAAAGAGAACTTACAAGGAGTGAATCTACGATGAGTAAAATCGTACCGGTTGGCGTATCTGCACGTCATATCCATCTTACCCAAGAGCATATCGAGGCCCTGTTCGGCGAAGGGTATCAGCTGACAGAATTTAAACCTTTGTCCCAGCCAGGCCAATTCGCAGCCAATGAGCAAGTCGCTGTAATTGGTACCAAAGGACAATTTGACAAAGTTCGGATTCTGGGACCGGCCCGTCCGGCTTCCCAGCTTGAAATTTCCCGTACCGACTCTTTCGCGATCGGCGTTAAGGCACCGGTTCGTGAATCCGGCAAAATCGACGGCACGCCGGGTATTAAAGTAAAAGGCCCTAAGGGCGAAATTGAGCTCGAACAAGGCGTTATCGTGGCTGCCCGCCATATTCATTTTCATACTTCAGACGCCGAAAAATGGGGCATCAAGGACAAACAGCTGCTGAAGGTGCGCGTAGGCGGCGAACGCGGCGTCGTATTTGAAAATGTGATTTCCCGTGTTTCCGATTCTTTCGCACTCGATATGCATATCGACACGGACGAAGCGAATGCCGCAAGCGTTAAAAATGGCGACACCGCTGAAATCGTGGACTAAGAACCGTTTACCGTTTACAAACTCGATTCTCGAAAACCCAAATGGCAGGCCCGGATTCAATCCGGCCTGCCATTTGTATTTTTCTCGGCTACGGCTTGTTTTGACGGGCCTTTTGCTTAGGCATGTAGAAATAGATAGGCAAGCATGTTATAATTTGATGTAATGCATTTTTAAATAATTCAACCC
This sequence comes from Paenibacillus caui, assembly GCF_019904135.1. GTDB lineage: Bacteria > Bacillota > Bacilli > Paenibacillales > Paenibacillaceae > Fontibacillus > Fontibacillus caui. The sequence continues at coordinate 5,951 of NZ_JAIOGQ010000052.1, read as the reverse complement.
GCCGGGATGAAGATAGAGAGGTAAGGAGTGAGCCGCAACATGGCTAAAGAAACAAAGGATTACTCCAAATATTTTGATTTCTCGGATGCCAAGGTGCTCCACGAAGACGAGAACGGAAAGAAAATCCGTATTCGCGGCCGGGAAATTCATATCTTATCCGAACCGAATCACAAGCAAGAGAAACAGCGCGGCAAGGAATCCGTACAGGTCCATTATGAGCAGGCCGTGCCGGATGAGCTGAGAACAATAGGGCAGGGTAAGCACTATATCGTCTACACCTTTGGCTGCCAGATGAATGAGCACGATACGGAGACGATCAAAGGTTTGCTGGAGCAAATGGGCTATCAGCCTACGGAAGACCGCAAAGAGGCCGATATCATTTTGCTCAATACATGCGCGATTCGGGAGAACGCCGAAGACAAGGTGTTCGGCGAATTGGGCCATCTGAAGCATCTGAAGACCGAAAACCCTGAGCTGCTGCTTGGTGTATGCGGTTGTATGTCGCAGGAAGAAACGGTGGTAAACCGGATTCTGCAGAAGCACGGTTTTGTCGATATGATCTTCGGTACCCATAACATTCACCGTCTGCCGCTGCTCATTCACGAATCTTTGATGAGCAAGGAAATGGTAGTGGATGTATGGTCCAAGGAAGGCGACATTATCGAGAATTTGCCGAAGAAACGTGAAGGCATGCGCGCATGGGTGAATATCATGTATGGTTGCGACAAGTTCTGTACGTATTGCATTGTGCCGTTTACCCGCGGCAAGGAGCGCAGCCGCCGTCCTGAAGACGTAATTGCCGAGGTCCGGGATCTGGCCCGCCAGGGATTCAAGGAAATTACGCTGCTTGGGCAGAACGTAAATGCCTACGGCAAGGATTTCACGGACATCACGTATTCTTTTGCCAATTTGATGGATGATATCCATAAGATCGATATTCCGCGGGTCCGCTTCACAACATCGCATCCGCGCGATTTTGACGATGAATTGATTGCGGTTTTGGCCAAAGGGGGCAATCTCGTTGAGCACATTCACCTGCCCGTACAGTCGGGGAACACGGAAGTGCTTAAGATGATGGGCCGTAAATATTCGCGCGAGCATTATTTGGAGCTTGTCCGCAAGATCAAGGCTGCGATTCCGAATGTCGTACTCACCACAGATATCATTGTCGGTTTCCCCGGGGAAACGGATGAACAATTCGAAGAAACGCTGTCTTTGGTCCGCGAAGTGGGCTACGATTCGGCCTACACCTTTATTTACTCGCCGCGCGAGGGCACGCCGGCTGCTTCCATGAAGGACGACATTCCTATGGAGGTCAAGAAAGAACGGCTGTACCGGCTGAATGAAGCTATTCAAGAGTGCAGCCGGGAAAGCAGCGAGCAGTTCAAAGGACAAATTGTTGAAGTGCTGGTTGAAGGCCGAAGCAAAAACAATGCCGAGGTGCTATCCGGCCGCACACGGACCAACAAGCTCGTCCATTTCGAAGGTGCGCCTGAGTTGATCGGAACGTTTGTTCATGTGGAGATTACGGATCCGATGACGTGGTATATCAAGGGCAAAATTGTGAATGATCCGGTAGTTTCGGCTTAGGGTAGAACCAATTCTTAAAAGTTCAATAGCGAAAGGAAGGAATTCAAAGGTGGCAGAGTTTCAGGAAATGTCTGACGCTAAAGGCGGAACGCCGAATTCCGCTTCGCATCGTATATATATGAAAGCTGAAATCCTGGAGAAGTCCAGGGCGCTTGCCGATTTGATCGGCACCAGCGAGGAAGTGGAGGTATTTAAAAAAGCCGAGCAGAAAATTCAGCATCACGAACGCATTCAATCGCTGATTGCACAGATGAAGAAGAAGCAAAAAGAAATTGTTGCGTTTGAGAGCATGGGCAATGCCGGCATGGTGTCCCGGATCGAACGGGAGATCGACGAGCTCCAGGCGGAGATCGATGCCATTCCACTCGTCGCGGAATATCAGCAGAGTCAGGCGGACATCAACTATTTGCTGCAGTTCGTGATGTCGGCCATACATGATACCGTGTCGCAAAAGATTCATGTGGAATCAGGCACGGATGCGCCTCCCAGCCGGTGCGATTGATGCAGCAGGCACATGTGCGGAAGGAAGCCTTCCGCACTTTTTTTGCTGTAAGCCAAGGGAATAAACTTAACAGGATAAACAATCAAGCGTACATATAAATATACTTTGGCCAAGGCGAAACAGACAAATGGACATCAGAGATACGTCATTAGGAGGAGCGGTAATGGACTGGACCGATATTATGGCACGCAATGATAAAACGTTCTGGGGATTTTTAGGCATGAAGCTGATTTCTGTGGACAGCGGGCGAGTGGAAATCGGGCTTGACGCAGAAGAAAAGCATCTGAATTCGATGGGTATTGTACATGGGGGCGTTCTGTCTTCCCTGATGGATCAGGCGATGGGCATCTTGCTGTCGGAGGCCAAAGGGGGAGCCCAGGGGGTCACGACCCATTTGAATGTTAATTTTCTATCGCCCATGAGTCCAGGGCAGCTTGTCGCAAGCGCTTTTCCCGTTCATGAAACGTTCCGGACAATGACCATGCGCGCGGAAGTCAGAAATGCGGAGGGGCGGTTAGGCTGTATCGCGACTTCAACATTTCGGCTTTCGAAAGCGTGATCCTGTACCAAAACTAATATTACAGTGTGGTGATGGACAATGAGCAATGAGCAGGAAAACGAAAATGGGGATAATCCGAAAAAATATCGCACACCCGATGGTATCCCCGCGGATATAGTCATGTTTACTTTAACGAAACAGGAGCGGCGTTCATCGACCAAATCGCTGCCCCTTTTCGAACTGAAAGTCATGCTCGTCCGCAGGCGGAGCTGGCCCTTTGCCGGGGCTTTCGCGCTTCCCGGAGGATTTTGCCAGGAAAACGAATCGCTGTTTGAGACAGCGAGCCGCGAGCTTAAGGAAGAAACCGGCGTGGACGGCGGGCATTTGGAATATCTTGGCGTATACAGTACGCCGGGCAGAGATCCGCGCGGCTGGATCATTTCGCACGCTTTTTACGCATTGGTGGAAGAAGCGGTTTTGGAGAAACGAAAAGCCGCAGACGATGCGCAGGCGGTTGGATTGTTTACGGTCGAAGAAGCGCTTGAGGAGCTGGAGCTTGCGTTCGATCATCGCGAAATTATTAAGGATGCATACCGGAGAATTCAGCAGCAGATGCTGCAGACGACGATCGCCAAACAGTTTTTGCCGCCGCATTTTACGTTAAGCGAATTATATCAGGTGATTCAGACGGTTGTGCCCGATTTTGAAGAATTGAACTTTATCCGGAAAATCACCTCCACGCGCAGCAGGCAGGGAATCTTGGAGGAGGTTCGCGATGAGACCGGCAAGCCGCTGCTCTCGAATCAGTATTCGCAGCGTCCGGCGCAGCTGTACCGCTTTACGGATTTTACACCGCAACTGTCGATTTATACTTAATATTTTTGAACGCAGCGGTAGATGAACAATTCAAGGCCAAGGAGTTGAGGGAACAGATGAAAGCATTGATCGTGATTGATTTCACGAATGATTTTGTCGATGGAAGCCTTCCGGTGGGAGACGCCGCTGTACAAATCGAGCCTGTCATCTCAAAGCTAACCGAAACTTATGCTGAGCGCGGTGAATTTGTTGTCATGGCTGTAGATCTACATGAGCCGGGGGACCCGTATCATCCGGAAACGAAGCTGTTTCCTCCTCATAATTTGCGGGGAAGCGATGGGCGGGCGCTTTACGGAGCGCTCGAGCAGGTTTATGAGAAGCATAAGGACAGCATCTATTGGATGGACAAAACAAGGTACAGCGCTTTTTGCGGCACCGATCTGGAACTAAAGCTGCGGGAACGCGGAATTACGGAAGTCCATCTGATCGGCGTATGCACGGATATTTGCGTGCTGCATACGGCCGTGGACGCTTATAATAAAGGTTTTGATATTACGGTTTATGAAGATGCCGTTGCCAGCTTCAATCCGGCCGGACATGAATGGGCGCTTGGGCATTTTACAGGCAGTCTGGGCGCAAAGGTCGTCAAGAGCTCCTGAACGTTGCAAAATGCGCAAGGACAGCCGGCCTTCGGCCTGCCTATCGTTTTTGGGAACAACAAGAGAGGGATGAATAACAGATGCAAACAACAAGTTTGGCCCTGCATACCGATAAATATCAAATCAATATGATGTATGCGCATTGGATAAACGGCAGCCATAAACGAAAAGCCGTCTTTGAGGCTTATTTCCGCAAGCTTCCGTTTGGCAATGGTTATGCTGTATTTGCGGGTCTTGAACGAATTGTGAACTATATACGGGATCTTCGATTTACGGAAGAAGACATGGCCTATCTGGCGAAGCAGGAAGAGAATTACAAACCGGAGTTTCTGGAATTATTGAAAAATTTCCGCTTTGAAGGCACACTTCTTTCGATGAAGGAAGGCTCCCTTGTTTTTCCAAATGAACCGCTAATTCGGGTGGAAGGCACAATCATGGAGACCCAGCTGGTGGAAACAGCCCTGCTGAACTTCATGAACTTCCAGACACTGATCGCTACCAAAGCGTCCCGGATCAAGCAGGTGGCCCCAAACGATGTACTGCTCGAGTTCGGCACGAGACGGGCTCAGGAGGCCGATGCGGCGATATGGGGCGCAAGAGCGACCTATATTGCGGGGTTTGATGCGACCTCCAACATGCTTGCGGGCGAATATTTCGGGATTCCGACCAAAGGCACGCACGCCCACTCCTGGGTGCAGAGCTTTGATTCGGAGTTAGAGGCGTTCGAGCTGTATTCCAAGGCGCTTCCGGAGCAGGTGACGCTGCTTGTGGATACGTTTGATACGTTAAAAAGCGGGATTCCAAACGCGATCAAAACCGCAAAATGGCTGGAATCCCAGGGCAGAAAGATGTCAGCGATCCGCCTGGACAGCGGGGACCTGGCGTATTTGTCCATTCAGGCGCGGAAAATGCTCGATGAAGCAGGCCTGACCTACGTCAAAATCGTCGCTTCCAATGATCTGGACGAGAACACGATTTTTAACCTGAAGGCCCAGGGAGCGCGCATCGACATTTGGGGCGTAGGCACCCAGCTCATTACGGCTGCGGATCAGCCTGCGCTTGGCGGGGTATACAAGCTGGTGGAACGCCAGAAGGGCGACCATATGGAACCGACCATCAAAATTTCCGGCAATCCGGAGAAGATCAGCACGCCGGGCAAGAAAGATGTTTACCGCCTGATCAGCCGAAAGGATCAGAAGGCTATCGCGGATTATATTTCATATCCCCATGAGCATGTAGAGGGTATGGAAGGCAAGCTGCGCCTTTTGCATCCGGTTCACGCCACACTTCAGAAAACCGTCAGAAATTTCGATGCGGTCCGAATGCTGGAGCCTGTGTTTGTAGACGGCAAGCTGGTGTATGAGCTGCCAACCCTGAATGAAATCAGGGCTTATCATAAACAGCAGCTCGCCTTGTTCTGGCCGGAATATCTGCGTAAGATGAACCCGGAAATTTACCGTGTAAGCTTGAGTCAGGCCGTCTGGGAGCAAAGACAGAAAATGATTGAAGTTTATCTGGAGCAGAATGAAGAATAAAGAATATAGCACAGTAAAGGTGCTCCAAATTAAATAACAGCTCATTTCAAGGCTATTCTTTAAGGTTACAACCTTTTGGAATAGCCTTATTTTGGTTTCGGCGATCTGTTCCGGAGACAAAAGTGTTTAAGATGCGAGAATCGCCAAATCGCGTGATAAGTACGATTATTAAATAAAGCCGCAAAGCCCGTCAAAGCGCTATAGCTTTGACGGGCTCTTTCTAGTACGCCCAGCATGGGCGTCATCTACACGGTGAAAGTCCGGAATGGGGGCTGGCGAGCGCCTACCATTAGCCAAGGGTAAGGGTGTCCCATCGTGAGGTGGAATCTGAAGGAAGCCGGAGGCAAAAG
>NZ_JAIOGQ010000051.1 GCF_019904135.1 Paenibacillus caui | reverse complement strand
GGACGAGGCGCTGCTAAAGATGCTGTATCTGGTCACCATGGATGTCACCCGCAAATGGACAGGCCGTGTCCAGAACTGGGGCCAAATGCTGTTGCAGTTCTCGGTCTTCTTCCCCGAACGCATCGGCCAACATCTGCCGTAAGGGCAATCTCCCCCATGGGGGAGTCTCTATAAATGAGTTTACACAAAATTATTGACACACCCAGAAAAGCCGAGCGAATGTCAATTCGCTTGGGCTGCGTCCTCTTCACTATCTTCCATTTGATCTTTATCTTAGGAACTAAGAAAATACTTGTATTTCCACTGAACAACTATATTGAACTTAAATTTATTTTTACCCTTATAAACTCAATTAGTTCCTTCTTCTCATAATCATCAAGATTTCTAAAAACTTTAATAAACCTTTTCTCGATTCATAATCATCATATGTCGCCCCATCTTCTGCAGCGACACCGGTTAATAGCCAATTTAAGTTCACATTATATTGTGTTCGAATAGATATTAATGTTTCCGCAGATGGATTACTATTTCCCAATTCAATTTCACTCCAGGTTCCATTGCATGAAGTATGTATATTGTTTTTTTAGCATTTTAAAAGGGAGCCACGAATCAATCCCTCGGGCTCCCTTCTAGATGCTGAAAATCACTCATTTTGCATTTTGGTTCACGACATCTTTTACTGGTTCAAGACATCTTATATTGGTTCACGACTTTTTTATTATCTGACAACAACTTTAATACAAAATTCAATCAAAGGACACAACTTTTCCACTAGAACACAACTAGAACACAACTTTAATACAAAATATCACTTTATAAAAACCCGCTTCCTCTCTTACTCCACCGTCACGCTCTTCGCCAAATTACGCGGTTTATCGACATCCAAGCTGCGGGCCAGGGAAGCGTAGTAAGCGATCAACTGCAGAGGCACTACCGAGATGGCAGCCGACAGTATCGGCAGCGTCTTCGGAATAGCGAAGGCCTGGTCGACGGATCTCAGCAGGCTGGCAACGTGCTCTTCGTAAGTGATCGCCATGACGGCACCGCCGCGGGCTTTCACTTCCTTGATGTTGCTGACGGTCTTCTCCATGACGTTCTCCTGGGTAACGAGCGCGATTACCGGAATCCCTTCTTCGATCAGCGCCAGCGTACCATGCTTAAGCTCGCCGGCAGCGTAGGCTTCGGAATGAATATAAGAAATCTCTTTGAGCTTCAACGAACCTTCCTGTGCGACAGCATAGTCCATGCCGCGGCCGATAAAGAACAAATGCTCATGTGAAGCAATTTCCTCCGCGTAAGCCTTGATGGCTTTCGTATTGGACAGCATGCTTTCCACCTGTTCAGGCAGCGCATGCATAGCTGCGATAATACGGGCTACTTCGGCTTCGCTTTGTGTACCGCGTACTTGAGCCAGATACAAAGCGAACAGATAGAATGCTATCAGCTGGGAAGAGTAAGCCTTAGTCGAAGCTACGGCAATTTCCGGCCCTGCCAAAGTGGCAATGACGTCGTCCGCATCGCGGGCGATCGAGCTGCCAACCACGTTCGTGATGGCCAGTACATGCGCTCCATTCGCTTGGGCTTCGCGCAGCGCAGCTAGCGTATCTGCCGTTTCACCGGATTGGCTCACGACGATGACCAGCGTTTCCGGAGTGATCAGCGGCGAACGATAGCGATATTCGGACGCTACATCAAAGGCAACCGGAATACGGACCAGCTGTTCAATGACGGAACCGCCGACGAGACCGGCATGATAAGCCGTACCGCAGGCAACAACATGAATATTGTTGATTTTGCGAATCTGCTCATCAGTCAGTTTCAGTTCCGGCAGAACGACCTTGCGTCCGGATTCGTCGATCCGGCCCAGCATCGTATCGCGGTAAGCATTAGGCTGCTCATGAATTTCTTTTAGCATGAAGTGGTCGTATCCGCCTTTTTCTGCCGTTACTTCATCCCATTCGACATTCGTCATTTCCCGAGAAATAAAATTCCCCTCAATGGTCATCAGTTCGACAGAATCCTTGGTGAGCACGGCCATTTCACCGTCGTTCAAAATGTAGACCTTGCGTGTATAGTTCAACAGAGCCGGGATGTCGGAGCCGATAAAGTTCTCGCCTTCCCCGATTCCGATGATCAGCGGACTGGCCTGACGTACGGCTACCAGCTTGTTAGGCTCGTATTCCGTCAGGACGCCAAGGGCAAATGCACCGCGCATGTAGCTGATTGCCTTTTGAACGGCTTTTACGATATCACCTTTGTACTCGCGGGCAATCAGGTGCGAAATGACTTCCGTGTCCGTTTCGGATACGAAAATATACCCCTCGCTGATCAGCTCTTCCTTAAGCTCCAGATAGTTTTCGACAATCCCATTATGAACGACCGAAAATTTCTGGGTATGGTCGGTGTGCGGATGCGAGTTTACGTAGGACGGCTTCCCGTGTGTCGCCCAGCGCGTATGACCGATCCCTGCGGAACCAACCAAAGGAGCATCCTCCAGCTTGGATTCCAGATTTGTCAAACGCCCGGTAGACTTGCTAATCTTTAGACCTTCAGGAGTAAACACCGCGATCCCTGCCGAATCGTACCCGCGGTATTCCAGCTTCTTAAGACCCTCAATCAACACCGTCTGCGTATCTCTTGCTCCGATATATCCCACAATACCACACATATTTATAAATCCTCCGTTTCGTCATCTCAAAATTTTATTGGCAAAAGATGAACAGACCGGAAGACATGTTGCGGCTCTTCATAGGAACAACTTCAATATATTCAATTATCAAAGAATCCTTGAATGCATAGTTGCTCTGCCGCAGCTGTATCCGCGTTCCCTTTTGCACTCAGGAAATTGTATATTAACTGGCTGATTTGCATCTTGATCAAACAGTTTGTAAGAACAGTCGCCCGTTCCCTTTGCTGAATGATTTACGGTCCGATGCGATACCGGGAGGTCCCCGCCGAACAATTCGAACACCTCCACCTCGTCAGCTTCCTGCTGCCATTGGATAACGGCCCTTAATTATTTATTCCCTTAATGTTTCAGGACCTGAATAACATGGACCCCAAACCTTTTTAAAGTGCCGTTTATCCTTCCCGCGCAAGCCAGAAAGCTCTGGCGCTTATGATGCTTGTAACCTCACAACCCTCACTTTCTATGTTCGATTATGGTTAATTATATGCATCTATCGTCTTTTTTGCAATTATCCATGTGCCTTTTCTGAAAAACAGGGGCAGTATTCATTCACCCAAAAAGACAGCCGCCGAAACGCGAGGCCTTACGCCTGGCGGCTTCTATACAACTTGGTAATTTACGAAACAAGCAGCCTGACCAAAGCTGGCGGCGTCTTTTTCAGATCACATTGTGCTAAAGTCACAGTCACGGCTTAAACAAGTTCACGCTCAACCACGGCAGCAATATCGGATACGAATTGCTCCAGCTCAATCTTATCCGGCCCTTCTGCCATTACGCGAATCAGTGACTCTGTACCCGAAGGTCGAACCAGCACACGGCCGTTGTCGCCGAGCTCTCTCTCTACGGCTGAAATGGCGGAAGCAATCGCCTTATTGCCTTCATATTTGCTCTTATCCTGTACGCGTACATTGACAAGCACCTGAGGATACTGGACCATCAGCTTTTTCAGTTCGCTAAGCGGTTTGCCCGAGTTCAGAATCGTATCAACCAATTGGATCGCCGTAAGAATACCATCACCTGTAGTATTGTAATCCAGAAAAATAACATGCCCGGACTGTTCCCCGCCCAGATTAAAGCCGCCGCGGCGCATTTCCGCCATGACATAACGGTCGCCTACCGCTGTTTGTACCGTGTTCAGCTTAAGCTTTTCTGCAGCCTTATAAAAACCGATGTTGCTCATAACCGTCGTTACGATCGTGCTTTCCGCAAGCCGGCCATCGCGGTTCATCGCCTCGCCGCAAATGCACAAAATATGGTCTCCGTCAACCTCTTCGCCATTTTCGTCAATCGCAATGAGACGGTCGGCATCGCCGTCAAAAGCCAGGCCGAGATCGGCTCCAAGACGAACCACTTCTTGCTTCAGCAGCTCAGGATGCGTGGAACCGCAGTGGTCGTTAATGTTGCGGCCGTTAGGCTCTGCAGCCAGCGTGATGACTTCCGCTCCAAGCTCATGGAACAACTTCGGCGCCAGTTCGTAAGCGGCACCATTAGCGCAGTCCAGAACAACCTTGAGCCCCTGGAACGACGATCTGGAAATCGTTGATTTCAAATGCTCCAAATACTTCAGTTTGGATTCGTCATCCACCTCAACCGAGCCCAGATCTCCGCCTACCGGCCGAGGAAGATCATCTCCGTCCTTGTCGATCAGCTCTTCGATTTGAAGCTCGGTCTCGTCAGACAGCTTGAATCCGTCGCTGCCGAAAAACTTGATCCCGTTATCCTCTACCGGATTGTGGGAAGCCGAGATCATGACGCCCGCATCCGCGCCTAGAAGCCGGGTTAAATAAGCTACTGCAGGCGTAGTAACCACACCCAGGCGTATTACATTTGCACCGATGGAGAGCAGGCCTGCAACCAGTGCAGATTCCAGCATGACTCCTGAAATACGCGTGTCCATACCGATGACTACCTTCGGCTTGGATGCCGCTCCCGTTAATACGTATCCGCCGCAGCGGCCAATACGGTAAGCCAGCTCAGCCGTCAGTTCCTTGTTTGCGACACCGCGGACACCATCAGTTCCAAAATATTTCCCCATCGTTACACTCCCTCTTCAACATTCCATTTCACTTGGTTATCTTTTTTAGTTCTATTCCTGTTCCTGCTTTACGGTGAATTCGTATGCTCCGGCGGATGGCTGGTTTCTCCCCCGGTTTCGCCGTTCTCGCTTGTCCCGCTGCCACTGCTTGAACTTGGATCTCCGGATTCACCCGAAGGATCCGGATTGACCGTGGCAGGTTTATCTTGGGCGGTAATTTCTACCTGGGCCGTAGGCTTGTTGCCCGGATCCGCCAAATAAATATATTGCGGAAACCTGGGGGTAAGCGTAACCGTAAAGGTTCCTTCCCCATAGCCGCTAAGATCAGCGGTAAACGAAAGCTCGTCGGACTTTATCGCGCTGATCCGTTCTGCGCTGCCTTCAACCGTCGCGGTAATGCGGCCGGATTCAGGACTGATCACTTTGGCTGTATATCCCGCTCCTGCACCAAGGAGCGTAACAGGGATGTCATTCAGCGTTTTTTTTTCAAAGGGGGTGGCCTTAATCGTAACTTGCAAAGAGCCCGGCTCGATTCTCTCAAAACCGTCAGGCGGAGTCAAGTCTACTGTGTAGGCTGTATCGCCTGGTCCCTTAAATTTCCCTAAGTCCACCGTTACCGGATAGTTAGAAATACCGTCAAGCACTTCTTTGGAGCCATACACTACAACCTGCTCGACGCTGCTGCTGATCTCCGACAAAGCATACCCGGGCGGAAGGGTTCCGGTAGTTTTAAGCTCGACCGGTACGCTTTTATAAAGCTTGATAAGCGGTACATCGACATTAATGGACGACGGGGAAATTTGGGCATCCTTCATTTCCTCCCCGGCCTTGTCATAGGCAATCAGCTTGACGCTCCTGCCGGTAATATCGCTGTCCAGACCCTCTACATTCACCGTGCCCTGCACCTTTTGAACCTCTCCGATCTCACTGGAAGGAAGCGTTACTTTGACCTTGCCGTTTCCGCTCACTACCGGTGTGCCGAGCTCGTAACCTTTGGCAGGCTCCCCTTCCGTGACGATGTCTGCTTCGAATTCTTTAGATTCTTTGGCCTCGATTGTAACCTGAACGGAAGAAGGCGTAATCGATACACACTCCACCCCGTTCGGGAGCTCGCATTTCAGCGGAACGGTCCTGGTGCCTGGGCCCAGGTTATCAAGATCCAGCTTTACTTTGTAATTATCGTCGGAGAACAGGGAGGTCAGCCTCGATGCTTTCCCGCTAACCTCCAAGGTCACGCGGTCCGGATTGAGTCCGTATAATACGTACTTATCGCTATCGAAGTTGTAGACCTGAATTTTGACATTCTCAATTGTCCGCGTACTTAACGGTTGATTCACCGTTGATACGGGAGTAGCGCTGTCCAGGTGCACCATCGCCCACAAAATAATACTTATACAAAGTGCAATGACTTTAGCAATATTATTATTGCTTATCCACTTATTCATGACTTTTGCCCCCCCATCTTCTCCAAAAAGGGGTTTTGTTTGTCTTCTCCGGCGTTGCCGGGCTCAGCTCTCCGTAGAGCTTGGAGATTAGCGATTCTTCATTTATGTCACGAACCACCTGCCCGTCCATCGCCAGCGAAATTTGCCCGGTCTCTTCCGAAACCACAATCGCCAAAGCATCGCCCACTTCACTAATGCCGATGGCCGCCCGGTGGCGGGTACCCAGCTCTTTGCTGATGAAAGGATTCTCGGATAAAGGCAAATAGCAGGCCGCAGCCGTAATTCGCGTTCCCTGAATAATCACAGCACCGTCATGAAGCGGCGTATTCGGAATGAAAATGTTAATTAGCAGCTCCGAAGAGATCACGGATTGCATCGAAATTCCCGATTCCACATATTCATTGAGACCTGTCTCCCGTTCAAAGACGATCAGGGCGCCGATTTTTCGACGGGATAAATAATTAACAGCCTTAATAATATGAGAGATAGCCCGGCTGAATTCCTCTTCGTCCGCCGCATTTCTGCTAAACAGCTTTCCGCGTCCAAGCTGCTCCAGCCCCCGCCGAAGCTCCGGCTGAAAGATGATAAACACGGCCAGCACGCCAAACGTAAACATTTGATTCATTAACCATTTGAGTGTATACAGATTGAACCAGGTACTCAAGGCCCAAATAATGACAAGGACAAAGATTCCTTTCAAGAGTTGAATAGCCCGCGTCCCGCGTACAACCAAAATTAAATGGTAAATGATATAAGTAACAGCCAATACATCAATAATATCTTTAATGGACTCTGCCCATGTCAGGTCCTCAAAATAATTCATGCCCTAACCCCCGGTATCCCGCATTCGGGTTATGTTCAACGAAGTGATGCCTTTATCTATATTCATTCCCCTTAAACTCTAGGTTATAACGATCAAGACTGACTTGCAAGCGCCCCGCCTAAAATAACATCTAAGGTAAACTTCAGTTACAGCAGGTTGACAGCAATTTTCCGTGCCTGCTTTATTTGTTCCCCTATGTAAATATCGTCAAGTGTTTGAATTCAATTTAAAAAGGCGCCAACATCCCTTATGGCAAGGGGGGCGCCGAATTTTGGATGTGCCTTTGACGCAATTCTTGGCTAGCGGTAGGCAACTTCCGAAAAGGTATTCGTGATCCTGTACCAAATCCAATCAAGCGCTTGATCAATCGTCTTCGCATCTCCGGCAATCTTAGCGGTTGAAGCCTGATAAAGCGAGCCGTCAATAACCGTCAAATTGCCTTTCACTTCGCCGTAAACCTCGGTATTGCCGTTCTCAATAGTCAAGTCGCCGGCAATCGCCGTCCCTTCAGGAACGATCACGGTATGGCCTTCAATGCGGACCTGATCCAGATCGGCTCCTTTGACAATGAGTTGATCATCCGCTTGCCACAACGATAATGAACTGAAAATCATTACGAGCAGAAACATCGCTGCAGCCGTCAACGCGGGATGGCGTCTAACCCATCTCAACCAGGCTTGCTGCTTGCGCTGCTTCGGAAGCTTGCTCATAATCCGTTCCAGGACATCATCGGGAGCCGAAGGAATCGAACTCTTCACCGCCGCGAACAACAGCATATCGGTCTGCTCCAGCTCCTTAAGCTTCATTCTGCAGGCCTCACATATGTCCAGGTGACTCTTCAAACCAAGCGCCTGGTCCTCAGGCAGGTCATGATCCAAATATTCATGCATTAATGAGGCAGCCTGTTTGCAATCCATCCTGAGCCATTCCTTTCCTTGCTTATACTATAGAGGCGAAAGCTAATCTTTCGGGTAAGCGATACTCTTACTTCACTGTTTTATACGGCTGTCGATGCGGTGGGTTTCAATTATTTAAGCTAAAATAATTTATGCTCTAATCTTTTTCGTAAAAACTCGCGCCCCCGGTGTACCCGGGTCTTTACCGTCGTTACAGGCATCTTCAAAATATCCGCAATTTCCTGCAGCGACAGCTCCTGCAAGTAACGCAGCACCATAACCGATTTATATTTGGCCGGCAGGCCGTCAATCGCCTGATGAATGGTCGTTTGTGTTTCGGAGAGCAAATATGCAGTTTCCGGCGTACGTTCATCACCTGGAACCAGCGTATAGCCGTCTGTTCCATCCTGATCATTCAGCTCCGCGTCAAGCGAATAGGTCGGTTTCCGTTTACGCAGCCGGTCTATGCACAGGTTCGTTGCAATCCGGTAGATCCAGGTTGAGAATTTCTGATTCTCATCGTATCTGTCCCAGTTTTTGTACACGCGCAAAAAAGCCTCCTGAACGATATCCTCCGCTTCATGACGATTGCTCAGCATCCTGTACGCCAGGTGAAAAATTTTATCTTTATAAAGTTCAACGAGCTCGGCAAAAGCGCCCTGATTTCCCTTGCGGGCAAGCTTCACCAATCTCGTATCCATATGTTCTGCCATCCGTTATCCCCCAGATTTCGGCTGCTCCTGCTTTCCTTCGTTCCCCATTCCCAGCAGGCTGTCAGGCTGCGGCTTCATGCCGCAGATGCTTGTACCCTGACGAGACTTCATTCAAATCGTAATTCATGATCCTTTAAAAAGCAAGCAATTACTGTCTTCAGTCCGCCAATTCTCCAAACAGCCTGTCCATCACAGCATAATAATAATACCATGGAATGTGGCCTTCACTTCGGGGCGGATATTGGTACTTTGCTCCGGATCCCGGAATTCTATAATATTGTACCGCAAAAGAAAAACGGGTGTACTTCCGTACACCCGCAGAACTTGGCCTTTGACACCTCAAGCGCTAATCCCAGCCGTAAAAGATCAGCCTGTATTCCGCATGCCCGAGGCAATGCCGTTGATTGTAAGAAGCACTTCGCGCAGCAGTTCGGCATCGTCACTGCCCTCATTCCGGATCGCCCGCAGCTCGGTAAGGAGCTGTACCTGCAAATAGCTCAGCGGATCGACATAAGGATTACGTTGTCTGATCGATTCCTGCAGGGTTGGCTGGTTATCCAGAATTTCCTTCTCTCCGGTAATGAGCAGAATCAGGGATTTCGTCAAGTTGAATTCTTCTTCAATTTGACGGTAAACCCGGGTTCTTACTTCCGGATCGCTGCACAAATTCGCATATTCCTTCGCTATATTGAGATCAGCCTTGACAATCGCAAGTTTCAGCGTATCAATCAGGGAACGGAAGAACGGGAAATGCGCGTACATGTCCTGCATGATTTTCAGGTTCTCTTCCTTGTTCCGATAAAAATGCTGCATCCCCGTGCCCGCCGCATACCATGCCGGCAACAGATAGCGGCTCTGCGTCCAGGCAAACACCCACGGAATGGCCCGCAAATCCTCGAATCTGTCGCTGTTTTTGCGTTTCGACGGACGCGAACCGATATTCAGCTCCCCTACCTCGCCAAGCGGCGTGGACTCTTTGAAGAATTGCAAGAAATCCGGGTCCCGGAAAATAAGATCCTGATATTTGTTCAAGGACGTTTCCGACATTTCCTTCACAATTTGTTCCCACTGCTCCTCGTACAAATCGCTTTGTTTCGGCAACCGGGCAGTTAACGCCGAAGTAATCAATGCCGATGTAGCTTGTTCCAGGCTGCGGTAAGCAATCCCGTGAAGAGAATAGCGGTCGGAAATGACTTCACCCTGCTCCGTAATTTTGATGCCTCCGCCAACCGTTTCCGCAGGCTGCACCAGAATACTGCGGTTCAGCGGCATTCCCCCGCGTCCTAACGCTCCGCCTCTGCCGTGGAAAAATTTAAGCTTGACTCCAAATTCCTTAGCCGTAGCCGTAAGCTGCTTAAGGGCAACCCGCAGCTCCCAGTTAGCGGTGATGACTCCGCCGTCTTTGTTGCTGTCCGAGTAACCAAGCATAATTTCCTGCAGGTCATTCATGGCTGCCACGGATTGACGGTAAGCAGGGATGCTCAGCAGCTCGCGCATAATATCAGGAGCGGCGTGCAGATCATCAATTGTCTCAAACAATGGAACGGCCTGCAGCGAACAAGTTACATGGCCGTCTGCATCTTTTTGAAACAGTCCGACTTCCTTCGCAAAAACCATCACTTCCAAAACATCACTGACAGCCTCCGCCATACTGATGAGATAGCTGGAAATGCAACCTTTGCCGAATTCCTTTTGAGCTTCATGCACGGTACGATAAACTTCCAGACATTCCGTCGTGCTCTCGCTATACTCCTGATATGGAGAAGTAAGCGGGCGAGGGTCTTCCAGAAGATGCTGCAGAAGCGCAACCTTTTCGGATTCTTCAAGCTTCGAATAATCAGGCGTAATTTTCATATGCGCCAGAATTTCCGTCATCGCATTTTCGTGTTCCTTGCTGTGCTGACGAATATCCAGCTTGGCCGTGTGGAATCCAAAGAGCTCCACCTGACGCACTAATTTATTTATATACGTATCCGCAACATAATCTGCATAATGATGACGCAGACTCCGGTCAATGATTTTCAAATCCAGGATCAGCTCTTCAGGAACCGTGTAACGTTCCCGCGAATTCTTTTTGGTCTCATCGAGTACGTTGTACAGCTTCTCCGTCATATAAGTGAGCTTGATCCGGTAAGGCTCTTTCTCGTTGTTCCAGGCCTGCGTACGGTTCAAAGCAACTTCCTTGCTGTCCTTCTCAATTGAGGCTAGCAGTTCGTCACTCACTTTAACAATCGACGTACTGAAGCTGAGATGTTTGAAGAGATCGGTCAAAAGCCGTTGGTATTCGCGAACCGCGAGCTTGCGCTGCATTTTCAGCGTCTCCCACGTGACATCAGCCGTCACGGAAGGATTGCCGTCGCGGTCTCCCCCGATCCAGGAACCGAATCTCAGATAACTCGGTATATGCCAGTTTTGCTCCGGATAATATTTAGCCAAACATCGTTCAAGCTCTTGATATACATCCGGCAGCACATGGAACAGCGTTTCGTGAAAATAATACATACCATTGCGGACTTCGTCGAGGACTGTTGGCTTCCGATCGCGAAGCTCATCGGTTTGCCACAGCGTAATGACCTCGTTAAGCAGCTTCTCCCGAAGCTGTTCCCGTTCGCGGAAAGTAAGTGTCGGATTATCAAGCTGCATCACATCATCGGCGATCCGTTTATGGATATCCAGAATGGCTCGTCTCATGGCTTCTGTAGGATGGGCTGTCATCACCAGCTCAAGTGACATCCCCTCTACAATTTCCTTAACTTCACCTAATGAGAAACCGCGCTCTTTCAATTCCATAACCGCTGCTTCGATCGAGCCCGGCTGAACCTCTTCGCCAGCAGCACGTTCGTAATCACGTTTGCGCCGAATCCGATGATTTTGTTCCGCGATATTAACCAGTTGGAAGTAGATCGCAAAGGCCCGTATTACCTGGTGACGAATATCCGGCTCAAGACCATTGACCATTTCCTTAAATTCTTCGTGCAATTCCGGTAAGAAAACAGCCCGCAGCGATTTACTCGCCTCACGAATCTTTTCGACAATATCTAAGAGTTCGTTCCCGCCCTGGTGGACAAGGACTTCTCCCAGAATATTGCCCAAAAAGCGAATATCCCGCCGTAGCAAATTGCTGGAATTGCTTTTGCCTGCAGTTACCGTAAGCTCAGTCATGCTCCTGCCTCCTGTTTCATCCTGTATTCCGTTTGTTTATGCTTTTAACATCATACAATAACGAGAAGTGAAAATCTTTATTTTTTTAAAAAAAGCTAACATTTCGCACAATAACACGTCACAGCGATAAAATCAACAGGTAAAAAGACAACTGCGATTCTCTGGGAAGATGCGCAGTAAACTTTAACAAAAAACACCATCGAATACGATGATGCCGCTTAATGTAAGTATGGAGCGGGTGATGGGAATCGAACCCACGCTACCAGCTTGGAAGGCTGGAGTTCTACCATTGAACTACACCCGCATTTATAAATGATCGGGACGACACGATTCGAACATGCGACCCCCTGGTCCCAAACCAGGTGCTCTACCAAGCTGAGCTACGTCCCGAGAACAAATGGTGATATGCTGTTAAAATGGCGTGCCCTGAGAGATTCGAACTCCCGACCTTTTGATTCGTAGTCAAACGCTCTATCCAGCTGAGCTAAGGGCACATGGAGCGGACGACGGGAATCGAACCCGCGACCCTCGCCTTGGCAAGGCGATGCTCTACCGCTGAGCCACGTCCGCATATTGGTGCGCGTGGAGGGACTTGAACCCCCACGTCAAAGACGCTAGATCCTAAGTCTAGTGCGTCTGCCAATTCCGCCACACGCGCACATTTATGATGGTATTAGCCGAATGGCCAACCCGTTCTAACCTTCGATTCATCACCTTTTCGCGATGATATCTCGTTAGCGACAAGAATGATCTTATCATATCTTTCTATCCGGAGTCAAGCTTTTTTATTAATTTTTTTTGTGTCGTGTCCATGTGCCCTTTTTACCTGTAAATCAGCGCATCATGTCAGCTATTCTTACGTTGATGATTCAAACCTCTGAGAAATCCAGGAAGGATAATTAGGAAACTTACCGGTAGTCTCCTCCAGTCTCTTCATTCATAAAAGATGAGGAACTGAGGTGAATCGAAATATGAAGGGCTGAACAATAGAAGCGTTTAAAAATGAATGCTACCTTCCTTCCTTGCCATCTAATACAGCATTTTAAAATTGTATG
Source organism: Paenibacillus caui (assembly GCF_019904135.1). Lineage (GTDB taxonomy): Bacteria > Bacillota > Bacilli > Paenibacillales > Paenibacillaceae > Fontibacillus > Fontibacillus caui. Next base: position 1,261 of record NZ_JAIOGQ010000051.1, on the reverse strand, counting down.
ATTTCGCTTGATCCTCGGTGTTAATTCATGATCTGCTGTAATCCTCCTGAGCGCTAATAGAACAAGGCTTTTAAGCTGTTCAGGGCTATTAAGCATAAATATTCCCCAATAAAGCTTAAGGGGCGGAGATTTAATTTATCGAGCTTCTAGAGCTGATGGCTGGCTCGTGATGGCTAATATTGCTCTGGAGAGCCAAATGCCGGTCTCTTTGGATTCAGAGGCAGCTGCTCTTTTCTTCAAATAATTAGGCTCCTGAGTTTCCCTGTCTATACAGCAAAAAACAAAAAAACACCATGCTCACATAATTCGTAAGCTGATGTTTGTCTCATTCAAAAGTGAGCCATGAAGGACTCGAACCTTCGACACCCTGATTAAAAGTCAGGTGCTCTACCAACTGAGCTAATGGCTCTCAGATTAGGTATTCCCGAAAAGTACTCGGATTTACCTTGAAGCTTGGGCTTCACTTTTTAGAGTGAACTAACTGGGGATATAGGATTCGAACCTATGCATGACGGAGTCAAAGTCCGTTGCCTTACCGCTTGGCTAATCCCCATTAAAAGGATTAATCATTATAATGGTTGTCCATATTAATCCTATGGTGGAGGCTGAGGGGATCGAACCCCCGACCCTCTGCTTGTAAGGCAGATGCTCTCCCAGCTGAGCTAAGCCTCCTTATGTATGGTGACCCGTAGGGGATTCGAACCCCTGTTACCTCCGTGAAAGGGAGGTGTCTTAACCCCTTGACCAACGGGCCATGTAACCTTAATTATAGAAGAGAAAATGGAGCTCTCAACCGGGATCGAACCGGTGACCTCATCCTTACCATGGATGCACTCTACCTACTGAGCTATGAGAGCATATGGCTCCCCGAACAGGACTCGAACCTGTGACAACTCGATTAACAGTCGAGTGCTCTACCAACTGAGCTATCAGGGAACATTGCTTGGCGGCGTCCTACTCTCCCAGGACCCTTCGGTCCAAGTACCATTGGCGCTGGAGGGCTTAACGGTCGTGTTCGGGATGGGTACGTGTGGAACCCCTCCGCCATCGCCACCAAACGGGCATTTGCTTCACAAATGCTTGCATTCAAGGTTGATCCTTGAAAACTGGATACGAAACTTCATTTGCGTCTTATCCCCGACAGTTTTCACTTTGTGGGGTTTGTTTTGGATAAGCCCTCGACCGATTAGTACTGGTCAGCTCCATGCATTGCTGCACTTCCACCCCCAGCCTATCTACCTCGTCGTCTTCAAGGGGTCTT
>NZ_JAIOGQ010000050.1 GCF_019904135.1 Paenibacillus caui | reverse complement strand
CCCCCCTCAAGATGAGATTTCCCAAATCGTAAGACCCCTTGAAGACGACGAGGTAGATAGGCTGGGGGTGGAAGTGCAGCAATGCATGGAGCTGACCAGTACTAATCGGTCGAGGGCTTATCCAAAACAAACCCCACTAAGTGAAAACTGGCGGGGCTAAGACGCAAAGAAGTTTCGTATCCAGTTTTCAAGCGATCAAGCTTGAAGGTTCATAATGATCCCTGATAGCTCAGTTGGTAGAGCACTCGACTGTTAATCGAGTTGTCACAGGTTCGAGTCCTGTTCGGGGAGTCAAACCCCAGAAAGGCGAGGGAGTATTCCGAGGCTTTCTGGGGAACCCATAGGGTTTGTGGAGAGGTGTCCGAGTTGGCCGAAGGAGCACGATTGGAAATCGTGTAGGCGTCACAAGCGTCTCGAGGGTTCGAATCCCTCTCTCTCCGCCATAATAATTAGGCCCGTTGGTCAAGGGGTTAAGACACCTCCCTTTCACGGAGGTAACAGGGGTTCGAATCCCCTACGGGTCACCATTTTTCATGATAATAAAGCTTGACTTTATTGATTGATATGTGTTACAATAATCATTGTGTTTAATTCGGAGGCTTAGCTCAGCTGGGAGAGCATCTGCCTTACAAGCAGAGGGTCGGGGGTTCGATCCCCTCAGCCTCCACCATTACTGACGCGGGGTGGAGCAGTCCGGTAGCTCGTCGGGCTCATAACCCGAAGGCCGCAGGTTCAAATCCTGCCCCCGCAATTGCAAGATTTTTGGCCTGGAACCGTGGTGTAGAGGCCTAACATGCCTGCCTGTCACGCAGGAGATCGCGGGTTCGAATCCCGTCGGTTCCGCCATTTTACCCTAATATAGTGAACTGATTATCCTGGTTCGATCACTTATCGGGATCATGGGAAAGCAATTTCACAATAAATAAGGCTCGGTAGCTCAGTCGGTAGAGCAGAGGACTGAAAATCCTCGTGTCGGCGGTTCGATTCCGTCCCGAGCCACCATTTAAGAATTACAAAATTGCATACGCCGGTGTAGCTCAATTGGTAGAGCAACTGACTTGTAATCAGTAGGTTGGGGGTTCAAGTCCTCTCGCCGGCACCATTTGTGGAGGCTTAGCGAAGTGGCCAAACGCAGCAGACTGTAAATCTGTTCTCTGACGAGTTCGGTGGTTCGAATCCATCAGCCTCCACCAGTTTAGGGGCATAGTTTAAAGGTAGAACAGCGGTCTCCAAAACCGTTAGTGTGGGTTCAATTCCTGCTGCCCCTGCCATAGAGTTTTCATTAGGCAAGTTATATTATGGCGGTCGTGGCGAAGTGGTTAACGCACCGGATTGTGGCTCCGGCATTCGTGGGTTCGATCCCCATCGATCGCCCCATTCATATATAACTGCTATTGGGGATTAGCCAAGCGGTAAGGCAACGGACTTTGACTCCGTCATGCATAGGTTCGAATCCTATATCCCCAGCCATTTATAATGCGGACGTGGCTCAGCGGTAGAGCATCGCCTTGCCAAGGCGAGGGTCGCGGGTTCGATTCCCGTCGTCCGCTCCATATATATGGCGCCATAGCCAAGTGGTAAGGCACAGCTCTGCAAAAGCTTTATCCCCAGTTCGAATCTGGGTGGCGCCTCCAGAATTTTTTAATATGAAGTCGTGTATTTTATGTGCCCTTAGCTCAGCTGGATAGAGCGTTTGACTACGAATCAAAAGGTCAGGAGTTCGAATCTCTTAGGGCACGCCATACATACTTCATTTTGTTTTATAAGCCGGTGTGGCGGAATTGGCAGACGCGCGCGACTCAAAATCGTGAGGGAAACCGTGGGGGTTCGAGTCCCTTCACCGGCATCAAACATGTAATGAAGCTCTTAAGGATAGTTTGTCCTAAGAGCTTTTTTTGTATATGGGGAACAACGCTAGAACGTGTCCAAAAGTCTTGGAAATGAATCAAAGAGATAACTGTCGATTTTGTCATTCAATTGGGAAAGAAAAATAATTTTTCCGCCCAAAAAACCGCATCGCTATGATGCGGTTTTTTGATTGCTCACGGAAGAGCGCAAAAGCGGGATGATGGTGAGCCATCCTGCAACTAAGCTGAAACCGGCAAGCGTATAGACGGCGGCAAGAGAAAGGGTCTGCTTGAAAATGCCGGACAGGCTCATCGTGAGAAGCATGGCTCCGGTCATGAGCGGAGTGCGAATGCCCGTGACCCTGCCGATATACGCTTGTTCCGTATATTGCATGACTAACGCGTTGTTTCCGACAAAGATGGCCGGCTGAAGCAGCGCGATGAGAAATTGAGCGGCCATCGTGAGCCAGAGCGCGGTCGACCATCCGATCAAAAGGATGCCCGCGCTGTTAACGAGCAATCCGATCGTCAACATGCGTTGCGGGGCAATCTTTGCGGCCAGCATAAACGTCACGATTCCACCGATGATTTCGCCCATACCGTAAGGGACGGTGATCCACGACAAATCTTCAGCGGACAACTCTAAACGTTCCGTCACGACGAAAATACTCAAAGGCGAGGTGAGGCCAACCCCAAGTCCCACCAGCGTAAAACACAGGCTCAGCCATAGAAGCTCTTTTTGGACGATGACATAACGAATGCCATCCGCCATTTCGCGCAGCAATGAAGACGGATTCTCCGCTTTCACTTGTGACCGGGCTGGATCCGCAGGGATGATTAGCATCGCAAGGGCGGACAAGAAGAAGGATGTGCCGGTCAGCAATATCGCAAGATCGATGCCCAACTGCTGATAAACGAACGTTCCCAGCACCGGTCCCGCGATCATAAAGACGGAAAAGAGGGTTTGCAACAGCGACATGCACGTTTGCGCATCCTCATCGCGCACGTGGATTTTGAACAGCTTCATGCCGGACGGCTGAGCAAACTGGGAAAGAATGGAGGAAGCAAGGGTCGCGAAAAAAACGGCTTTCCATGATCCGGTTTCGAGCACGAGAAAAACGATAAACACCGAAAGCGAGCTTAAGCCTTCGCACCAAACGATCGTCCTTTTCGGGCGCCACCGGTCCGCGAACACCCCGCCGATGAACGAAAAGATGAAGATGGGCGCATACTCCGCGACGGAGATCATGGAAACGGCAAACGCGTCTCCGTTTGTCTTTTCCATCACGTACAGGAGGACGGCGAGATTGCGAATCCATATTCCGAATTGAGAAAACAGATTGGACATTAGAATGGCTCTTACAAAGCGGTTTCGAAGCAAGTGTATGGAACTTGTCATCAACATGGTTACCTCCCCGATTTCATTTCGAAGCTATCTTACGTCCTCCTGCAAGGGAAGGGTCAAACGTTTTTTTAACGTTTTTTCTTGTAGAAAGAGTTGACTCTCCTCTAAGAGGAGCCTTTATTCTGGGAAGGGAAGGAGGCAGATCTCGCATGCTTTACACAGTCAAAGAGGTATCGTCACTGTCCAATGTCACGATCAAAACGCTGCATCATTATCACCGTATCGGTCTCCTTATGCCGTGCGAGATCAGTGAAGCCGGATATCGTTTGTACGGGATGAAGGAACTGGAGCGGCTGCAGCAAATTTTGTTCTACAAAGAGCTGGATTTTTCGCTTGAAAAAATCAAGGAGCTGCTGGAGGAGAATCCCGGACGGTTATCCATTTTGTCACAGCAGGAAAAGCTTCTTCTCGTTCGCAAACAAAGGCTGGAAACGATCATTCAAACGTTAAGGAAATCAATGAACAGCATGGAAAAAGGAGAACCGATGGATAGACAAGAGCTGTTCAAGGGATTTGAAAGCGAGGAAGCGTGGAAGGAAGCGATGAGCGGGCAAAATGAATACTTGAAGCAAACGTATAATTTCGACCCTCTTGAGAGCGCTCAGGTGGATGTTCAGAAGATGAACGAACAGGCAGCGGAAGCCGCAGTCTTTATGGGTGCTATGGCCAGCGCATTGAAGGCGGGCGTCAAACATCACGACGGGAAAATACGGCAGTTGATCCGCGGGCATCTCGATTTCTTGAACAAGTACGGACATCCGATATCCGCCGCGGATTTTGCGGCGCAAACCCGTTTTTTTCTGAACGATGACTTTCATCTTCGTATGCTGGAAGATCAACAAACCGGCTTGGCTTATTATCTTTGCGCAGCTGCCGAGTCTTTCGCGGGAGGCCATTCCTAGAGTTGAAATGACTACTTTACTACGGCATCCGCGCGATCTATTATCAATAACAGAGGCAGCTGCAATTCTGTATGCCGATTTGTGAAAACGCTTTTGATTCCACAAATAATATACCAGCAGAAGGAGTACACATGAATCTCTATTTGGAAATTCCGAAGCTAGACAAACATTTTCCCTTCAGAAGCTTTGTTAACAAAGGAGATGTGTTTTGCTACCCGCATTGGCATAAAGAAATCGAGATTATTTATGTGACTAAAGGAAGCTTGGATTTGGGTATCAACGATATGCCGATCCGAATGCGTCAAGGCGAAGTTCAATTTATTAATGGCGGAGACATCCATTATTTCCTGGCTTCACCCGATAGCGAACGGGTGGTTATCCAGTTTGATCTGAGTATTTTTCAGGAAGTATCGACAACACTGCGCGACAAAGAGCATTCCCTTAGGGATGCCTTTACGCAAATGGAACAATCCAGCTGGAGCTGGCCTGAAGAAACGGCTGCTAAAATGCTGCCGCTGATCGAGAATATCTACGAGGAAGATTCGCAGCGCAGAGAAGGCTACGCCTATATGATCAAAGCCAGATTGTTTGAAATGCTGACCCTTATTTCTCGGGAAATTCCGAAGAACCGAATGCAGACGCAGCCCAAAATTTCCGAGCATACCCTGACCCAATCCAAGGAAACGCTGTGGAAGCTGGAGCGCATTTTCGAATATGTCGAGAAGCATTATCAGGAACCCATTACGCTGAATAAGGTTGCCGAGTATATGGGGTTCAGCCCGTATTATTTTACCAAGATGTTCAAGAAGAACACAGGGATGACGTTTATCTCCTTTCTGAATGAATACCGGCTGAATAAAGCCAAATGGATTTTGTTAAATGAAGATGCGTCGATCACAGCGGTTGCGGAGGCGGCAGGGTTTGGCAGCGTGAAGACGTTCCATCATTTTTTCAAGGAAGCAACAGGTATATCTCCTCTAAAATACCGGAAGACAATATCCGGGAATAATTCAACAAGAATATAGGAAGAAAGCCTTTCATTTGATTTGTATTATAGAGATATAAACGAAATGGAGGTTTTAGGCCAATGACAGTAAAAATCGGTATTATCGGCTGCGGCGGTATTGCAAACGGAAAGCATATGCCTGCTTTGAAGAAGGTGAAGGAGGCGGAGATGGTGGCATTTTGCGATATCATTCCGGATCGCGCCGAGAAAGCGAAAGCAGATTTCGGAGATGAGGGCTCCGCAGTCTACACGGATTATAAAGAGCTGTTAAAGGACGAAAACATAGATGTCATTCATGTGTGTACTCCGAATATTTCTCATGCAGAAATTTCCATAGCCGCAATGGAAGCCGGAAAGCATGTCATGTGTGAAAAACCGATGGCGAAGACGACCGCGGAAGCGCAGGCGATGATCGATGCCTCCAAGCGAACCGGAAAGAAGCTGACCATCGGCTATCAAAACCGTTTCAGACAAGATTCTGCTTATCTGCATACCGTATGCGAGAATAAGGAATTGGGAGACATCTACTATGCCAAAGCAAAAGCCATCCGGCGTCGGGCGGTTCCGACCTGGGGGGTCTTTCTGGATGAGGAAGCGCAAGGCGGCGGGCCGCTGATCGATATCGGCACCCATGCCCTGGATTTAACCTTGTGGATGATGAACAATTACAAACCCAAATACGCGGTGGGAAATGCCTATCACAAGCTGTCTGGAAGAAAAAATGCCGCGAACGCTTGGGGCCCGTGGGATCCTGAGAAATTTACGGTTGAAGATTCTGCAATTGGATTCATTACGATGGAAAATGGGGCGACCATTGTCCTGGAGGCGAGCTGGGCGCTGAATACACTCGATGTGGGGGAAGCCAAAACGGTGCTTTGCGGTACTGAAGGCGGGGCCGACATGGAGAAAGGACTGCGCATTAACGGGGAAACCTACGGAAAACTGTACGAAAAGCATGTGCAACTGGAAGCCGGCGGCGTTGATTTCTACGATGGAGCTCAAGACGACCCGGCCTATGCGGAAGCAAAGCAATGGATCGACTCTGTTCTGAACGATACCGAGCCTGTTGTCAAACCGGAGCAAGCGCTCGTCGTGACCCGGATTCTGGAAGCCATTTATAAATCTTCGGAAACCGGTCAGCCTGTATATTTTGACTGAATAACCGTAGTGACCGCATAAAAGGAATACCGTTATCAAAGGAGAGGAGTATTCGTTATGAAACTTGGCGTGTTCGATCCCCTATTTGCTAATTTGACACTGGAAGAAATGCTGGATAAAATAGCCGCCGCCGGCTTGGATGCGGTGGAGATCGGTTCGGGAGGCAATCCCGGAAACGCTCATTGTCCTACGGATGAGCTGCTGGCAAGCGAGGAAGCCCGTAAAGCCTATCTGGAGAAGTTTGAGAAGCGGGGCATTATGATCAGCGCATTCAGTTGTCATAACAATCCGATTTCGCCGGACCCTGTCGAAGCCCGAGCCGGCGATGAAATTTTGCGGAAATCCATTAAACTGGCCTCTCTAATGGGCGTACCGGTAGTCAACACATTTTCGGGTACAGCCGGGGACAGCGAGGATGCAAAAGCGCCCAACTGGCCTGTCATCCCCTGGCCAACCGTGTACAGCGACATTAAGACCTGGCAGTGGGAGAATAAGCTGATTCCTTACTGGAGGGAAATCGGGAAGCTGGCGGAAGAGCATGGAGTCAAGATTGGCATTGAACTGCATGGCGGTTTTCTGTGCCACACCCCTTATACCATTCTGAAGCTGCGGCAGGAAACCTGCGATGCGATTGGCGTTAACCTGGACCCCAGTCACTTGTGGTGGCAAGGCATCGATCCGGTGGGAGCGATCAAGATTTTGGGGAAAGCAGGAGCCATCCATCATTTTCATGCCAAGGATACTTACCTGGATCAAGACAATATCAACATGTACGGATTGACAGACATGCAGCCTTATGGGCAAGTTCAGACACGGGCATGGACCTTCCGGTCCGTGGGATGCGGACACAGCATATCCCAATGGTCGGATATCATCAGCGCGCTCCGTACTTACGGTTACGATTATGTGGTCAGCATTGAGCATGAAGACCCTTTAATGTCCATTGATGAAGGATTCAATCGCGCGGTAACCAATTTGCAATCGATCCTTATTCGTGAGCAGCCTTTGGATATGTGGTGGGCTTAACAATTTCGGTATGGAAGGAAACGGACAGATGGAGAACAGAACATACAGTCTGGTCATTGTCGGCTATGGCGGAATGGGCAGCTATCATGGCCAATTGATTGAAGCGAATGAACGAATTACCGTTACGGGCGTGCACGACATCGTCGATTACCGTATGGAGCTGGCCGAGTCCAAAGGATACAGAACTTATGAGAGTCTTGAAGCGGTTTTATCTGATGAGACGGTAGACATTGTTCTTATAGCAACGCCTAATGACGTTCATAAAGAAATCGCCATAAAGGCATTGCAGGCCGGAAAGCATGTCATTTGCGAAAAACCGGTTACGGTGAACAGCGCCGATTTTCTGGATATTGTAAATGTGTCCAAGGAAGAAAACCGCGTGTTTATGGTGCATCAGAACCGCCGCTGGGATGAGGATTTTCTGATTATCAAAGATCTGATCGACAAGAAAACGATCGGCGAAACCTTCCATCTGGAATCCCGGGTTCAAGGGGCCAACGGCATCCCGGGTGACTGGCGCCAGCTGAAGACTTACGGCGGAGGCATGCTGCTGGACTGGGGAGTGCATTTGCTGGATCAATTACTTCTGATTACGGACAGCAAAATTGAGAGTGTCGCCGCTACGTTGAGCTTTATTTTGGGCACCGAAGTGGACGACGGATTCACCAGCTTCATCAAGTTCAAAGACGGCTTGACCGCCGTTATTGAAGTGGGAACGACCAATTACATCAAGCTGCCGCGCTGGTATGTCAAAGGAACGGAAGGAACGGCAGTTATCAGGGATTGGGATTTGAGCGGAGAGATCGTCAAGCGCAATTTGGACGTTGCCAAGGTTGAACCGAAACCGATTCAGGCGGGTCAGGGATTGACCAAAACGATGGCTCCCCCTTCGGAGGAATCCACGCTCCGGCTCCCGATCGAGAAACTGGAGTCTGCAGGCGAGGGCTTTTACGATAATTTTGTGTCTGTAATTGAAGGGACTGCCGAGCCTGCTGTCCGCCATGATCAGGTACACCGCGTGCTGGTGCTGATCGAAGCTATTTTTGAGGCGGCTGAAACGCAAAGCGTAATCCATAGAACGATATAATTTGTACCGATATCCCGAGGCAAACGGGAGGGGTCAGTCCCTTCACCATCTCATACAAATGTTAAGCCCAAAAGATCCCGATCTTTTTGGGCTTTTGTTTCATTAGCGGCTACGAACATGGCCTAGCCAGCCTCAAATTTCGATACATTTTCTCCATAATGGATAACATATGTATTGTTATTGTCTATATTTGAAAATGTGTTTGCATCATGCTATACTATCACTGCATTTAAATCCGACAACGGAGGAGGTGGTGATACATTAATCGAAATGAAGTCGGAACGCTAAAAAAAGGATTGGATATTTTTCATCTGCTTGCCGAGCATCCCGGGTTGTCAACCCAAGAGATCATCGAAAAGCTGAACCTGAATCAAAGTACCGCCTATCGTCTGGTGAGCACGTTAGAGCAGAATCAGTTCATTTCGAAGAACAGAGAAAACCGGTATGAAGTATCGGACGTTCTGATTTCAAAGCTTCTGTCAAAGAATGAGCGAAAGCATGACTACTTGAGATGGAGATCGGTTTTGTCTATGGAAAAGTTAAGCCATGAAACCGGCGAGACCACCTACATCGGAATGCTTCAAGGGACGGAAATGATGATCGCGCAGGCTGTTCAAGGCAAATATGCCACCCGAACCCATCATGAGATTGGAGATCGCCTGCCTCTTTATGCCGATGCAATCGGAAAATGTCTATTGGCTTTTCAAGACGAGGATGAGCAAAACCGGATTATCGAAACATTGTCTTTTGAGAAATTGACGGAGCACACCATTACATCCCTACCCTTATTTCGCGAGGAATTGAACCGGATTAAGAAGAACGGTTATTCCCTGGACAATGAAGAGGGTGAGATCGGCGTCAGATGTATAGGCGCGCCGATTCGTAAAGGCGGTCAAGTCATAGCGGCCATTGCGCTCAGCGGACCCTCGGTGCGAATGTCCGAAGAGAAGGATCCATCGCATACTGCATTGGTCAAAGCATGCGCATCGGCAATCTCGGAAACAGTCTGAAATGATAGAAAACCGGCCCCCTTATGCCGGTACGAGCCGTACGCCAGACGATCTTCCGGCGTTCAACCGCGAATCCTTGAAGCATGCCCGAATTGAAGTGGTGCCCGCGCAGAATCATTTATTTTAACAGGAGGAAATGATCATATGGATTTTGTTACCTTGAACAACGGTTTAAAGATGCCGCAGCTCGGATTCGGTGTTTGGCAAGTTGAAGATGAAAAAGCTGCCGCTGTAGTTTCCAAAGCGATTGAAGTGGGTTATACCTCGATCGACACAGCAATGATTTACAAGAATGAGAAAGGTGTCGGAAAAGCGATTGCGCAAGCTTCCGTTCCCCGTGAGCAGCTGTTTATTACAACAAAGGTCTGGAATAGCGATCAAGGCTATGACAGCACCTTGCGGGCATATGATGAAAGTCTCGAAAGACTGGGGCTCGATTATGTTGATCTATATTTAATCCACTGGCCGACTCCGGCGTACGATCAGTATGTGGATACATACAAGGCGCTAGAAAAGCTGTATCGTGACGGTCGAGTCAAAGCCATCGGCGTATGCAATTTCGATATTGAACATTTGGAGCGTTTGTTGAACGAGTGTGAAGTAAAGCCCGTCCTGAACCAAGTCGAGTGTCATCCGTACCTTGCTCAGAATGAACTGAAAGAATTTTGCGCCAAGCATGATATTTTTGTGGAAGCATGGAGTCCTCTTGAGCAGGGCGGCGAGGTGCTGAAGGACGCAGCGGTCCTGAAGATTGCCGAAGCGCATGGCAAAACACCGGCTCAAGTCGTCCTGCGCTGGCACTTGCAGAACAACTCCATCGTCATTCCGAAATCCGTCACACCGTCGCGGATCGAAGAGAACTTCCAAGTATTTGATTTCGAGCTGACCGCAGCTGATATGGCGGAAATCAACAAACTGGATCGCAATCAGCGCAAGGGTCCAAAGCCAAGCGAAATGAATATGCGCTAAAATTCATAAATAAATGCTGTATCCCCTGCCTCAAATAAAGCGGCTGATCCGCTCATATTTGGGGCTTTTTCATGCCTGAATCTATTTCTCATCAAGGGGCGGGAAATGCGGAAGGACTTCCTGTCCCAATTCATCCAAAATTTCAGCGGCGGGACATTGAGGCAAATGTATCCATCATGTTCTTCCTGAGCTTTCCCGAACTCTTGGAAAGGAATCGGGGGGCTTAAGCTGCCCCCTTATTCCATAACGGGCTTTGGTTTTGGTTTTGCAACGGCAGTTCTGGCATCTTTGTTTTCGAGCGCAAGCGCCCAAACTGTGAGCACAATGGCGAATGCAACCATCAGCGCGCCAACCCATGGGGTGTGTTTCAGACCGATTGTGTCCGTAACGACTCCTCCGAGGTACGCTCCGAGGGCAATGCCTGCATTAAACGCCGCAATGTTGATCGCGGAGGCTACGTCCACCGCTTGGGGGACAAACCGCTCGGCGAGGATGACGACATAGACCTGCAGACCGGCTACGTTCATAAAGTGGAGCAAGCCCATCAAGACAATGGTAATGAGGCTGGCTACCATGAACGGAGCGGTGAAGTTGAATAACAGCAGAATTAGTGCCTGGAAAATAAACATAATGAGCAGCGCTTTGACAGGTTTTCGATTGGCAGCTTTACCTCCAATAACATTGCCAATGGCAATCGCAGCTCCGTAAATCAACAGGATGCCCGCTACCGTCGATTCCTTGAATCCTGAAATTTCGCTAAGCATCGGAGACAGATAAGTGAACACGACGAAGGATCCGCCATAGCCGAGTGCGGTTATGATAAACACGAGCAGCAGCCGACCGTTCGTAATAATTTTCGCCTGATCCCGGAATTTGACGGGAGATCCTTTTCTAAGTCCCGAGGAAGGAACAAGAATCATATTGGCAAAGAAAGCGATAATGCCGATTGCGACTATGAAAATAAAAGCGATTCGCCAGCCCCACTCCTGTCCGAGATAAGTCCCGAGTGGAACACCGGCAACGATGGCGATTGTCAGGCCGGAGAACATGATCGAGATTGCGCTGGCCCGGCGGTTTTCCGGTACAAGGTCGGCCGCAATGGTTGAGGCGATCGACATAAAGACACCGTGTGAAAATGCCGCGACGACGCGACCCGCTAACAGAATGCCGATGTTGGTTGCCGAAGCAGCCAGGGCATTTCCGATAATAAAGACGATCATAATCCACAGCAGCAACGATTTCCGCGGCATTTTTGCGGTAAGGGACGTCAATACGGGGGCCCCGAACGTAACTCCCAAGGCATATAACGTAACGGTCAAGCCCGTAGTTGTAACGGATATATTCAAGTCTTCAGAGATAAGCGGGAGCACCCCAACGCTTATAAACTCCGTTGCTCCGATGGCAAATGCGCTGATCGCAAGCGCCAACAGGGCAAACATGCTTCTCCTTTGGTTCATTGACATTTTCTCTCGACTCCTGATTTCAGTATGGTTTGCCGGCCGGTGAATGTTATTATGAATCATACGGATCAGGTTGAATAGTACGTACTTTCAAGTTCTATAGGTACTAAAAAGTACCTTTTGAGCAGGAAACCGGTTTTTGGGGGAATAGAGAGGCAAAGAAAAAGGCCGCTTTCCGGCCGGGAAATAATGTGACAACGGAAGCGTTGCCCGTGCCGAAAAGTGGCGCTTGTCCAACGAAAAGTTTCGGAGCAGCTTAATTGGAAGCAAATTCAAAATAGCGACCCGGTCAGCGAACTAAAAATAACGAAGATAGATATATACGCTGGATAGAGCGATCGATATGATCATTAGCGGGAAGCCGAATTTTAAGAAGCGGAGGAACGAAATCGGTTCTCCTTCTTTTTCCGACATGCCGGCGGCCACCAGATTGGCGCTGGCGCCAATCAGCGTACCGTTGCCTCCCAGACACGCTCCCAGGGATAAACTCCACCACAGCGGCTCGATCGGATGCACCCCCAAGTTATTCATATCCTGAATCAACGGAATCATGGTCGCTACAAACGGAATGTTATCCATAAAAGCGGAAGCCACAGCGCTGAGCCACAGAATCAGCATACTGCCGGAAAGGGCGTCTCCGCCGGTAACGGCCATGGCCTTGTCTGCCAGGGAAGAGATGACCCCGGTTTCCACAAGGCCGCCGACGAGCACGAACAGCCCTACAAAGAAAAAGAGAGTGGGCCACTCGACCGAGCGGAAAGCTCTTTCCATCATATTTTCCCCGCTAACCATCAGCAGCAGGAAAGCGCCTGCCAGCGCCACGGTTGCCGATTCCAGATGAAGCAACTGATGGGTGAAAAAGCCCAAAATGACAATCCCGAGGATAATCAAGCTCTTGATCAGGAGCGGTTTGTCCTGAATGATGCCTTTTAGACTGTAGCCCATAAGGACTTTGCGGTTTTCATCGTTCGTTTTGAGCTTGCGGCGGAATATAAGGATAAACAAGCCTATATTTACCGCCATAATGATGACAACAATAGGGCTCAAATTGAGCAGGAAGGCATTGAACGTAAGCTCCTTTACACTGCTGCCGATCATAATATTCGGCGGATCCCCGATCAATGTCGCGGTACCTCCAATATTGGAGGCCAGCACCTGGGTAAAAATCAACGGAAAAGCGGGAACCTTAAGCTGGCGGGTGATGCTGAAGGTAACGGGAACCATAAGCATGATGGTCGTCACATTGTCCAGAAAGGCGGATGCCAAAGCGGTAATCACTGCAAGCATCCACATGATCCGGATGGGTCTGCCGCCGGCTTTCTTGGCCGTCCAAAGCCCGATAAATTTGAACAATCCGGTTTCGGCTGTCGTATTGACGATAATCATCATACCGAGGAGAAGGCCGAGCGTATTGAAATCGATATGGTGAATGGCCGTTTCCTGGTTTAGAATGCCAAATCCGATCATCAGAAGACCGCCAATCATGGCAAGAATAGTACGATGGATTTTTTCGCTAATGATAAGGGCGTAAGCAAGCAGAAAAATGGCGATAGCAAAGAATGCCTGAATGTGCATAAGGTCCTCCCAAACAATGTACTCTTACTATGATACCCCAAAAAAGCAAAAAGGAGCCTTGATTTGACAGGCTCCTCCATGAATTGCTTTATGAGTTTAGGTTTTGCGCTGAAACCTAGTATAAAACCTTTCCTAATAAAAGTAAACCGCTGTTTCGCCACAAGACTAGGCTCCTTCCCGCTTATGGGCGGAAACCTTCCTCGACCTTGGTCTAGGTTGAAAAACCGTCCCCGGTCTGTTTTGGAAAAAGGGTCCAAAGCTTAGAATAGAGACATAAGGTTGAAGGAGAGGCGGTGAACATAATGAGAAACAGCGGGTCAAAAGGATTTGCCATTATACTTATTGCCTTGGGTGCATTGATTATCCTTGGCAAACTGACTCCATTCCTTGGCAGTCTGTTCGGGCTTGTAATCGCGATAGCGATGATTGCTCTTGGCTACTACGGAATTCGCAGAGGCAATGCATTTTTCGGTTGGATTGTACTTGCGATCGGGGTCCTTTCCTTAATTGCCAAGCTCGCTTGGCTGATCGTGCCGGTGCTCGGGATCGGATTGATCCTTTACGGCATTTCGGTACTGAGCAGAGGCAGACGTAATTACTAAAATAAATCATACGATGGTTTGAAAGCAGATAAATGATCGCGTTAGGAGGGACAGCTTAAACCATGGGTGTATTTCGCAGGGTTAGAGATATTACAGTAGCCAATTTGAACGAGCGCTTGGAGCAATCCCAGGATCCGGTGCAGTTGATTGACCGTTTCCTGTTTGAAACCCGGCAGGAGATTGCGGAGGTGGAGAGACTTCACCATCAATGCATGGCGCATACGCGGAACCTGAAGGGACAGGTTGACCACGCGAAAGCGATGCGGGACAAAAGGGAAGACCAGGCTCTGCTGGCGTTGAAAGCCGGGGAGGAGCATTTGACCAAACTGGCCTTGCAGGAAAAGATGCTGTATGAGGAAAAGCTGCAGCAATATGAAGAGCTTTACGAGCAAAGCGCCGAATCGCTTCAGGAGCTGGAGCTTCAGATGGGAGAGCTTAAAACCGAGTACCAGACCGTTTACAGCAAACGCCAATATTACTATGCGCGAATGGAGACGCTTCGTCTTCAGCAGCGCATGAACCAAAGGCTGGGGATGGGAGACCGCGATGTCCCCAAAATGTTCGGACGCCTGGAAGACCGGGTGTCGGATATGGAATGGGAGACGCGCAGTCTGCGGGAGCTCAGAAGAAGCGAATCCGGACATTCCGGCCAGGCGTCAGGCGCTTCGCTCCAGTCTTCGCTGGAGCGGGAGCTTGAGCGGTTAAAACAAAAGCTAGATAACAAGGGAGGAGCGTGAATACGGTGAGCAGAGTGTATAGATCCCGCAGAGACCGGTGGTTTACCGGTTTGTGTGGAGGACTCGCGGAAAGTTTCGGCATCAGTGCGGGAATTCTGCGTCTGCTCGTCGTTATTGCGATACCTTTTACGAGCGGCGCTATAATCCTGCTGTACCTGATTGCCTCCCTAGTGGTTTCGAAGGAGCCATTCCAGCCTCAGGATCCTTATTACGGAGGTGGCTGGAATCCAGGGTATGGACCCGGACCTGGACCTGGCCCCTATCGCTTTGGACCTAAAGACGATCCGCGCTTCTCGCAGCGTCCTCCGTTCCCGCCTCCGTACCGGGATGATGCTCCGCCCCGTTATAACGACAGCCGAAGGGGTTCGGACGGCTTTGGCAGAGCGGGTGAATCCAATCTGGATTATATGATGGGTGACATTGAGAAGAAAGCGATGCAGAAAGAACTCGAAGAGCTTCGAAAAAAACTTGCTAAATACGAAAATGGGAAGAACGAGAAAGGAGAAGTGTAAACAATGGGAGTATTTAAAAGAATAAAGGATATTACAAAAGCATCTGTAAACGAACTGCTGGATAAGGTTGAAGATCCGATTGTCATGCTGAATCAATACCTGCGCGACATGGAAGAGGAAATCCGGGATGCGGAGGTAACGGTTGCCAAGCAAATGGCCAATGAACGCCGCATGAAGCAGCGTCTCGAAGAGGCTGTACGGATTTCCGCGCAGCGTGAAACCCAGGCGTCGGCCGCGCTTGCGAACGGTCAAGAGGAAATCGCCCGCAAGCTGCTTGAAGAGAAAATTTACTACGATCAAAAACAGTCCGAGTTTCAGGATTTGCATACCCAGGCTGAGCTTCATGCCCAGGATTTGAAGCAGCAGCTGCATGATATGAAGGACGAATTCTACAAGCTGCGCAACAAACGCAATGAACTGGTTTCCAGGGCGCAAATGGCCAAAGCCAAAAAGCAAATGTCCCAAATCAGCAGCCTGCACACGATCGAGAGCGGCAGCGCATCCCTTGGTTTTCAGCGCATGGAAGAGAAGATTTTGCAGCTTGAAGCCGAAGCGGATGTCATGCGTACCCCGTACAGCCCCCGTGGCGGCGCATACAACCCTGTAGACGCCGAGAAACAGCTGAAAGTGGAAGAGCAGCTCAGCGCGCTCAAAGCCAAGCTGAACGGTTCGGGCAAGCCGGCTGCATCGTCAGAGGAATAACGGCTGTTCGGAAAGAGGATAAATATGTTATGCTGTACAGGTATGGGCCGGGGATAACACCCCTTGAAAATTGCTCCCTGTATGGAGACGAGAGCCATACGGCATGGGATCATGCCGCTATGGCTTTTCTAGTACGCCCAGCATGGGCGTCATCTACACGGTGAAAGTCCGGAATGGGGGCTGGCGAGCGCCTACCATTAGCCAAGGGTAAGGGTGTCCCATCGTGAGGTGGAATCTGAAGGAAGCCGGAGGCAAAAG
>NZ_JAIOGQ010000005.1 GCF_019904135.1 Paenibacillus caui | reverse complement strand
CTTGAACAACTCTATTATAACGTTCGCATCAGGTGGTTTTTTGCTATAAGCCTGGACTACACCACCCGCATAGCGGGTGGATTTTTGTTTCGCACGCTTCGCGAGCTCAACTGGCTTAAGCCACTATGAAAAAGCGGCCCAATAGGGCCGCTCGAACCGTATTTCCTTTACTTCGCGTACTCTACCGCACGCGTCTCGCGAATAACCGTGACCTTAATATGTCCCGGGTAATCCAGTTCATTTTCAATCGTCTTCGTAATGTCCCTCGCGAGGCGGAAGCTTTCGGCATCATCAATCTTGTCCGGTTGAACCATGACACGCACTTCACGGCCTGCCTGGATCGCATAAGACTTCTCGACGCCCTCAAACGATTCGGAGATCTCCTCCAGCTTCTCAAGCCGGCGAATATACGTTTCCAACGTTTCGCGGCGCGCTCCCGGACGAGCTGCAGACAACGCATCGGCTGCGCCTACAAGCATCGCGATCACGGAAGTGGCTTCCTCATCGCCATGGTGCGAAGCAATACTGTTGATTACAACAGGATGCTCTTTGTATTTCTTGGCCAGCTCCACTCCGATTTCCACATGGGATCCTTCCACTTCATGGTCCAGCGCTTTACCGATATCATGCAGCAGTCCTGAACGTTTGGCAAGAACGATGTCTTCTCCAAGCTCTCCTGCCATCAGTCCTGCAAGATACGCGACTTCCATGGAGTGCTTCAGCACGTTCTGGCCGTAGCTTGTCCGGAACTTGAGACGTCCCAGAATCTTGATCAAATCCGGGTGCAGACCATGAACGCCTACCTCAAACGTAGCCTGTTCCCCGTATTCCCGAATTCGTTCATCCACCTCACGGCGGGATTTTTCAACCATCTCTTCAATCCGGGCCGGATGAATG
This sequence comes from Paenibacillus caui, assembly GCF_019904135.1. Classification (GTDB taxonomy): domain Bacteria; phylum Bacillota; class Bacilli; order Paenibacillales; family Paenibacillaceae; genus Fontibacillus; species Fontibacillus caui. The sequence continues at coordinate 162,070 of NZ_JAIOGQ010000005.1, read as the reverse complement.
CGTCCATCCGCTACCAGCTTCTCAAGAGCGTTACGGGCAATTTCGCGGCGAATCGGATCGAATCCGGAGAGGATGACCGCTTCAGGCGTATCATCAATAATAAGATCAATACCCGTGAGCGTTTCAAGTGCGCGGATATTCCGTCCCTCACGTCCGATAATCCGGCCTTTCATTTCTTCGTTAGGCAATGTAACAACCGATACGGTCGTTTCCGCAACGTGATCGGCTGCACAGCGCTGAATAGCCAGCGTAATAATTTCGCGGGATTTCTTATCCGCTTCTTCCTTCGCCTGCTGTTCAATATCTTTGATCATCTGAGCGGTTTCATGGCGAACTTCCTGCTCCACATTGTTCAGGATGATGGTTCGGGCATCCTCCATCGTAAGATTCGAAATCCGCTCCAGCTCGGCTAGCTGTTTCTTGTACAGCAGTTCGATTTGCTGCTGTGTTTCTTCAATTCTCTTCTCCTTGCCGGCCATCTGTTCTTCTTTGCGTTCTAACGATTCCAGTTTCTTATCCAGCGACTCTTCTTTTTGCAACAATCGTCTTTCTTGTCGTTGGCATTCATTCCGACGTTCACGAATGTCTTTATCAGCTTCAGTCCGGAGTCTGTGAATCTCATCTTTAGCCTCCAGAACTGTTTCTTTCTTCAGTGCTTCTGCTTCTTTCCTCGCATTGTCCACAATCTGGAGCGCGGCTTCTTCTGCACTGGAAATTTTAGCTTCTGCAAGAGATTTGCGGATAAAATATCCGATCCCGAACCCAAAGAATAGTGCGGCGACAACGAGAATGATCGAGAGCCAAACGGGCATATCTTTCACCTCCTCGTTGTTTTCTCCAAGGTATTCCTTGGGAGTGTGCAGTTGTCAAATTACGTTTCACATAATCATCATGCAAAGAATCGATATAAACATGCCGATTCAATAAGCTGCACATGCTGCTTCATGCGCGTTCGACGTATCCCGTCGGCCAGTCTGGCCACCCTCGGTAACGTGCGATAAGAATCTTTATAGAGGTCACATTTTTGGAATGAAAAAGAGACTTCTGTCTATACTGATTCTTGTTCATTTTATTATTCAGTCAAAGAAATTGTCAAGCGATGACACGTTGCAACGTCCATTATTACATCCACGTTTCAAAATCTTCTTCATCCGGATCCAGGCTTTCGCTAACATTCAAATTTCTGACAACTCGGGATGCGACAGCCCCGCTGTACCCGCGCCGGATCAAAAAAGCGGCAATCTTGCGTTTATGATCAGCCTTGTTCCCGGATAAGCGGCTTAAGCGTTTCTCGGCCAGCTGCCTGGCGGTCTCAAATTCTTCCGCTTCACTGACATTGCCGAGCGCAGCCTCAATGTAAGGCTTGGAGATGCCCTTCCGGCGCAGTTCCTGTCTGATCCATAGCTTTCCTTTTCCATGGTTTTGAACGCGCTGCTGAGTCCATTCTAGCGCGTACTGCGCATCATCGATCAGGCCCTCGCACTTCAGCCGGTCTGTTATCTCTTCAATCAGGCTTTCTTCCCAGCCCTTTTCCTTCAATTTGAGAGCAATTTCGTAATTTGTCCGCGGCTTTCGGCTCAGGTAAGCGAGTCCCGCGGCATAAGCCTTCTGCTTCTCATCCCCCTGGACAATCTCAACCAGTTCATCTTTCGTGAAGGCGCTTCCTTTAATCATCCTGTATTTGATCATTACATCTTCATGGACTTCGAGGAAATGCTCGCCAAAGCAAATACGGTAGCGTTGGCGGCTGCCTCGTCCTTTAAGCTGCTTGACGCTTGTAATCTCGAGCTCCAGATGATCCGGAAATGAAGATAGTCCGTTACCTAGGGACTGCTCATACTCCTCCGCCATCCCTGGGTCTTCTTCCCTGTATCCAGGCTCTCTCCAGCGGTTTTGCCATTTCTCCATTCCTTTAACCCCGCTCTTCTATAACTTTGACAATCACCGCAATTTCATACCAAAAAAGCGCTCTGATATGTTAGACCAGAGCGCTTAAAATAAATATCTTATTCTGCTTCGAAAAGCGCTTGCTCTTCCAGCCTGTCGGCCTCTTGTTCCTCCGAGGAAGCGACAGGAACGACTGCAGACAAATTGCTCGATTCACGAATCTTCTGCTCGATCGCATTCGCAACTTCCTTATGCTCTTTCAAAAATTGCTTCGCATTCTCACGGCCCTGTCCCAAACGTTCGCCGCTATAGGAATACCATGCGCCGCTCTTGTCCACGATATCCAGCTCAACTCCGATATCGATGATACTGCCTTCCCTGGAGATCCCTTCACCGTACATAATATCGATTTCCGCTTGCTTGAACGGCGGAGCCACCTTATTCTTCACAATTTTAATCCGTGTACGGTTGCCCACCATATCGTTCCCCATCTTGATGGTTTCGACACGACGGACGTCAAGGCGAACCGTGGAATAGAATTTCAAAGCGCGGCCGCCCGGCGTTGTTTCCGGATTGCCAAACATAACGCCTACTTTCTCGCGCAACTGGTTGATAAAGATCGCAATCGTCTTGGATTTGCTGATGGCCCCCGACAATTTGCGGAGAGCCTGCGACATCAATCTTGCCTGAAGGCCGACGTGAGAGTCACCCATCTCTCCTTCAATTTCCGCTTTAGGCACCAATGCAGCCACCGAGTCAATAACAATGATATCTACAGCGCCGCTCCGCACAAGCGCTTCGGCAATTTCCAACGCCTGCTCGCCCGTATCCGGCTGGGAAAGAAGCAGTTCATCAATATTTACGCCGAGCTTGCCCGCATAAGATGGATCAAGAGCATGCTCCGCATCAATAAAAGCGGCTTGTCCGCCAATCTTCTGAACTTCTGCGATAGCATGAAGCGCTACAGTCGTTTTACCGGAAGACTCCGGTCCGTATACTTCAATAATCCGCCCGCGCGGAAACCCTCCTGTACCAAGTGCGATATCTAATGCCAAAGATCCGCTGGGAACAATTTCCACCTGCATATGTGTGGATTCCCCGAGCTTCATAATAGAACCTTTACCGAATTGCTTTTCTATTTGACGAAGCGCCATTTCAAGCGCTGCACGACGATCTGACAATCAGCTCACATCCTTATAAGAATAAATATCTCTAACTGTTCTTACTAGTGCAATTATACCTTGTTTTGGAGCGTTTGCCAAGCATTTTTCGAACATACATTCGTTTTTTTACCTATCACTCTCCTCTGAAGTGAATGATCAAGTATACCCTCCAATAAAAAAGAACCGCAGCGAACTTGACAAGAAGTTGCTGCGGTTCTTCCGCTAAAAACCATTATAAACCATAATTCACCGAATGGCAAAATGAATGATTGCGGGTGTAAAATCTAAACGCCTGTGCGCTCGTTCAGCCGTCTCCACAGGTGATACAAAATCGTTTTGGCCGACCGTGTCCGGATCGCTTCCCGATTGCCTTTAAGATTCAGCTTGAAGGTTGCGGTCTGCCCTCCACGTTCTGACAATCCGATGTAGACTAGTCCCACCGGCTTTCGCTCGGAGAAGCCAGGGCCTGCAACTCCAGTAACCGACAAGCCAAAATCCGCGTCCATAATCATCCGGACCTGCTCTGCAAGCACCGCTGCAGTTTCCTGGCTTACGGCTCCCGGGGCCTCTTCTCCCTCCAGAAGGTCATGGGGCACATTCAGCAGCTTCTCCTTCATTTCATTGGAGTAGCAAACAATTCCGCCTTTAAATGCAGCAGAACTGCCAGGAATCGAAGTTAAATTCTGCATCAGCAGGCCCCCTGTGCAGCTTTCGGCTACGCCCACGGTAAGACCATGCAAGGTCATCATATCGATGATCACTTTCTCGATCGGCACATCCTCGCTTGCATAAAGATGTTCAGGCAGTCTGTCCCGGATTGTCGCTTCGAGCGCGTCCAGTCTCTCCATCGCTTCTTGAGCGGATGCCGCTTTCGTCGAAATGCGCACCGTCACTTCGCTTTCCTTCGCATAAGGGGCAAGAGTAGGATCGGTCTGGCCCTCGATCAGGTCCAACAGCTCCGTCTCCAGCGCCGATTCGCCGATTCCGGCAAATTTAAGCATCTTGGAGTAAAGTGGCTTTTCCTCGGTCAGAATATGCTGCATGATCCATGTTTTTGCCTCTTCTTCGAACATGGGAATCATTTCTTTGGGAGGTCCGGGCAGAAGTATGTAAAATTTGCCGTCTTCGGACAGCGCATTGCCAATGGCAAGGCCGGTCCGGTTTGGCAGCGGAGCCGCTCCGTCAATGGAAAGCGCCTGGCGCTTGTTATTGTCTGTCATAGGCCGGGAACGGTCTTTGAAAAACTGCTCCACATGATCCATCGCCAGACGGTCAATGTGCAGGGAACGCCCCAGCACAGCTGCTACCGCATCCTTGGTCAGATCATCCTGGGTAGGTCCAAGTCCGCCGGTAAATAGCAGAATATCCGCCCGGTCCTGCGCCGTTTTGATCGCCTGCTGCAATCGATCCATGTTATCGCCCACCACTGTTTGAAAAAAGGTGTCAATTCCGAGCGCCGCCAATTCCTGAGATAGATACCGGGCGTTACTGTTCACAATTTGCCCGAGCAATAACTCGGTTCCAACGGCAATAATCTCTGCTTTCAACTGTGTCAGTCCCCTTCACTGCAATAATATTCAATTCATATTCAACGATTTTTATAGACAGGTACACTTAGGACAAGGAAAGAATTTTTTTGTTCTTCACAAAATAATCAATTCCAGAGTAGATCGTTATGATAGCGGCAAGCCAGATTGCAATATCGTCGAACGGGATATGCATCCATTCGAACGGAAAATTGTTAAGCATAAGTGCGCTGATGGCCACAATTTGCGTAAATGTCTTAGCTTTTCCCCACTTGCTGGCCGCAATAACGGAACCGTCCAGAAGGGCGACCTCGCGAAGCCCGGTTACCGCGAACTCGCGGCTGATAATAACGACGGCGATCCAAGCATCACATTTGCCCAATGCTACCAGCGAAATGAGGACGGCTGCGACAAGCAGCTTGTCAGCGAGCGGGTCCAGCAGCTTGCCCAGATTGGTCACCATATTGTTCTTGCGGGCCAGATATCCGTCAATCCCGTCCGTACTTGCCGCAACAATAAACAATATAGCTGCAATCAGTTGATTTACGGGCAAGCTGTAAACTCCCCATTGCATCGTATAAAAATGCTTTTCGTCGATAAGAAGAAAAACGAGCATCAACGGTATCAAAAAAATACGGGATAATGTGATTTTATTAGGCAAGTTCACAGATAAACCTCCCCGCAGGTAGTCCGATTTCTTTTCTGCTGCCTTTCCAGAATTGTCAATATGTCGTTCACGACGTTTCCCCCATTGGATGTCAGACTAGATGAACCAGATATATCCTAATAAGTATATTATACGTCACAGGCAAGAGTCAAAGAGCAGGAGGCCTCCTAAAAGCGTGTATCAGGGCTTGGCAAGGAGGCTATGTACCCGCATTATTTATAATTCGCAAACTGAAGATCGAGCGGAATGTCCGAGTTGCGCAATAATGCTATGACCGATTGCAGGTCATCCCGGCTTTTTCCGGTTACCCGAATTTGATCGCCCTGAATCTGACTTTTAACCTTCAGCTTGGAATCGCGGATCAGCACATTAATTTTTTTGGCGGTGTCCTGATCGATTCCCTGTTTCAGCTTCACACGCTGACGGACGGTTCCCATCGAAGCGGGCTCGATTTTGCCGTAATCCAGATTTTTGATCGGCAGCCCGCGTTTGATCATTTTGGATTGCAAAATGTCAAGTACCGCTCCCAGCTTGTAATCGTCATCCGCTACAACAACGAGAGCATCCTTTTCCAAAGTCAGGCTGCATTTGCTGCCCTTAAAATCAAAACGCGTCTCAATTTCGCGCTCTGTCTGATGAATCGCATTATTCAGCTCCTGCATGTCCACTTTGGAGACAATATCAAATGAATTTTCGGAAGCCATAGAATCACATTCCTTTTCTCTGAATTGGTTCTTTTATTATAGAAAAAACAGTCACTTAAGTCCATTTTCCAAAGCCTCAAGTTGCCGAGTAACGACGGATAACGCAAAATCAGGCGCCCTTCGCCTAAAGCGAAAGAGCACCTGATCTTTAAACAAATACGGTTATTCCAACTCCAGCCATTACGGCGTGGTCGTCTCGCTGCTCGAGCTGTCTCCGGCACCTGCCAGATTAAGCTGAATTTTGGATGTATTCCGGCCGTCCTCTACGGTTTGTCCCCCGACGGTGATTACCGTCTTGGAGGAAGCGCCCGATTTAATGAACAGCCCTTGGCTATCCAGATCGTAAGTGAGTACGTCGCCTTCTTTAGTGTTGTCAAAGAAAAGCTTTTCACCGCTGCTGTCTCCACGGCGCACTTCCACCCAGCTTTGGCCGGAAGCATTGATTTGAACCTGCACCGGGGCATTGTCAGGACTTTGCACATCGAACACTGCGGCACTGCCTTTTCTGCCGTTTTCCGTAACAGTCACTCCGTCCGTCACAGGCGGCAGGGAGCTGCTATTTATCTCGTCACCCGAAGCGGATGGCGAAGGAGACGCTGATTCCGTTCCACCTGACTCACTCGGATTAGCCGATGCCCCGCTGCCGGATGGCTCAGGGCTCGCTTCCGCACTGCCTCCAGGCACGGCCGTCTGATTCGCCGCGCTCCCACTGGTTACCGGAGTCGGGTCAGCAGTCTTATTGTTATCGCCCTTGTTGCTATTTATGACAACCAGATAGATGACAGCCACAATAATGACTGCAAAAGCCCACATCAGAACCGTAGAGAGCCATTTCGAATTATTTTCCGATGCGGGCTTTGTTCTTCGCCGCTGCAGAACCGGCTCCATGACAGGTTCAGGGTCAGGAGAGGGAACATCCTTTTTGTGTTCTGTTAGCAGTTCATCCGAACTGACGCCAACAGCTTCGGCATAGGTTTTGATGAAAGCTCGAACATAGAAGCTTCCGGGAAGGACTTTATAATCACCGGCCTCGATGGCCTCCAAATATCTTTTGCGAATTTTTGTCATTTCCTGTACATCTTCCAGCGTCAAGCCGCGCGCGATCCGCGCTTCTCTCAGTTGCCGGCCCAGATCCGACATACCATCACCTCCTGATCTTTAATATGGGCAAAGCTTCTTGGTTATACATCCTCGTTGTAAACCGTAACAAACGTATCATAAACGATTTCCTCATTCGGATTGTTTCGCAATTCGATAATGATGTCAAAATCGTCATAACTATATTCAGATTCCTGCATAAAAACATCAGGATGCTCAATGACTTTCGTAGACGGCATCTGCATAATGCTCTGAAGGAGCTGGTGGTGCTTTTCATTGGAGCGAAGCGTACTGACAATTCCGTCGATAATAAAAATATTCCCGGGATTGCTTTCATCCTCGGACAGTTGGCTCCGCACTGTTTGTCTTAGCAGAGTGGAGGAAACAAAGGTCCAGCGCTTCATAGCGCATACGCTTCCCGCAATAATGGATTCGGTCTTGCCAACTCTTGGCATACCGCGCAGACCAATAACCTGATGTCCTTCCCTTTTGAATACTTCCCCCAAAAAATCAACAAGCAGCCCGAGCTCATCACGGGTAAAGCGGAACGTCTTCAAATCATCGGAATCACGGTCGATGTAACGGCCATGCCGGACAGCTAATATATCGACAAGCTTGGGATGTCTAAGCGCGGAAACCGTGATACTGCTCACTGTTCTAAGCATTTCTCCAAGAAGCTCGATTTTCCGTTCATCATCCGTTTCCAGCAGCATGCCCCGCGTTTTTCCCTCAACGCCGTTAATGGTCAGTATATTGACTTCCAGCATGCCCAGCATGGAGGCAATATCTCCTAACAGTCCCGGACGGTTCTTATGTATTGTATATTCCAGATACCATTGCTTTTTACTCAAGTCAAACACCCTCTTCTTTCCTTCATGAACCATTCGACAACTCTAAACAGATTTCCTGCTTATTCGATATGGAAATATGCATTATCACGATCATGAACACAGTCAATTTTAATGATATAAAAAATGAAATTGAAAGGCAAGCTTGGGGGAAAATCTGCCTAAAGACATACGAAAAGCTCCCTTTCGGGAGCTCCGCCGCACATAAAACGAACAACCGTTTCAAAGTAAAATCGGTTCGCGTTTCAGACGACCGGATGTGGTGCTCCTGTCGCTGCTCATGCGTATTTTTTGGCTAACTTTACCATGAGGCGGGCGATCGTCTTGCGCTCCTCATCGGTACCGACATCCCAAAGTTCTTTGAGAGTCCGGTTTGATTCGTTCTTCGGATCCACTTTATCGTCAAGGAATCCCCCGATTTCATAGGCCAGATTGGCGATCGTTTCTTCGCTCAGACCGGCGTTCTCCGCATGCTTGACCCGCTCCCCGAGAAACTTTTTCCAGGAGTCGAAATTACTCAGCACCGACGACATGATCATTCCTCCTATCACTTTAGCGAATGAATTTAATCAACAGTCGTAATATGTGATTTCCGGAGGCCGATTATTCAAGCCGTTTATCCAAAAGGTATGGTAAATAACCCCGACTTTATAACTACTACAGGTCCTGTCCTTCCCGCATTCGGACTATGTCAGCCATCCGCCGTTCGGGCTGATAATCTGGCCGGTAATATATCCCGATTCGGGCAAAGCCAAAAAATAAACCAGCGACGATATTTCATCAGCGGTTGCCAGACGTCCTGCCGGGATTTCCTCCTCAAGCTGACGGATTTCCTCAGGTGAAAAGCCCTGCATCATATCGGTATGAACTGCCCCCGGAGCCACCGCATTTACGGTGACGCCGGATGGCGCAAGCTCCTTGGCCAGAGCTTTGGTAAATGCGTTCACTCCGCCTTTCGCTGCGGAATATGCAACTTCACAGGAGGCGCCGGATATCCCCCAGATCGAGGACACGTTAATGATTCTGCCATAGCGCTGGCTGACCATATAGGGCATAAAAATCTGGCTGAACAAAAATACGCCCTTCAAATTGACGTCGATGACTTCATCCCATTCTTCTTCCGTCACATCGCTGAGCATCCCGTACCTGGCAATCCCGGCATTATTGACCAAAATGTCGGGAAACAGGCCATGATCCGCAAGCTTGCTCCGCATTCTCAGGATTTCCTCGCCCTTGCGCAGATCCGCTGAAACGGTAAGCACTCTCGCTCCAAGCTCCATGCAGGTTCTCGCGACCTCATTTGCCGCTTCATGGGATGAGCCGTAATGAATCACAATATTCATGCCGACCGTGGCGAAACGCTCCGCAATTTTAGCGCCGATTCCCCGGCTCGCTCCGGTTACAAGCACGGTCATTTCCCCGATTGTCTTCTCTCTCCCGTTAGCCTGATTCACTTCGGACTCACCACGACCGAAACAGCCAGCTGGTTCCAGTTTGCGTGTTCCCGCAGTCTGTCGTTAACTTCTTCCAGCGTCATCGACTCATACATCTGGATTACAGAAAATAAGTCGCCCCCACGGAAATGATAACGCGTAAATTCATGGGCGATATTTTCAGGCGAATTCATCATTCTGAGGAAGCCGCCGATTTTCTTCTTAACGGCCCGTTCAAAATCCTCACGGCTAAAGCCCGTCTCCGATAATTTGGCTACTTCTTCCTTGATAGTTGCAATTAGCAGATCGGGATCGCGCGTATCTCCGCCAATCGCCGAGAAGGAATAATTCGGGTCGCTGTTATATTCATGCCCGAAGCTGTCCGAGATCAGCTCGAGGTCATAAAGCTTTTGGTACAGCTTTGTACTGGAGCCGAACAGCAAATCGAGCATCAGCTTGGTAACCAGATCGCGCCGTATCAATTGTTCGCCGGTAAAGCCCAAATGGGTATCCTTAAATCCGAACAGGCATTTGGGGAGCGAAACAGGCAGATGCGTAACCTTTTTGGACTCAGCAACCGACTCGGGTTCGTCCTTGAATATCCGTTCAATTTGCCCTTGCGGCGGGTAATTTTTCTTGTTCTGATTGTCGCGAACGAGCGTGAATACCTTCTCTGGATCCACTCCTCCAACGACAAACAGAAGCATATTGCTTGGGTGGTAGAAGGCGTTATAGCATGTATAGAGCGTCTCTTTCGTAATGGTGCCAATCGATTCTACGGTCCCGGCGATGTCGATATGAACCGGGTGTACTTTGTACAAGGCTTCAATTAGCCCAAAATAAACGCGCCAGTCCGGATTGTCCTGATACATGCCGATTTCCTGCCCGATAATGCCTTTTTCTTTCTCCACATTCTGGTCTGTAAAATAAGGGTGCTGCACAAAGTTGACCAACGTTTCCAGGTTTTGATAAACGTGATCCGTCGCCGAAAACAGATAAACCGTCTGGTTAAAGCTTGTAAAAGCATTGGCGGAAGCGCCGTTTGACGCAAAAGTTGAAAAAATATCGCCTTCCGGCTCCTCGAACATTTTATGCTCCAGAAAATGAGCAATCCCGTCGGGAACCTTGATTCCTTCCTGTCCCTCTACCTTGAAATGATTATCGATCGATCCGTATTTAGTTGAAAAGGTGGCATAGGTTTTGGAAAATCCCGGTTTAGGCAGCACATAGACTTCAAGCCCGTTATCCATCTTCTCATGATAGAGCGTTTCCTGCAGTTTGTCGTAAGTAATTTGTTCCACCGGCTATTCCTCCTTCCGGCCCGTCAAAAAATAAATGGTATCCAAATGGAAAGTGTGCGCGGCATCGACCACATCCTGCTTGGTCACAGCTTCCACCTGGGACAGCAGCTCTTCGGCGGGACGATCTTTGCCCGAAAGCACGCGATTGAAATCATAGGCGATCATCTCAAAAGCCGAATCCTGCATTTCACGCAGTTGATTGCGGATCATCGCTTTAGTCTGTGACATTTCGAGATCGCTGATCTCACCCTGCCGGAGACTTTCAAGCTGCTCCTTGATAATCTTCAGCGCCTTTTCGTAATTCGCGATCTCGATTCCCGATTGAATCGTGGTGAGTCCTTTATGACCATCGTACCTGGAAGCCGCATAATAAGCGAGGCTGGCCTTCTCCCGGACGTTGACGAACAGTTTGGAATGCGGATAGCTTCCAAGAATACCGCTATACATCAATGCGGCGGCGTAACGGTCGTCGCCGTAGATGATCGGCGTGCGCAAGCCCATATTCAGCTTGCCCTGATTGATATCGAGCCGCTCGACAACGGTGCGGGCTTCTTTTGGACTGAAATCGCTGCTCTGCGCCCTGTATTCAGGTGAGTTCTTCCGGTCAAGCTTAAAGTTCTTTTGTACAAGGGAAGATACTTCTTCAAGCGTTGTATCCCCAACTACATACAGATCCAGATGCACATCCGTAAGCCACTTGCCATAAGCCTGATACAGGCTTTCTTCCGTAATGGACTCTAGCTCCTCTCTGCGCCCAAGCGGATGAAGACGATAAACGTCATCCTTGAACATTTCCTCAATGCACCGTTCAGCAGCATACCGGATTTTATCGTTGATAATGGATTCGAGCTTCTTGCGGACATTGTCCTTTTCAGCTTTTACGTAGGAGGAACGAAAACCGTTCCTTTCCGTTACCGGGCGGGTAACCGCTTCGCCCAAAAAGGCAAAAGACTGCCCCAGCAAGGAATCCGCCGACTGCACAAAGGAATCGTTAATGGTATCCATGCGGAAATGCACGATTTGATAATCTCCGCGCTTATAAACGTCAAAACCAAAACCGGCTCCGTACATATGTTCAAGCTGTTCACGAAAAAGCGTCGTTTCCGGATATGAAACTGTTCCCCTTCGCAGCACAAACGGCGTAAGGGCTGTAGTTGTAACCGTATCTTCCCTGAGCGGGATACCGGCATACAAGGAGATTGCAAAAGTTTTGAAACGCTTGGTTGGAAGCACATGAATCCGGATTTGGTTCACCTGCCCCCGTTCAAACAAAGTTGTCGTCAAGAGTCAAAACCCCTTTTCAAGAGACTGATATTGCCTGTTTCCTCCAAAATGTAGTTCCATTCTATACCAATCCACAGGAAAGAAGCAACCAAGATGAATCTCGGCTGCCTCCGCTTTAAGGCCTGCTACATGCAGAAAATATGTCTTCCGATGGTTTTAACCTGAGGACGGGTCCAGATCCATTTCGAGGTGGCTGTCTCAGGGTTGAAATAATACAGACACCCTCCCGAAGGATCCCAACCATTCAGCGCTTGGCGGACCGCTTTTTTGGACGACTCGTTTGGCTCAAGCCATATTTGTCCATCGGCGACGGCGGTAAAAGCGCCCGGTTGAAAAATAACGCCCGACACTGTGTTGGGGAAACTCGGAGAGCTTACCCGGTTCAGAATAACGGCAGCCACCGCTACTTGTCCTTCAAACGGTTCGCCACGGGCTTCCCCGTTTACGGCATTAGCCATAATCCTGAGATCGTTATCGGTAAGTCCCATCGGATTGGCCGAATCTAAAGCTTCATTCGTTCTTTCTGGTGCAGCTTTTGCTGTCCTGGCAGCGCCCGCAGTTTGGTTCGGATTCGGATTATACGAAGATGCTTTCGGTCTCCAGTTTTTGGTCGCGTTGTACAGCTTAAGCTTCGTTTTGGAGCCGGCTACCCCGTCAGCCTTCATGCCAAATTTTTTCTGGAAGTTATAAACGGCATTCCGGGTTTCAATGCCGTAGTGACTATCCAGCTTGCCTTTATAAAAACCAAGATATTCCAAACGGCCTTGCAGCTCATATACATCCTGACCGAATGCACCGGTATGCATAACCTGAGAGGTGAATACAGGTTCAGTCAGCTTGTTTTCCGGTTGTGCCTTCTGTTCCGGTGAAGCCGAAGGCTCACGGAAAAATAGCGATCCCAAAACCATACCGATCAGAACAACCATTAAACCGGCTGTAATCCAGTTTCTTGAGTTTATCATACGCTTTAGCTCTACCTTTCTCTGTGATTTAACCAAGTGTGGGTAACATTAGTATGCGAACCGGCTTCCTTTCCTATGCATCTTTTGAACAAGACAACAACGGCAAGTAGCACCGCTACAATACCCGTAAAAGTAAAGGAACTTTTCTGGAATCTAGGCCAACTGCATGACGGTTTTTCATTCCAATCCCGTTCAGCAAAAAACCGTTCCGCCACCGGCGAAACGGTTTGTTACTTACTGTATATTTAGGAACTGATGCGGCTCTGCCGATATTGTTCCATCGACAGCAGCACTTCTCTGGGCTTGCTCCCTTCGTAAGGCCCGACGACCCCTCTCGCTTCCATCGAGTCGATCAGCCGGGCTGCCCGCGTATACCCGACCCGCATTCTGCGCTGCAGCAGCGATACGGACGCCTGTTTGGCTTCCAAAATAATCTGAACGGCCTGGTCGTAGAGTTCATCCAGCACTTCCTCATGCTCCTGCTGGGATTCGTCGACTTCAGGCACAAGGCTTTCGTCGTATTCCGCCTGACCTTGTCCGCTTACATAATGCACAATCGTCTCTACTTCCTGATCGCTCATGAAGGCTCCCTGTACCCGTACCGGCTTAGAAGCTCCCATCGGCATAAACAGCATATCGCCGCGTCCCAGCAGCTTCTCCGCTCCGGCCATATCCAGAATGGTGCGGGAATCCACCTGCGATGACACGCCGAAGGCGATCCGGGAAGGAATGTTCGCCTTGATGACGCCTGTAATGACGTCCACAGAAGGCCGCTGCGTAGCGATAATCAAGTGGATGCCGGCTGCCCGGGCCATTTGGGCAAGTCTGGCAATCGCATCCTCTACGTCACCAGCGGCCACCATCATCAAATCGGCCAGCTCGTCCACAATAACAACGATGTAAGGCAGCAGCGCTTCCGGATTCTCTTTCATCAGTTTGTTATAGCCTTCTATATTGCGCGTTCCCGATTTGGAAAATTTCTCGTACCGCTTCTCCATTTCGACAACGATTTTCTTCAGCGCCAGCGACGCCCGCTTCGGATCGGTAACAACCGGCGTAAGCAAGTGAGGTATGCCATTATAAACATTGAGCTCCACCATTTTCGGGTCGACCATCATGAATTTGACTTCATCCGGCTTGGCTTTAAATAAAATGCTGGTAATAATCCCGTTTATGCATACCGATTTGCCTGATCCGGTCGCTCCGGCGACCAAAAGATGGGGCATCTTGGCCAAGTTGCCTATAATGGTCTGACCCGAAATATCGCGGCCAAACGCTATCGTTAATTTCGATTCCGCTTCCTGAAACGTTGGGGTTTCCATAACTTCGCGCATCGTTACAACCGAAACCTCGTTGTTCGGCACCTCAATACCGATAGCGGACTTCCCCGGAATCGGCGCCTCCATCCGGATATCCTTGGCTGCCAGAGCCAATGCGATATCATCCGTCAGGTTGACAATCCGGCTGACCTTGACCCCGATATCGGGCTGAATTTCATAACGCGTAACAGCCGGACCGCGTACAACCTCAAGCACTCTGGCCCTTACCCCGAAGCTTTCGAGCGTAGCTTCAAGCTTGCGCGCCGTACTCATATAGTCTGCCTGATCGCCAGACTTGCCTCCATTATTTGGCTTGGCCAGCAGCCGGAAGGAAGGAAGCCTGTAGGGTTTTGGCTGCGGCTTAGGCGGCTCTGCTTCGATATTTTCCAAGGATTCGCCCAAAGCATCGGGGGAACTTGCATGCTGCGATCCCGCTAAAGAAGGATCTTCATTGCTCCCTGAAGCAGAACCGTGATCTCCAAGCTCATGCTCGCTAACATTTTCGCTGCTGTCTTTATACAGTTCTCTTGGCTTGTCTTTCGGACCTGCCGCATCTGCTGCTTCTAACGCATCATCAGGCTCTTCGTCCGGGACGCGGTTCTCCGTCTGAATCTGGTCAAAAAAGTCACGAATAATCAGTCTTCTGTCTTCAGGCTGGTCCAAGCGGTCCGCAGCATCGTCCGACTGACCGGTCCCGGTATAACTGACCTCATTCCAGTTTACGGGGCTTCCTGCTACAATAATGTCGTCCGCAGGCTGCTCCTCATCTTCTTCAGGCAGCTGCTTTTCTTTGTTTTTGAAGCCCAGAAGCTGGAAGAATACAGGCGTTTTTGCTTTGGATGAAGGACCTTTATTCTCCGAAACATCCGGATTATGAAAATCATCATCATCGTCTTCGTCATCATCATCCGCTGAAACGGGTTTAGGCTTTCCGCTCTTTTGGCCAGCCGGAACGGCTCTAAACATCCGCCATTTGCGCGAAGCCTGCTCGCCCAAATTCACGATACGGGTTCGAACAATTCTTCCCAGTTCTACAAACGACAAGTTCGTAATAAGCATAAAACTGATTGCAAACATCACAATCAAAATGAGCTTGCTGCCGGTTAGGCCGAAAAGCATGCACAGCAAGGCGAATTGGGCAGCGCCTATGTATCCGCCGCTTATATCCAGATTAAAAATGGAAACAGCTCCGCCATAACCAGGCAGGCTGAGCGCGTGCTGCAGATCGAGGCGGATTTGATTGAATATGTGATTTGGAGTCAGAGCGCTGATGGGAACCAGCTTCAGCTCCATGGCCGAAATGGTGCTCATGAGTGCGAACGAGAGGACGGCAAGCAGGATGCCGCTCTTTCTGCTGCTCCACCTGTTAGGCCAGCGACGATGAATCATGACGGCAAGCCCTACATAAATGCCGACAAGCGGTATCACAAAATAAAATTTCCCCAGCAGCAGAGCAGCCATTTTGGAAAGAGACCTTCCGACTGCCGCTTCTCCGGACAAAGCGATTATGGACAGTGTAATCAGGATGATCCCGTATATTTCATACTTTAATGTTTTGGTTAATGCTGTTTTCTTCTTTTTGCGTCTCTTACCAGCCACAAGGAACACCCCCAGATGAATATTATACCATATTCTCTGGAGGCTACCTAGGGGATTCAAGGGCGGTTATTGCGGTCTTGGTTTCATCAGGCAAGGAATAAACCGGATTTCATTTCCCGGCGCGTAAGCCGGATTCAAATAATCTTCAAGTCCGCAGCGGAGCAGACGAACGATCGTTGCCCTGTGATCCGGTTCAATCCGCACCTGAAGCAGCACGCCGTTGATTTCAAGCTCAGTATAGCTTTCCTGGGCTTCATAACCATCCCAAAGCGCTTCATCCGGCATAATCGTATAGATGCTCACTGGGGTATACCTCCTTCTGCCGCGGCAGTCTTTTTCGCCTGAATCATCCCATTCAGCTTCACCATGGCTTCGCCAATCCCGCCGATCGCGTCAATGAGGCCATGTTTTACGGCATCCGCTCCGCCTACGGCTGTCCCGATATCCCGGTTCAACTCGCCGGTCTTAAACATCAGCTCTTTAAATTTTTCCTCGGAAATCGCTGAATGCCTGGTCACAAATTTCACGACGCGTTCCTGCATCTTCTCAATATACTCAAAGGTTTGCGGAACGCCAATCACCAGACCGGTCATACGAATCGGGTGAATGGTCATCGTAGCGCTCTCCGCAATTAGCGAATAATCGGATGAAACCGCGATCGGCACCCCGATGCTGTGGCCTCCGCCTATGACAACCGTTACGGTTGGCTTGCTCAGAGACGCGATCATTTCGGCAATGGCCAGTCCCGCTTCCACATCTCCGCCAACCGTATTCAGCATAATCAGGATGCCCTCGATTTTCGGACTTTGCTCTGCGGCTACAAGCTGGGGAATCAGATGCTCGTATTTGGTCGTCTTGTTTTGAGGCGGAAGCACCAAATGCCCTTCAATTTGGCCGATGATGGTCAGGCAATATATATTGGAAGTTTCGGCTGTAGGAACGGCGGTCTGCCCGAATTGCTGAATATATTCAGCGGTAGGCGGAATATCCCCGTGCCCGGGTCCGGCTGGATTGGGAGCGGGGGCTTGAGGCCCTGGCGGATCATTTTCCGGCTTCTGCTTGTCTGGTTGTTCGTTCATGTTCTCATTCCTTTCCGCTTTGTACTCTAACGGTACAGTCGCAGTCAACACGAAGTAGTATACCGACAAATGGAGATCCTCTATTCACGCCTCCTTCAAATGCGAAAAGCCTCTTCTTCCAAAGGGGAACCGTCCAATGTTCCGCTTTGGCAAGAAGAGGCGACTGTGTGCCTGGTTTATAGTTAAGCCGATTTCGGCTTACGGTTACACTTCCATGATAATCGGAAGAATCATCGGTCTGCGGCGCGTCTGCTCGTAAAGGAAACGGCCCAAGGCGTCTTTGACGTTTGTCTTGAGCGAAGCCCATTCGTTCACTTTCTCGCTCATGAGCTTCTCAAGAGTGCTGCTTACAATGCGATTTGCTTCATCCAGCAGCCCTTCCGATTCCCGAACGTAAACAAAACCTCTGGAAATGATATCCGGACCCGAGACGATTTTCCCATCCTGCTTGCTTAAGGTAACAACGACTACGAGAATACCGTCCTGGCTCAGCAGCTTGCGGTCGCGGAGCACGATATTGCCTACGTCGCCTACGCCAAGTCCGTCAATCAGCACATTGCCTGCCGGAACCTTGCCGGCCTTGCGAGCCGCACCGTTCTGAATCTCTACCACATCTCCAATATCCACAAGGAAAATATTATCGCGATCGACTCCTACGCTTTCGCCAAGCTGTGCATGTTTGCGAAGCATCCGGTATTCACCGTGAATCGGGATGAAATATTTCGGTTTCATCAGGTTAAGCATCAGCTTCAGCTCTTCCTGGCTGCCGTGACCCGATACGTGAACGCCGGAATTGGAACCGCTGTATATTACATTAGCGCCAAGGCGGAACAATTCGTCAATCGTACGGCCAACATATTTTTCATTTCCCGGTACCGGTGTAGCCGCAATAATAACGGTATCTCCCGGAAGGATATCCACTTTGCGATGGGTGGAACGCGCCATCCGGGTCAACGCTGACATCGGTTCCCCCTGCGAGCCTGTGCACAAAATAACGACCCGGTCTGCCGCCATTTTGTTTACCTCTTCAGGCTCAATGATTAGGCCGTCAGGAACATTCAAATAGCCAAGGTCGGCTGCGATTCCAACAACGTTCACCATACTGCGTCCAATGATGGTTACTTTGCGCCCAGTGGTATAAGCCGCATCCATAACCTGCTGGATACGATGGACATTGGATGCAAAAGTTGCCACAACGACACGTTGATCCGCCTTGCTGAAAATGTCATCAAGCACGCCGCCGACATTTTTCTCAGACGGGGTAAAACCGGGTTTCTCAGCATTCGTGCTGTCGGACAACAGAGCGAGAACGCCTTTGCTTCCGATTTCCGCCATCCGCTGCAGATCAGCGAACTGATCGTTGACAGGGGTATGGTCGAACTTAAAGTCGCCGGTATGCACCACATTTCCTTCAGGTGTTTCGATGCATACGCCGACGGAATCCGGGATGCTGTGGTTTGTTTTGAAAAATGTGGCTTTAAGAGTGCTTCCAAGCTGTATTTCCGAATCCGCATGGATCAAAATCCGTTTCGTATCGCCAAGCAGATTTGCTTCTTTCAATTTGTTCTCAACGAGGCCGAGCGTCAGCTTCGTTCCGTAAACAGGTACGTTCAAGTTCTTCAGAACATACGGAAGACCGCCAATATGGTCCTCGTGTCCGTGGGTAAGGACAATGCCTCTTACTTTGTCACGGTTCTCCGTCAGGTAAGTGATGTCGGGAATGACGATATCAATGCCCAGCATGTCCTCTTCAGGAAATTTAAGACCTGCATCAATGACTACGATGTCATTGGCATACTGGATTACATACATGTTCTTCCCGATTTCGGCAACGCCGCCGAGCGCGAAGATGCTTAGTTTATCATTATTATTTTTTTTGGACAAGACAATCTAACCCTCCTATAATTTTGGACGTCGTATTTTGTGTTATCGATATTAAGAAAGGACTTACTTCCCTAAAAGACATCATAGCCGCAATTGAAGAATAAACTTCCGCTGCCGGCGGCCCCAATGCGCATGAAGAACTTTTCTTTGGAAGTTTGTTCTTTATTAAATTTCTAAAATATACCGCACCCAGTCACTTGAAATCATTATACATGATTATTTTGTCAAAAAACAAGTCAGGTGCTCTGCACCTTAATAACATACCTTCTCACCATGCAAAATAATCCCCGCAAAGTTGCCGATCAGCTTAGCAGCTTAGCGGGGCCATAAACCCCTAAATACATCAAAAAACCGATGTCCTAAAAAGGAGCATCGGTTTCGGTACTCTTACAAAGTACCTGGTTGTTTAAAGCAGCGAGCGGATAAATGCCTGTTCCGCTTCGGTCGCTTCCAGGAGTGGAAGCCGGACAGATCCGACGTTGATCCCAAGTTCATTCAATGCAAATTTGACGGCGACCGGGTTCGGGACTACGAACATGCCTTTGAAAAGCGGCAGCAGCTTCTGATGCAATTTCGCCGCGTCTGCTGCCTTGCCTTCTAAATGAGCCGTAATCATTTCCTTCATTTGCGCTCCCGCCACATGGCTTGCTACGCTGACGATTCCGTAAGCGCCGACCGCCAGCGCGGGCAGCCCCGAGGAATCATCGCCCGAGTATACCTTGAAATGAGCCGGGGCAGAAGCGGCTATTGTCGCCACCTGTTCCAGTGAAGCGCATTCCTTGACTGCCACCACATTGTGGAGCTGCGCCAGCCGAAGCGTTGTCTCTGCGTTCATGTTGACTACGGTTCGACCCGGTACATTATAAAGCATAATCGGAAGCGGAGTGGATGTTGCGATGGCTTCAAAATGACGGTAAAGACCTTCCTGATTCGGTTTATTGTAGTAAGGAACGACAAGAAGGGCCCCGTCAACACCCAGTTTTTCCGCTTCCTTTGTCAACTGGATTGATGCATAGGTCGAATTGCTTCCTGTGCCGGCTATAATCTTGCAGCGGCCGGCCGCATGCTTCACCGCAAAATCAAACAAATGCAGCTTCTCCTCCAGTGTTAACGTCGGCGACTCCCCCGTCGTTCCGCTGACTACGAGCGTATCGGATTTCTGGTTGTCAATTAAATAATCTATAAGTTTTGCAGTTTGGTCCCAATCAATTTGCCTGTTCTCATCAAACGGCGTGACCATAGCTGTAGCTAATCTTCCGAAATCCACATTAAGCCCTCCTAAATCGTAATAAAGTCTTTGCTGCATCCTGAAACCGGATTGATCCGTTATTTTCAAATGTGAAGTTCAAATTTTTTATGCAGCGCCCTAAGCGCTTGAACCATATCCTGTTTATGGACAAGGACCCAAATCGTCGTGTTGGAATCTGCCGATTGCAGAATCGAAATGTCCTTCTCCGCGAGCGCTTCGACGATTTTAGCCATAATGCCCGGAACGCCGTTAATGCCTCCGCCTATAACCGAGACCTTTGCGCAGCCGCTGAGCGCTTTTGGATGCAGTCCGAGCTCCCTCAGTCTGTCGAGCGCTCTTGAAGCTTCGAAATCAAACACGGTATAGACTACCCCTGCCGGGGTTACATTAATAAAGTCTACACTGATATCGTTCGCAGCCATAGTTTTAAATACCTGCAGCTGGAGATGATGGCTTCCTTCATCCGACTCGACCGTAATCTGAGTCACATTCCCTACATAGGCGATGCCTGTGACATAGCGGTCAATAATACCATTCTGCACATCCTTGAACCCTTCCGGATTGGCTACCAAGGTGCCTTTGCCTTCGCTGAAAGTAGATCTGACCCGCACCGGAATGCCGGACTGCATGGCAATTTCCACGGCTCTGGGATGAATGACTTTGGCCCCTTGGTGAGCCATATTGCAAATTTCCGCATAACTGACATAAGGAAGAGGTCTTGCGTCTTCAACAAGTCTCGGATCCGCGGTCAATATCCCGTTGACGTCCGTATAAATATCAACCATTTCCGCATGCAGCGCGGCTCCAAGCGCCGTTGCCGAAGTATCGCTGCCGCCCCTGCCAAGGGTCGTGAAATCGCCCTTTTCGCTGATCCCCTGAAAACCGGTCACAATCACGACGTCCTTGTCCTTAAGTTCCTTGAATATCCGGTCCGGTACGACGTCAAGGATGCGCGCGTTGCCGAAATGGTCATCGGTTCTGAAGCCGGCCTGGGCTCCGGTCAGCACGACCGAAGAAATGGATCTGGCTTCCAGTAAGCTGCACAATGTCGCAGCCGATATAATTTCACCGCAGCACAGCAGTAAATCCTTTTCACGCGGCGGGAGAGCGTTGCCATGAGAAGCCGCCCAGTCAAGCAGCGTATCCGTTGCATATGGATCGCCTTTGCGTCCCATGGCAGATACAACAACAACCAGTCGGCAGCCCTCTGCCAGCTCTCTCTCAATGTGCTTGATAACATGTTCCCTGGCTTCCGGCGTTGCAAGTGAAGTGCCGCCGAATTTTTGCACCAAAATACGCATGGATAACCCTCCAGTAATAAGTGCAAAACAACCCCGAACGGAGTATAAATGCATTTCAGTATATACAGACGATCAAGCAGAAACGGCAAAGCAGCCTTTTAAACACGCACGTTTCTGCAAGAACTATAAAATAGCATAGAACTACACATATACTTTTCTATAGTTCAAGAAAAGACGGCCGATTGCTCGGCCGGTCACGTTTAATGAGTGAACTATGAATTGGGCAACGATCTGTTCGGCTATTTGAACGGCGTTCCAAGCGGCTCCCTTAAGGAGCATAGCGGATAAGATTGCTGATCCGGATCGTCAAGAACAACACGTGGCAATGACTTATAGAATAAAAAAAGCTATTACTGCTCTATAATCTCAGCCTCAATGGACGCGCTGAACAATGAGCGGCTGAAGCTGTTTGCCCTCTAGTGCGGCATAGCAGGCTTCAGGAATCAGGTTCATATCGGCAACCAGCGAATTCGGCTTACCGACCGGATTGTCCTGTCCGAAAGGCACAAAATAAATGTTCTTGGCCACAAGAAGTTTGGCGATATTAGCGGCATTCAGCCCAAGTCCATCGTTCGTCGAAATCGCAAGCACGACGGGCTTATGGTTTCGAAGCATCGCTTTGGCAGCCATCAGTACAGGACCGTCTGTCATCGCGTTCGCCAGCTTGCTTGTCGTATTGCCAGTGCAGGGGGCAACGACAAGTACATTCAACTTGCCGGAAGGCCCAAGCGGTTCTGCATCTACAATTGAAGAAATAATATCATTCCCTGTTATTTCTTTCAACTGATTTTGCCATTCTTCCGATTTGCCAAATCTCGTATCTGTAGTCATTACCGATTGCGAAGCTATCGGAATGACGTTAGCGCCGGCGTCCACAAAGCGCTGGATTTGCCCAATTACCTCTTCAAGCGTGCAGTGAGACCCTGTCAACGCGTAGCCAACGGTTTTACCTTCAAAATTCACTGTTCATCCCCCCGTGTCTTAAACTCCTCAAGCACCGACTGACAAATACAATTTGCCATGATCATTCCAGCCGTTCTGGGAGCGACAATTCCGGGTAAACCGGGCGCCAGTATTGCCTTGATTCCACGCTTTTCGGCGAAACGGAAATCCGTACCGCCAGGTGCAGAAGCAAGGTCGACAATGACCGCCTTCGGGGATAATTTAGATATGACTTGCGCTGTGATAATCATAGTCGGAATTGTGTTAAAAATCAAGTCAATGCCGCTCACCTCATCGGCCAAATCCGTTGTCAGGAAAGGCTTCCAGCCCATCTCCTCAGCCCTTGCAAAATGATCCTTGCGCCTTACGCCCACCCTGACATGCGCTCCAATGCCCTGCAGAGTTTTTGCCATTGTAAAGCCGGTTCTGCCCATGCCAAGAACGGAGCAGGATGATCCATGAATGGTGATATCCGTATTCTGCATCGCGATCATTAACGCGCCTTCTGCGGACGGTATGGAATTGTAAATAGCCACTTCATCCCGGTCAAGCACCTGATTTAGCTTCAAATTGTACTTTTCGCACAGTTTAATCAGGTAAGGCTTTGCCAAACCCGTGTAGATCAGTGCATGCTTGGGAAGCGCCGCGACATGTTCCTCCCGCAGAACCAGCTTATCTTCAGAGAACGACGTACTTACTACGCCATTTTCATCACAGCCAACGACAGGCAAAATCAAAACATCCGCTTCCCCCAGCAAGTCGGACGTCAGTTTTTCCTGTGACACCCCCGGGAGCGGCTGCTTTAACTGATCGTAACCTGCAACTTTCACTGTTGCATCCATTTCCGTACACTTTCCGATGATTTCCAGATGCCGTGCGTCCCCACCCAGAAATACAATCGTCAGTCCGGTTAGCATTATAGGATGTCACTCCCTTCAAAACAAACTTTTATAGAGTCATCTTATGCAGGTGTTTGTGAAGGGGTGAAACGCCCCGGAAAAACAGCGCCTTTCGTATTTGGGTATAAGGAAAAGCCCGCACACGCCAAGAACCGTTCAGTTCAGTAAAGCGTGTACGGGCTTATAGCTCCGCTTTATTCGGTTAATGACGGCCGGTATGTCCAAATCCGCCTGCGCCGCGTACGGTTTCGCTCAAACGGTCCACCTGCTTAAGTTCAACTTCGGGAACAATCTGGAACACCATTTGGGCAATCCGCTCGTTCCGCTTGATAGCGAACGGCTCCTGCCCCAAATTAATGAGCAGCACCTTGATCTCGCCGCGATAATCGGCATCGATCGTTCCCGGCGTGTTCAGGCAGGTAATGCCGAACTTGAACGCAAGCCCGCTCCGCGGCCGGATTTGCGCCTCGAGTCCCGCCGGCATGGCAATCGCAAAGCCGGTCGGAATCAATTTTCGCTCACCGGGCATGAGTACGACCTCTTCCTCAACGGCGGCATAAAGATCAAAGCCGGAGGCAAGCTCGGACATTTTGCGCGGAAGCTCAATATCCTCATTGCCCGGCAGGCGGTTAATTTGTACCAGATACGACAAGTTCATCTCTCCTTAATCCTGATATTGCCCGATCCGAAGATCCAACCATAGCCAGCGCATACGGCTTCTGGAACATGCGGGAAAGCACATCTTCGATATCTTCCATTTGAACCGCTTCAATACGGCTTGTTATCTCGTCAAGGCTGTAGTGTTTGCCCAGCATAAGCTCGTTTTTGCCAAGACGGTTCATCCGGCTGCCCGTGCTTTCGGAACCCAGAATCAAGCTTCCCTTCAGCTGTTCCTTGCCCTTGCGCAGCTCGCTTTCGGTCAGTCCCTTCTCTCTGACCTCAAACAGCAGCTCCTGCGTCAGCTCCAGAACCTCTTTTGTCTGCTTGGGGGCCGTACCCGCATATACGGTGAACAATCCGCTATCGGCAAAAGAACTGTGGTAAGAATAGACGGAATACGCAAGGCCTCGCTTCTCGCGGATTTCCTGGAACAGCCTCGAACTCATACCTCCGCCAAGCGCATTGTTCAATAGAACCATCGCATACTGCTTCTCGTCGCCCGTTCGCAGTCCCGGAAACGTCATGCAGATGTGATTCTGCTCCGTTTTTTTACGGTAAAAACGAAGATCCCCTGCAAATTCCGGCGCCGCCAGCTGCTGTTCGTTCCCTGTCAGCTCAAACTCGCCAAAGTAGCGCTCAAGCAGTTCCAATATTCCATCATCAAAGTTTCCTGCAATGCTGATGACCGTATTGGGCAGGGTATAGTGCTCCTTCATGTAGCTGTGAAGCTTTGCGGAATCCATAGTCTGCAGCCGCTCTTCAGTCCCCAGAATCGGATAGGCCAGAGGATGGCTGCCGTAAGCTGCCTCCGCGAGCAGATCATGCACCATATCATCAGGCGTATCCTCGTACATCGAAATTTCTTCGAGAATTACATTTTTCTCCTTGTGCAGCTCTTCTTCTTCAAACTTGGAACGAAAGAACATATCGGCAAGAATATCCATCGTAATCTCCAGATGCTCATCCAGCACCTTGGCATAATAGCAGGTATATTCCTTTGAGGTAAAAGCATTGACATTGCCGCCGATTGCATCAAACTGTTCGGCAATTTCTTTGGCCGTAAATCGCTCCGTTCCTTTGAACAGCATATGCTCGATAAAATGAGAGATCCCGTTCTCTTCCATCTTCTCGTTGCGTGAGCCTGTTTTTACCCAAATGCCGAAGGAAACGGAACGGAAGGTCGGTATCTTCTCCATTACGATCCTCAGGCCATTTTTCAGCTGCGTTCTAATCACGAAAGGACCTCCTAGAGTACCATGCCGTTTTTGTCATTACGGCAATCTCTTTAAAATTACTTGATTATGGCTTTAGACGAAGCCAAGACAGATCTGTGCCCGCTTTTGCTCCGAGTCTTACTGATATTATCAAAAAAAGGCAACGTCCTCAACTGTCGATATCGACCCTGCCCTGGGAAAGCGTTTCTTCCACTGTTCCGACCTTTAGCCCTTTTTGCTTCAGAGCCTGGATAATCCCTTTAAGCGCTTGCTTGGAAGAGGCGGTAGGATGCATGAGAATGAGCGATCCCGGCCCTGCCTTTTGGGCAATTTTGGCGACGACCGAAGAGGGGTCGGGGTTTTTCCAGTCCACCGTATCGACTGTCCATAGCACGGTCTTAAGCCCCTGGCTTGCGGCAATTTCCACAGTTCGCTGATTGAAATCACCGGAAGGCGGAGCAAACCAGGTATTGTCCACACCAAGCGTATCCTTGAGAAGCTGCTTCGTTTTTGAAATTTCAAGCGTTGCCCGTTCGGTGCCGAGCCGGCTCATATTAGGGTGGGAATAGGCATGGTTCTCCAACTGATGGCCTCTTTTCTGGATTTCCTTGGCCACTTCGGGGTATTTCTTTAGCCAGCTTCCATCGAGGAAAAAGGTAGCTTTGACTCCTTCCTCATCCAGCGTATCCAGCATCGGTTCTATGTACTCGTTGCCCCAGGCCACATTGATCATAATGGCCGCCATTTGTTTATGCGGATTGCCGCGGTAAATCGGCTGTGGTCCAAGATCCTTGAGGGATCTTGCCGGTTTCGTTTCCCGGTAGACGTAAGCAATCGGAACTTGCTCCGGGTTCGTTTTCGATTTTTGCCGCATCTCCATCGTCTTCAAATAAGTCGCTTCCACATCAACTTCCCGGCCATTGTAGCCGGGTATCGCTTTCCAGACTCTGTCGATTACGGCGTCCACCGGTTTCTCATTCAGCTTGTCCGCCTGTCTTTTGATCTCATCCAGCAGATTGTTGTCCCCTTCCGCTCCGATATTGCCGCTTAATGCTGTGACTGACCGCGTTTCCTGGCGGGACAGCTCGCCGCTTTGAACAAATTCAGTTACGCCGCTCCATTCTCCAAGCAGAAGCACCGTACTTATTCCTGCCAGGATGATCACCGCTTTCGTTCTATTCCTTCTCACGGATCATTCTCCCTTTCACCCGGTATGTCCCATTTTTATGTAGGAAAAGCCCCGTTTATGAGTGAAAGAGAGGATGCCATTTTGGAGAAATACAAAGAGACGCATCTAGCAAAAGATTAAAAAAGAGCCAGAATCTTCGTTCTGCCTCTTTTACGCCTTACGGTTATTCATCTTAGATCGATTATATAGGGTTAGTCCTGCTTCACGGTTTCGGCGGTCAGAACCGCTTTGCGCGAAAGGTTGATGCGGCCCTGCTGATCGATTTCAGTCACTTTCACCGTAATGACATCACCAATCGCAACGACATCTTCCACTTTGCCTACACGTTCCGTAGACAACTGGGAAATGTGAACCAGACCGTCCTTGCCTGGCAGCACTTCTACAAACGCGCCGAATTTCTCGATCCGTTTCACGGTACCCGTATAAATTTCGCCAACGACAACTTCTTTGACGATCCCTTCGATAATGGAGCGCGCCTTCTCGTTCATTTCAGGATTCGAGGAAGCAATAAACACGCGGCCGTCCTGCTCGATGTCGATCTTTACGCCGGTATCCTCGATAATCTTGTTGATGATTTTGCCCCCCGCCCCGATCACGTCGCGGATCTTGTCCGGATTGATCTGCATAACCAAAATTTTAGGCGCATACGGGGAAAGGTTCTCCTTCGGCTTGTCGATCACTTCCATCATTTTGGACAAAATGAACATTCTGCCTTCTTTGGCCTGCTCCAAAGCATCGGTCAAAATTTGGCGGTCGATACCGTCAATCTTGATATCCATCTGGATGGCCGTTACGCCCTCGCGGGTTCCGGCTACTTTAAAGTCCATGTCGCCCAGGTGATCTTCCATCCCCTGAATATCTGTCAGAATGGATACATGATGCTTGTCCTTGATGAGCCCCATCGCCACACCGGCTACCGGCGCTTTGATCGGCACACCCGCATCCATCATGGCAAGCGTACTTGCGCAAATACTTGCCTGCGAAGTGGAACCGTTGGATTCCAGCACTTCCGATACAAGGCGGATCGTGTACGGGAACTCGGTTTCAGACGGAATAACCTTGGACAATGCTCGTTCGCCCAAAGCGCCATGACCGATTTCGCGGCGTCCCGGAGCGCGCAGCGGACGAGCTTCGCCTACGCTGAACGGCGGGAAGTTGTAATGATGCATGAAACGCTTGGTTTCTTCCAGATCGATACCGTCGAGAATTTGTACATCCCCAAGTGCGCCCAGGGTACAAACGCTGAGGGCCTGAGTCTGGCCGCGGGTAAACAAACCGGAACCATGTGTACGAGGGAGCAAATTGATATCGCATTCGATCGGACGAATTTCGTTCAATTTACGTCCGTCCGGACGTACTTTATCGTGCGTAATCAGGCGGCGCACTTCTTCCTTGACAATATCGTGCAGTACTTCTTTGACGTCATCCAAGAGCTCAGGAGACTCTATGTACTCTTGCTCAAAGAAAGTAACGGCATCGTCATTGATCGCATCGATCGCATCCTGGCGCGCATGCTTCTCCGCAATTTTCACGGCCTCGATCAAGCGTTCTGCAGCAAATTCGCGAACCGCGCGGTTGACCTCAGGATTAACGGTGTGAAGCTTCACTTCCATCTTCTCTTTGCCAGCTACCTGAACGAGTTCTTCAATCGTGGCTACGATATTCTTGATTTCATCATGTCCGAACATAATTGCTTCGAGCATCACTTCTTCAGGAACTTCGTTCGCTTCCGCTTCAACCATCATGATCGCATCTTTCGTTCCCGCCACAACCAGATACAAATCGCTTGCTTCCTGCTGGGCAACATCCGGATTAATGACAAATTCGCCGTTCACGCGTCCAACGGCAACGCCGCCAATTGGTCCGTTAAATGGAACATCGGAAATGCTGAGCGCCGCGGAAGTACCGATCATGGCCGCAATTTCCGGCTCACAGTCCTGATCCACGCTCATCACGAGGTTAACAATTTGCACATCATTTCGGAACCCTTCCGGAAAAAGCGGACGAATCGGGCGGTCCGTCAGACGGCTGGCGAGAATCGCTTTCTCGCTGGGACGACCTTCACGTTTGATGAATCCGCCGGGGATTTTGCCTACTGCGTACAATTTCTCTTCATAATTGACCGTCAGCGGGAAAAAATCCAGATCTTTAGGCTCTGCCGAAGCGGTTACTGTGCACAATACCGCCGTTTCGCCATACCTTACCATCACTGCCGCGTTGGCCTGTTTGGCCAGACGGCCGGTTTCCAGCACAAGAGGTCTTCCTCCAAGCTGCATTTTCACTTGCTTCTCCATGAAATCCCTCCTTTAAAGGATACATTCTATATTCGGTTCTATACCATTATTTCCTGCCGCTGAAGTACAATTCATTCTTACACTAAAAAGCAACCCGATTTCCGCCGTTCGCTTTTCAAACAAGCGGATCCGGCGGCAACCAGGCTGCTTTCGGTAGGAGTTACAAATTAACGACGCAGACCGAGCTTTGCAATCAAAGCGCTGTAACGCTTAACGTCTTTGTTCTTCAAGTAAGCAAGAAGCTTACGACGTTGACCAACCATTTTGAGCAAACCACGGCGGGAATGATGGTCTTTCTTGTGGGTACGCAAGTGATCTGTCAAATTGGTAATGTTCTCCGAAAGGATAGCAATTTGCACCTCTGGGGACCCGGTATCGGATTCATGAGTTTTGTGCTCTTCGATCAGTTGACTTTTACGTTCTTGGGACAATGCCATCCTGTTCACCTCCTTCATTATAATCGCCATTGGCCTCGTAGCCGCCGGTGAGAGCGAACAACCAAGCCAAGGTTACCAGATGTTCCTAGGAACACTCTGAATAGTATATCATACTAACTTATAAAAAGTAAACTTGCTATCTCGATTAAGAAGCCGAAAAATTAAAGAAGCCGATTTCTGGCTGTATCGGTATCCCGGGATATTTGGGCAATCAGTTCATCAATGGAAGAAAATTTGCGTTCCGGGCGAATGTAAGACACAAACTGAATCGTAAGCTCACGGTCATAAATATCGCCGCTAAAATCGAGCAAATGCACCTCCAGAGAGGGTTTCGTCACACCTTCGTGAAACGTTGGCTTCACACCAATGTTCATCACACCAGGCATCCAGCCGGCTTCCCCCTGAAGCTGCGCCTTAACGGCGTAAACGCCTTTGGCGGGTAGAACGAAATGCTCCGAAAGCTCCACGTTTGCCGTCGGGAAGCCGATCTGCCGGCCCCGTTTCTCGCCATGGGCAATGCTGCCTCTCAGCACATATGGCCTGCCAAGCCAGTTCCTGGCAAGGTCAACGCGTCCTTCATGCAGCCATTTGCGAATCCCCGAGCTGCTTACCTTCTCCTCTTCGATCAGGAAGGGAGGAACGGCGAACACATCCATTTTGCCTTCGCCAAGCTCGCGCAGCATATCTACGTTGCCTTCTCCCATATAGCCAAAGCGGAAGTCGAAACCGACGACCGCCGTATGGATCCCAAGCGGAAGAAGCATGCCGGCCACAAAATTGTGGGGACTTACCCGGGAAAATGCTTCGTTAAATTGGACGACGTATAAATATTCAATCCCCATTTCCCCAAGCAGCCGCTCTTTCTCTTCAGGAGGAGTCAAATACCCGTCGTAATCCCCTTTCTTCATCACTTCCTTGGGATGCGGATAAAAGGTCATGACGGAAGCTGGCAGTCCTGCGCGCCTCGCGACAGAGACGGCGGTCTCGATCACGCTGGCGTGTCCCAAATGCAGCCCGTCAAACTGGCCGAGAGCAAGCACCTGGGGGGCGGCATATGCTCTCGCCACGTCATCCGATAACGGATAAGATAAATTTACAGTTTTCATACACCACTCACCTGCAATTTCCGTTAGTTGCCCCGGCAAACAGCCGGCCATCCCTTAAACGGCCGACTTTGCGGAGAATGGCTGGCCCTTGAACAGCCCGCCTTGTTATTGTTCATTTTGAGCAAAAACCTTGACCGGAGCAATAGCGCCCGACCCTTCTTCCCGCTCGTATATCCCGAGAAACCGCCCTTCCGGATCATACAGCCTGATAATCTCCTCCCGATTTGGAAGAGGATGTACGACAGAAGGGGACAGTCTTTGACCCTGCAGAGCGGCCCTTGCCTTCTCGCCCGCCACTTCGGCAGCCGGCAGATGGGCAACGGCTTCATCAACCGGAATGAGGCAGGATGCCAAACTTCCGTCCTTCGCGCGCTCCGCAATCTCTTCAAATGTCAAACAGCGGGAAACCGGAATTCCGGCGGACATCGTCCGTCTCAAAACCGACATCGCTGCAGGGACGCCGAGCGCGCGTCCAATGTCGACGCATAGGGTACGGATATAAGTTCCTTTTGAGCATAGGACGCGAAAAGAAATTTCAGGGAAAGGCCCTTCCGGCTTAAACGCGGTCAGCTCAAGCTCATGTATGGTCACTTCCCTGGCTTTCCGCTCTACCGTTTTGCCCTGCCGAGCCAGCTCGTAGAGACGCTTGCCATCCTGCTTCAGCGCGGAATACATGGGCGGAATCTGGGAAATGGTTCCGTGGAAACGGCTCAGCGCCTCGCAGATCTGCTGCTTTGTCACGGTGACGCCCTCGCTCCGTTCCGTCACGGTGCCGGTTAAATCCTCCGTATCCGTTGCGATACCGAGAACAAGCGTAGCCTCATACTCCTTGGGCAATTCCTGCAAGTATTCAACCATTCGGGTGGCCCGGCCCAGGCAAAGCGGCAGAACGCCGGTTACCTGGGGATCCAGCGTTCCCGTATGGCCGATGCGTTTCATTTTCAGTATTCCCCGGACTTTGGCGACAACGTCGTGCGAGGTGAAACCAGCCGGCTTCAGAACAGGCAGAATGCCTTCATACGCCATCATAGCTCCTGCTTCACCCGCTCTACAACCGCCGCCACAACTTCACTTAGCGTCCCCTCAAGCCGAGCCCCTGCCGCGCGCACATGACCTCCGCCTCCGAAGCTCTGGGCTACCGCGGCCACATTGACTTTGCCCGCCGAGCGCATGCTGACTTTTACCGCATTTCCGTTAATGACCTTAAAAAGCATCCCTACTTCGACGCCTGAAATATTCCGCGGATAATTCACGATGCCTTCCAGATCCTCATGAATGGCGCCGGCTTCGGCCAAATCTTCGTCCGTAATGCTTACCCAGCTGATTTTTCCGTCTTCTGTACACTCCAGCTTGTTCAGCGCTTTGGTTAGAATGCGCAGCTGAGGATATGTCATCTGTTCCAGTAATTGCTCGGACAGCCAAGGGCCGTCGACGCCGTATTCCAGCAGCCTGGAGGCAATTGACATCACCTTGGGAGATGTATTCGAATACCGGAAGCCGCCGGTATCGGTCAGTATGCCGGTATAGATTGCGGTGGCTGCGTCCTTGTCCAGCTCCACTCCTGCACATTCGAGAACATCGAACAGGATTTCCGCTGTCGCTGCCGCATCCGGAACGATCAGATTTACGGAGCCATAGCCGTCATTGGTCGGATGATGATCAATATTGAGCAGCAGGGCATCCCCGTCAAAATACTCCCTGGTCGTTCCTACCCGCTTGAAATCCGCGCAATCCACGCATATTACATGTTTATAGGTATGAGGAAGGGACTCTTTGGACAAATCGACGATTTTGTCCGCATGCCACAAATAAGACATTCTGCGCGGGATCGGTCCTTCGTTGACCATTGCGTATTTTTTGCCCAGACATGAGAGAAGCCAGCCCACCGCGAGGGTAGAGCTGACTGCATCTCCGTCCGGCTGTACATGCGAAACGATTAGAAAATCGTCGTGCTCTTTGATAAAATCCACAGCACTCTGAAGCTCCTGTTCGCTAATTTGCATAGCCGTCTCCTTTTGTTCACTTTTGATCATTTTTCGAAATTTCACCGAGCAGCTTCTCGATGTGGCTGCCATAAGAGATGGATTCATCGAACTTGAAAATCAGCTCGGGTGTATGACGCAGCCGGATCGCCTTGCCAAGCTCGCTGCGCAGAAATCCGCTTGCTCTTTCAATCCCTTTCAGAGACGCATTCTTCTCTTCATCACTGCCGAATACGCTCAAATAGACTTTGGCCTGGGACAAATCGTTCGTTACGTCCACACCGGTAACGGTAACAAACCCGATTCGCGGGTCCTTCAGTTCATTTTGAATCAGAAGGCTAAGCTCTTTCTTGATCTGCTCTCCGACACGTCCTGGTCGATTGTTTGCCATTAATAACACCTCTTTATCTATCCTGAAAGCACCGGCCGAAGATGCAAGGGGCCGATGCTTGTCAAGG
This sequence comes from Paenibacillus caui, assembly GCF_019904135.1. Lineage (GTDB taxonomy): Bacteria > Bacillota > Bacilli > Paenibacillales > Paenibacillaceae > Fontibacillus > Fontibacillus caui. Next base: position 129,585 of record NZ_JAIOGQ010000005.1, on the reverse strand, counting down.
CGGATTCAACCGCAGATCTTTGTAAATCAGATGAAGACATGCCGGTACGGGTTATGCCTTGCCTTGCATGATCTTAACGTTCAACCGTCTCCATCACGAACGCTTCAATGACATCGCCTTCCTTGAGGTCGTTGTAATTGTCGAGCGTGATGCCGCATTCGTAGCCTTGCGCCACTTCTTTGGCATCATCCTTGAAGCGTTTCAAGGAATCGATCTTGCCTTCAAAAATGACAATACCGTCGCGGATCAGGCGCGCTTCCGCCGAGCGGGTAATTTTGCCCGATGTAACCATACATCCGGCAATCGTGCCCACCTTGCTGATCTTGAAGGTGTTGCGCACTTCCGCATGGCCGATCACACTTTCCTTGTACTCCGGATCCAGCATTCCCTTCATCGCCTGTTCGATCTCTTCGATGACGTTGTAGATGACGCGGTGAAGGCGGATGTCCACTTTCTCCTGCTCGGCCGTTTGCTTCGCCTGGGAATCCGGACGAACGTTAAAGCCGATCACAATCGCGTTGGAAGCCGCGGCCAGAATAATATCGGATTCCGTGATGGCACCTGCTCCGCTGTGAATGATTTTAACGCGGACGCCTTCCACCTCAATCTTGGAAAGGGAACCCTTGAGCGCTTCGACGGAGCCCTGAACATCGCCTTTGATAATGACATTCAGATCCTTGATCTCGCCTTCCTTGATGGCGTTAAACAGATCATCCAGCGTTACGCGCGTATTGCTGCTGAGCTCGGACTGACGCTGGGTGATGGAGCGTTTCTCGGCAATGGAACGAGCCTTGCGCTCATCTTCAAACATCATAAACGGATCGCCTGCACCCGGTACTTCCGTAAGCCCCGTAATTTCTACCGGTGTGGATGGACCTGCTTCCTTTAAGCGGCGGCCTTTGTCATTAACCATGGCGCGAACACGGCCAAAGCAGTTGCCTGCCACAAAAGCGTCGCCAACTTTGAGGGTGCCGTGCTGCACGAGAATTCGGGCAACAGGTCCGCGGCCTTTATCCAGCTCGGCTTCAATAACCGTACCGCGAGCGCGTTTACTCGGATTCGCTTTATATTCGTTCACTTCGGACACAAGAAGAATCATTTCAAGCAGATCCTCGATGCCGATCTTCTGCTTCGCGGATACATTGACAAAGATCGTATCTCCGCCCCATTCTTCCGGAACAAGCTCGTATTCGGTCAGCTCCTGCTTGACTTTATCCGGATTTGCACCTGGCTTGTCAATTTTGTTCACGGCAACGATAATCGGAAGGCCTGCCGCCTTGGCATGGTTAATAGCCTCTACCGTTTGCGGCATGACGCCGTCATCGGCCGCAACCACGATAATCGTAATGTCCGTAACCTGCGCTCCGCGGGCACGCATGGCGGTGAACGCTTCGTGACCTGGAGTATCCAGGAACGTAATCTTCTTATTGTTGATTTCAACCTGATAAGCGCCGATGTGCTGGGTAATTCCGCCAGCTTCGCCGCTCGTTACGTTTGTGGAGCGGATCGTGTCCAGCAGCGTCGTTTTCCCGTGGTCAACGTGTCCCATGATGGTCACAACCGGCGGACGCTCTTTCAGATCGGCCGGATCGTCGTTTTCTTCAATCGTTTCAAAACGGTCTTCCTCAACCGGAATCTTGATTTCGACTTCAACACCGTAATCGCCGGCGAGCAGTTGAATGGTATCCAGATCAAGCTCCTGGTTGATTGTCGCCATAACTCCCATCAGGATGAGCTTCTTGATAACCTCGGAAGCATCCTTGTGAAGCAGTTTGGCTGTTTCGCCAACGGTCATTTCACCGCGGACAATAATTTTCTTCGGCGTGTTGTCAATCTTCTCACGGCGTTCCTGCGGCTGGCCCTTGCCTCCGCGACCACCTTTCCCGCCGCGGTTATTGCCACGGAAGTTCCCTTGTCTATTGTCGTCAAAGCGCTTTTGACCCGGACGGCCGTTATTTCCGCCGTTCCCGCGCCGTTGTCTGCGGTTATCATCATCGCTTTTTTGCCCGGAACGGTTCTGCCCTTCGCCGCCGCGGTTTGGCTGATTTTGCTGCGAGCGAGGCGCTCCTTGACCTCCTCCATGGGATGGACGGGCTCCTCTTCCTTCCTGGGAGCGGGCATTGTTCTGCCCGCCTTGTGCGGGCCGGCTGTTCTGGCTGCCTTGAGCCCGGGATGAACCGGCGCGTTCGCCGCGTGGAGCGGAAGGTCTGCCTCCACCCGCCTGCTGACTGCCGTTGTTCGAGTTATGCTGACTTTTGCGTTCTTGCGTCGCCAATGCGGCGCCTTTTGAATGATTTTGTGTTTTATTATTCATGCTTACCTGCTTTTCCGTTTGATTTTTGTTGTTGCTGTTGGTTTTGATTGCCTTGTTGTTCTCATTCTTCACAGCTGTGGATGCCTTTGCGGCCTTCCCTTCTTCCCTCGCCGAAGAGACTGCCGCCTTGGCCTCGCCGGATGCGGCGGATCCTTCGCGTTTGGCAGCGGCGCTGTTCTTGATATCCTTAAAGAATTGTTCTACCTTGCCGACCGCATCATTCTCCATGACGCTCATATGATTATTCACCGGCACACCAAGGCGTTTTAAAATCGTAATAATTTCTTTACTGCTCATATTCAGCGACTTGGCATATTCGTACACTCTCAGTTTATCTTGTTTACTCAATATACTCCACCTCCGACGTATTACTCACGGTTTTACGCAACATATTTGCGAATCCTTGATCCGTCAGCGCAAGCACCACCCTTTCCGGCTTCCCTACGCTGGCCCCAAGGCTCTCCCGATCAAATCCGATCAGCAAAGGAACTTGATAAGTTCCGCATTTATCGCGGAATTTCTTTCGTGTATTGAGTGAAGCATCGCCAGCTACAAGCACCAGCTTCGCTTCAGACGAACGAATCGTCTTCAGGACGATTTCATCCCCTGTAACAACTTTGCCTGCACGCATTGCGAGACCGAGCTGCGACAACGCTTTATTCATCATCTTCGCTCACACTCTGGGAGGCGATAAACTCATCTTGAGCGGCCACGAAATCGCGGGCAAGCTGCTCGTAAATCTCCGCTCCAACGGGCGACTTCAGCGCCCGGTCGAGCGAACGGTTCTTATGAGCCAACTTGAAGCAGGCTTCAGTGCCGCACAAGTACGCGCCCCGTCCCGACTTCTTGCCGGTCAGGTCGATCATGATCACGTCTTCAGGCGTCTTTACGACGCGAATCAGCTGTTTCTTCGGCTTCATTTCCTGACAAGCAACGCATTTGCGCAGCGGTATCTTTCTTGTTTTCATAACCATGCCCCCCGCCAAAGGTAAAATCAGTCGATAGTGATGGAATCCTGATGCATTTCTTCGGCCTCTGTAATCGGTCTGCCGAATTCCTCTTCCGCCTGGGTCTCGCTCTTGATATCAATTTTCCAGCCGGTCAGCTTTGCTGCCAGGCGGGCATTTTGACCTTTGATGCCGATGGCTAGCGAAAGCTGATAATCAGGCACAATGACACGCGCCATCTTCTCGGCTTCAAACACCTGAACCTCCAAAACCTTGGAAGGGCTGAGCGCGTTTGCCACATATTCTTCAACCTGTTCGGAATAGCGCACGATATCAATTTTCTCGCCGCGAAGCTCGTTAACGATCGTCTGCACGCGCTGTCCCTTTGGACCCACGCAGGAGCCTACCGGATCCACTTCAGGGTTGCGGGAGTACACCGCAATCTTGGAACGGAATCCCGCTTCGCGGGCTACGGAACGAATCTCTACCACGCCGTCATAGATTTCCGGAACCTCAAGCTCAAACAACCGTTTCAGCAGGCCCGGATGGCTTCTGGACAGCAAAATCTGCGGCCCTTTGGTCGTATTCTCCACTTTCGTGATAAAAGCCTTGATCCGGTCATTATGCTTGAACTTCTCATTAGGCATTAGCTCGTTCAGTGGCAGATGAGCCTCTACTTTACCGAGGTCGACATAAATGTTGCGCAAGTCCTGGCGCTGTACAATGCCGGTTACAATATCTTCTTCCTTATCAACAAAAGCGTTATAGATCAGTCCACGTTCCGCCTCGCGAATACGCTGCGTGACAACCTGCTTGGCCGTTTGGGCGGCAATGCGTCCAAAATCGCGCGGAGTCACTTCGATCTCCGCAACATCATCGATCTGGAAGCCCGGGTTGATTTCGCGTGCAGCCGGCAAGGAAATCTCCGTGCGCGGATCCAGCACCTCTTCAACAACCAGCTTGCGGGCAAATACTTTAATGCCCCCCGTATTGCGGTTCATATCTACACGCACATTCTGCGCGGTATTAAAATTCCGCTTGTAGCTCGAAATCAGCGCGGCTTCAATGGCCTCAAACAGAATATCCTTGCTGATTCCTTTTTCCCTTTCCAATTCATTCAAGGCCTCAATAAACTCCATACTCATTTGCCTCAAGCTCCCCCTTTCAAAATATCCCTCTTTAAGTCTTAAGGCGCCTCTTAAAAAATAATAGCCAGTCTGGCGCTGGCGACCTTGGCGTACGGGATGGCGTACTGCTTCTTGCCGGTTTGAATCAGCAGTTCATCCTGTTCAAACGATAGAAGCCGTCCCTCAAACTCCTTCTGGCCGTCAACGGGTTCGTAGGTAGTCACAAACACGTCCTTGCCGACAGCCTTTCTGACGTCTTCGGCCTTTTTAAGCGGACGTTCCGCGCCCGGTGAAGACACCTCCAGAAAATAAGCCGATGGAATCGGATCGTCCTTGTCCAGCTTCTCGCTGAGTACTTCACTGATCCGGCCGCAATCGTCGATGTCGATGCCGCCTTCCTTGTCCACAAATACGCGAAGAAACCAGTTGCTGCCTTCCTTCACATATTCGATATCTACCAGTTCAAAGCCATTGTCTGCCAAGTAAGGCTGAATCATGTCTTCCACAGCCGCTTTGATCTTCGGTGTGCTCAAGCTTTCATACCTCCATACCATCAAAATTCCTATATACCAAAGAGTAAAGAGTGGGTTTCCCCACTCTTTAAACAACGGTTCTATCTTCATGATTGCCATAAAAAGTATAACATAATCCGGTGGTAGTGACAAGTGAATGACCTTGACCTGGAAGGCTTGGGAAAGCCTTTCGCCAGCCTGCTTCCGACCTTTCGGGACATCCCGGGATCAGAAAAGGGAAAGCTGGTTGCTTTCCGGCAGCCCTCTGAAGCAGCCCAGCTGATTAAGCAGCTCGACTACGGTTTTGCTTGCCTTTGATTTCTGCTGAAAGTCCTCTATCGACAGAAACTCGCCCTGCTCTTTGGCTGCGGCAATATTCCGCGCCGCATTGTCGCCAATGCCGGCCAGCGCCGAAAACGGCGGAATAAGCCCGTCCCCGTCCACCGTAAACCGGGTTGCATCGGACCGGTAAAGATCAATCGTCTTGAAATGGAAGCCCCGGGCTGTCATTTCGAGCGCCATCTCCAGAATCGGCAGCATGCTCTTCTCTTTAGGCAGCGCCTGGAAGCCCTTCTGCTCAATTTCTTCAATTTTGCGATAGATCGCATCATATCCCTGGCAGAACAGCTCGATGTCGAAATCCTCGCCGCGAACCGAGAAGTAGGTCGCATAATACTGGATCGGATAATATAACTTGAAAAAGGCCGTGCGCACCGCGGAAATGACATAAGCCGCCGCATGCGCCTTCGGGAACATGTACTGAATCTTCAGGCAGGAATCGATATACCACTGAGGGACCTTGCATTTCTTCATTTCCTCGATCCATTCCGGCGTCAGCCCCTTGCCCTTACGAACGCTCTCCGTAATTTTAAAGGCAAGGCCTGCATCCATCCCCGCTTTATAAATCAAATACAGCATAATATCGTCGCGGCAGCCGATCACGGTTTTGATGTTGCACGTTCCGTTCTTGATTAGTTCCTGCGCATTGCCGAGCCAAACGCCGGTCCCGTGGGACAGGCCGGAAATCTGCAGCAAATCGGCAAAAGAGGAAGGCTGCGATTCCACAAGCATTTGCCGTACGAATTTCGTACCCATTTCCGGAATGCCGTACGTGGCAACCGGAGTCCGAATCTGCTGCGGCGCTACGCCGAGCGCTTCCGTGGAATTGAACATGCTCATCACTTTCTGGTCGTTCATCGGAATCGTCGTTGGATCGACTTCCGTCAGATCCTGCAGCATACGCATCATCGTCGGATCATCGTGTCCCAGAATATCAAGCTTGAGCAGGTTCGCGTCGAAGGCGTGATAATCAAAATGAGTCGTCTTCCATTCGGAGCTTGTATCGTCGGCCGGGTACTGAACCGGCGTTATATCGTCCACTTCCATATAATTCGGAACGACCACGATCCCGCCCGGATGCTGTCCGGTGCTTCGCTTTACCCCCGTACAGCCTGTGGCAAGGCGGTTCAGCTCGGCTCCCCGCCATTTCTTGCTGTGCTCCTCTTCATACTTCTTGGCAAAGCCGAATGCGGTTTTCTCCGCAACCGTACCGATTGTACCTGCGCGAAACACGTTTTTTTCTCCAAACATCACCTTCGTAAAATTATGGGCTTCCGGCTGGTATTCTCCAGAAAAGTTCAAATCGATATCGGGAACCTTGTCGCCTTTAAAGCCCAGGAACGTTTCAAACGGTATATCCTGTCCTTCTCCTTTGAGCTTTTGACCGCAGTGCGGGCAATCCTTGTCCGGCAAATCAAATCCGCTCGGCACGCTGCCGTCCAGAAACCACTCGCTGTAGCGGCATTCGGAATTCCGGCACAGGTAATGGGCAGGAAGCGGATTTACCTCCGATATGCCAAGAAACGTCGCGACAACGGAAGAACCGACGGAACCCCGGGAGCCTACCAAATACCCGTCCTGGTTGGATTTCTTAACCAGACGTTCGGAAATAAGATAGTTCGCGGAGAAGCCGTATTTGATGATCGGCTCCAATTCTTTTTCAAGCCTTGCTACGACAACCTCCGGCAGCTCTTCTCCATAAATCGATTTTGCGGTTTGGTAGCAGGTCTCCCGGATTTCCTCATCCGCGCCGTCGATAATCGGGGTAAACAGTTTGTCCGGAAACAGCTGGATCTCCTCAAACCGGTCGGCCAGCGCCGAGGTATTCGTCACGACCACCTCCAACGCTTTTTCCTTGCCGAGGAAAGCAAATTCCTCCAGCATCTCATCGGTTGTCCGGAAATGGGCATCCGGCTTGCGGATATCCTTGAGTGGACTGAAGCCGGTGATGCCGTGAATCGTAATATCGCGGAACAGCTTTTCACGCGGCTCGAGATAATGCACGTTTCCGGACGCGATCACGGGCTTGTCCAGCTTGCGGCCGATATCGCACACTTTGCGAATGGCTGTCTTAAGCTCATCCACGCTTCCAACCAGCCCCTTGTCCACCAGGTGCATGTACATCGTGAGCGGCTGAATTTCCAGCACGTCGTAATACTCGGCGACCGCTTCCGCTTCCTCGAGCGATTTATTCAGTACCGTTTCAAAAAATTCGCCTTTCTCGCAGCCGGAAATTACGAGCAGCCCATCGCGCATGTCGCTGAGCAAAGATTTCGGGATCGTAGGCACCCTGTTGAAATAACCGGTGTGCGACATGGATACCAGCTTGAACAAATTTTTCTTCCCGGTCTGATTCAGGGCGTAAATGCCGCAATGGAACGGACGTACATTGGACAAGTCTTTGCCGACATGGTCATTCAAACGGTCAAGCATCGTAATGCCCTGCAGTTGCTCGGTATCGATCAGCAAATGATTTAAAATATGGCCAAGCGCTATCGTATCGTCAATCGCGCGGTGATGGTTCTCTAGCGAAACTTTGTATTTGGCGGCCAGTGTATTCAGACGGTGATTTTTAAGCTTCGGATGAAGCAGTCTCGCCAGCTCCAGGGTATCGAGCACCGGATTTCGCATCGGCTCCATACCCAGTTCCTTCAGCTTGGCGTTCACGAACCCGACGTCAAATCTCGCGTTATGCGCTACCAGCACGCCGTCCCCGGCAAAGTCCACAAATTCTCGCAGAACCGGCTCTACCTCCGGCGCATCCGCAACCATTTCATCGTTGATATTGGTCAGCTGCTGAATATGATAAGGAATCCGCTCATGGGGATTTACAAACGTCGAATACCGGTCGATCTCTTTGCCTTCAACCATTTTAACGGCTGCAATTTCGATAATTTTGTTCTGGGTCACCGACAAGCCGGTTGTCTCGATATCAAAAACAATGTATGTAGCTGTTTTCAGCTCTAGCGGCTTCGGTTCAAGCACAACGGCCACATCATCGTTCACGACGTTGGCTTCAACCCCGTAAATCATTTTAATCCCGTTTTTCTTCGCCGCCTTGGCAGCGTCCGGAAAACTTTGCACACCGCCATGATCGGTCACCGCTATCGCTTTATGGCCCCATTTGGCGGCCGTCTTCACATATTGATCGATCGGCGTTACGGCGTCCATCGTGCTCATCGTTGTGTGCAGATGAAATTCCACGCGTTTCTCGGATGCCCCGTCCTTTCGGGCAGGCGGCGCGCTTACTTCAGACAGATCCGACGGGATCATGGCCAGCTCGGGAACCTGCATAAACCGGTCATATTCAACCCGTCCCCGGGCTTTGACCCATTTGCCGTTTGCCAGCTTGCTCATGATTTTCAGATCTTCCTTGTTCTTTGCAAACATCTTCATCTGCAGCGAATCGGAAAAGTCGGTCAAATAAAAGGTGAACAGCGTACTGCCGTTGCGAAGCTCCTTGCTCTCCAGTCCAAAGATCGTGCCCTGGATGGTCACTTTTTTCTCTTCGTCCTGAATATCATGCAGCGGAACGGGCTGATCCTTAATCTCATAGCCGACCTGAAGTTTCACTTCTTCCTCGCCGCCCACTTCCTGAGCTGAAGCTTCCGCTTCGATGCTCTCCATAAGCTGCTGGATGACTTCCCGGTTCTCCTCCACGATGCGCTGCTGGAATTCTTCAAACGCTTCTGCGCTGTTCTCTCCGGTCTGCAGCTTCACTCTTAGCGACAAGCCGAAGTACCTTTCGTAAAAGGTTGCGATGGCCCGGTCGATTGCCTTTTTGCGTGCGAGTTCCAGCGACATGGCGTCACTAAGGACAACCGTCACAAGGTCCCCTTCGATTTCAAATAACGCCCGGGTCATCCAGCCGTTTACCGACGGAATTTCGCGCTGTACCCATTCCAGAAAGAGCCTCCAATATTCCTCGACAACCGAATGGGTCGTAATGGCAGAGCTGTAGCGGAATTCAAAAGAAATCCGGGCAATATGCTCCATCCGTTCCCTGATCTGAAGACAAAACGTCCGGTAGATCTGGGCAGGTACGAGCGTATCTTTGCGAATGACAATTTTCCATTCCTTGTTGCTCCGGCTGACAATGACCTGTTCGATATAGCCGTCAAGGAAATACGGGTCTATCAGCCCCGCGGATATTTCCGTCTGCTTCATGAGCAGTTCCAGACGCGTTCTCTTCTCATTCACTCCGTTCATCTTTCTCTCCCCCCTCATTACCGGCCTTGCGTGTGTGCAGCAAACGGAAGATACTATCAAGCTGCTGGCAAGCTGCAAGAAACGAAGAGCCTCCGGCCCCTTGCCTTGGTATCGCCTTAAGGCAGTATGTTGCCGGAAGCCCTTCAGTTTGGCTGCTTGCTGATGCAGCATCTTCTAATTTGTCTGCAATCCCCGAAGAATGCGGATTAACCGCTAATCAATCGCAAAATATCGTTGTAGGTTACAGCGATCATCAAAAGGAACAGCATGGCGAACCCGATAAAATGAACCATGCCTTCCCGGTTTGGATCGATCGGTTTCCCGCGAAGCGCTTCAACGCCCAGGAAAATGAGTCTGCTACCGTCGAGCGCAGGAATCGGCAGCAGATTGAATATGCCAAGATACAGGCTGAGAATCGCCGCCCATTGCGTGAGCTGGGCGATTCCCTGCTTGGCAATTTGTCCGGTTAACTCAAACGTACGGACAGGTCCGCCCAAATCGTCCATAGAGAATTTGTTAATCAGCTGTTTGAAGCCAAGGAAGATCGCCTGCGTCGTATTCGCCATTGCCTCGCCGGACTTGGTCAGCGTTTCGCCGAAGCCGGCGCTTCGTGTTGGCTGATAGTAGACAATGGAGGTGCCTACCTTGCCGCCTTCTTGTCCTTCTATCGCCCGGGGCGTGATTTTCACTTCGAGCTGCTGATCACCGCGGCGGATTTTCCAGGTCATCTGCTTATCCTGCGATTCACTGATCATGTTAATCATCTTCTCCCCATCGGTGCCGATGGCCACTCCGTTAATGCTTTCTATGATATCGCCTCTCTTAAGACCGGTTTCCGCGGCCGGCATTCCTTTGGACACTTCTCCGATTTCAAGATGCGTCGGATCCAGCGGAATCCCCGCCATTTGGATATGCAGCGCAAACAGCACAAACGCCAGTACAAAGTTCATAAGCGGACCCGCAAAAATAGCGAGCGCCCGCTGGCCAACCGTTTTGCTGCCGTACTGCCGGTCTTTCGGCGCAATTTGCGTATCCTTGCCCTTGGCCGTCAACATAGCTTGTCTATGAACCGGAAAGGCTTGCTTCTCCCCGTCGACATCAAGTTCAATAAAGAGCTTCTGCTCGAGATCAACGGATACGACTTCACCGCGAATTACATTTTTGCGGGTGTCAAGACGGTCAAGGTAAATCTTCGTGACTTCATCACCGGTCAGGCGAACCGCGACGGTCTGTCCGGTCTGGACCTCAATCAGCTCGGGATCCTCGCCCGCCATACGCGCATAGCCGCCGAACGGCAGCATCCTTAAGGTAAACTGAGTCTCATTGTGCTTGTAGGAAAAAAGCTTGGGACCGAACCCGATCGCAAACTCCCGTACGAGGATCCCCGCACGTTTGGCAAAATAATAGTGTCCCCATTCGTGGACGGTTACGATGAGAAAGAACATCAGCACCGTCATAATAATGATCTGCAGCATTTCCAATCGAAAGCATCCTCCTTCGGGTCTCGTTCCCTTCTAGTTCTCAAAACAACCATTCATTTTGGTTTAACAGCCGGCAAACTGCTCTTAGTCTATAAAAGTTTATCAATCTTTCAGCATAGATATACCTTCATTGCTGTCCAAACGGATGATCGCTTCCGGAGAAAATGGCTTACGGGCCTTCGAATGGGCTGATCAGGCATAACGCAGGCTTGCTGGTTACAGGGTTCTTGCCGTTTCTCGGGCCCAGGCGTCCGCAGCCTCGATCGCATCCAAATCCGGACCTTTTATAACCTCATGCCGTTCAAGAACCTTTTCAATGATGGTTTCGATGTGCAGGAAAGAGATTTCTTTATTCAAAAAACGGGAAACGGCAATTTCATTGGCAGCGTTATAAGCCGTCGTCGCTGTTCCTCCTATTTTACCACATTCGAAGGCAAGTCTTAAACACGGGAAGCGGCCAAAGTCCATTTCACGGAAATGAAGCTTTCCGACGCTGGCCAGCGACAGCCTTTTCCCCGGGGATGTCCAGCGCTCCGGATAAGTAAGGGCATACTGGATGGGAACCCGCATATCCGGCGTTCCAAGTTGGGCAATCACGCTGCCGTCAACGAATTCAACATAGGAGTGAACGATGCTTTCCGGATGCAGCAGCACGCCGATCTGTTCGTACGGCATGCCAAACAGCCAGTGGGCTTCTATCACTTCAAGCCCTTTGTTCACCATGGTTGCAGAATCAATCGTAATCTTGGAACCCATGGACCAATTAGGATGCTTTAAGGCGTCCTCCACGGTCACCTGCGACAGCTGGTCGCGCGACAGATCGCGGAAAGAACCTCCTGAGGCGGTCAACGTGATCCGGGAAACCTCCCGGACATGTTCGCCGTTCAGGCATTGAAACACAGCCGAATGCTCGCTGTCAACCGGCAGAATGGAAACGCCCTTCTGACGGGCCAGGTCCATCACAAGGTGTCCCGCGGTTACAAGCGTCTCCTTGTTCGCAAGCCCGATTTGTTTTCCTTCTTCAATAGCTGCAAGCGTTGAACGAAGCCCGACACTGCCCATTACCGCCGTAATGACCATATCCGCATCCGTTCCGGCCGCAACTTCCACCAAGCCTTCCTCGCCATAGAAAAGCTCGGTTCCGGCCGGCAGATGCGGCTTTATCTCCTCAGCCAAGCGTGCTGTTCCGACAGACACTTTCTTCGGCCCGAATTGTTCAATCTGCTCCAGCAGCAGCCGGATATTCGATCCCGCAGCCAGCCCTTCCACCTGAAACCGGCCTTGGTGGTTCGCAACAACATCCAGCGTCTGGGTCCCGATCGAGCCGGTCGAGCCGAGTATCGTAATCTTTTTCATCATATAACCTCTGCTTTATGAATTTGTTTATGTATCCGTTTGACGTATGCTTTAGGTTAGCAAAACGTTATAAAGGCAGCAGCATCAGCAGATGGACAAAAGGAAATACGGCAATCCAGCTGTCGCATCGGTCCAGAATGCCGCCATGCCCGGGCAGGAGGTTGCCTGAATCTTTGAGTCCGTACACACGCTTGTAGGCGGATTGTATCAAATCGCCGATTTGTCCCACGACAGCCGCGCAGGCGCCGATCAGAACCGCTCTCGGAACGGACAGCAGCCCTCCTGAACATAAAGCAAAAACAATGGCCGTTAGGATGGCAATCGCAACTCCGCCAAGCGCCCCTTCTACGGTTTTGTTCGGACTGATGGCCGGCCACAGCTTATTCTTACCGATCGCCTTGCCTACAAAATAAGCGCCTGCATCGCTGGCCCAAATCGACGAGAGCAGCAAAAACGTCCAGAACAGACCGTGACCGTCCGCTGAATCCCTGAGGCTGGCTATGGAAGAAAAACCGACTCCGACATATACCGCTCCAAGAAAGAGCAGGGAGGCATCCTTGATCGTAAAGCGGTTTTTGCTGAATACCGTAACGCCCGCAAATATCAGCATCAGAAGCCAAATGAGCGAGCTTGTATTCCAATCCAAAGGAAGACTTAAGGAACCCCACGGCAGGAAAAACAAAAACACGCCTGCGTAACCGATCAGCGGGGCAAATCCGAACGGGGATACTCCCGTCATTTTGACAAATTCATAATATCCGATGAGAGCCATGAGCAGGGCAAGCAGCCCGAAAGGCGTTCCTCCAATCAGACACAAGCCGAGAAAGAATGCGCCTGCTATAATTCCTGTAATTAATCGCTGTTTCAAACTTGTTCCTCCGTCCGCTAGGATAATCCTCCATATCTGCGCGTGCGTCTTTGGTATTCCGCCACTGCCTCAAGCAACTGCTCTCTTCCAAACTCCGGCCAGTATACATCGGTGAACCACAGCTCACCGTATGCCATCTGCCACAACATGAAGTTGCTCAGGCGAAGCTCGCCGCCCGTACGTATCAGCAGATCGGGATCAGGCAAACCGGCAGTCATCAGCTTTGAGGAGACCCAGTCCTCGGTAATATCCTGCTCTGAAAAACGGCCAGCGCCGATTTCATCAATCGCCTTCTTCACGACATCGGTAATTTCCCTGCGGCTTCCGTAATTAAGGGCAAAGTTCAGGACAAGACCGGTATTGTTCTCCGTCCGTCTTACCGCTTCTTCCATCGCCGCAATCGTATGCTTGGGCAGACCGTCGGTGTAACCCATCATTCGGACCTGGACATTCTTCTCCACGAGCTCATCAAGCTCGATCGCCAGAAATTCCTGCGGGATCTTCATCAAATAGTCGACCTCATCCTTGGGCCGTTTCCAATTTTCCGTTGAAAATGCATACAGCGTCAAGTACCGGATGCCAAGCTCGTCTGCCGCAATCGTGGTGCGCTTGACAGCTTTCATCCCGTTCTGATGTCCTAGTACTCGCGGCATTCCCCTCCGGTTGGCCCATCGGCCGTTGCCGTCCATGATCACGGCTACATGCTGCGGGATGTTATCCTTCTGCAAGCTAACGCTCTGCTGCAGGTCCTTACGATCTTGCTTCCACCTAGGCCGAAATAGTCTGATCATTGTTATCCTCCATGCGGTGACAAGTAGAAACGTCCAGCCATCCTTTAGGCTGGCAGCCGTTCTTATATTTGAAAAAGAGACAAAACCCCACCATATTAGGAGGGGCCGCTTCGTCTCTTACACTTCCATGATTTCTTTTTCTTTCGCTGCGAGCACTTTATCTACTTCCGCGACAAATTTATCCGTACTCTTCTGGATGTCCTCTTGATGACGACGCGACTCATCTTCCGACAAATCCGTTTTTTCCAGTTTCTTGATTTCGTCATTGGCATCGCGGCGGATGTTGCGAATGGCCACCTTGGCTTCTTCTCCATACTTCTTGGTAGTCTTCACCAGTTCTACCCGGCGTTCTTCCGTCAAAGCAGGAATCGTGAGCCGGATGGTGGTTCCGTCATTCGCCGGTGTCAGACCAAGGTCCGATTTCATAATTGCTCTTTCGATTTCAGCCAGAGAAGATTTATCCCAAGGCTGAATCAACAGCGTACGCGAATCAGGAGTATTGATGTTGGCAAGCTGGTTTACCGGAGTTGGAGCTCCATAGTAGTCTACTTGAATCCGGTCAAGCAGTGACGGAGTCGCTCTGCCTGCGCGAAGCGTCAGCAGATCTCTCTTCAGTGCCTGAATCGCTTTTTCCATACGCTCTTCAGCGTTCTTCTTAATCGATTGCGGCATTAATCTACACTCCCTTTTACAATCGTTCCGATTTTCTCTCCGAGAACAACGCGCTTGATGTTCCCCTGCTCCGTAATCGCAAACACGATAAGCGGGATATTATTGTCCATGCAAAGAGACGATGCTGTGGAGTCCATGACTCCCAGGTTTTTGTTCAGCACTTCCAGATAAGTGAGCTGCTCATATTTCTCTGCGGTTGGATCGACGAATGGGTCAGCGGAATATACTCCGTCCACTTTATTCTTCGCCATCAGAATCACTTCCGCTTCGATCTCGGCAGCGCGAAGAGCAGCAGTCGTATCCGTGGAGAAGAACGGATTGCCCGTCCCCGCCGCAAAGATCACGACACGCCCTTTCTCCAGATGTCGGATCGCCCGGCGGCGGATATAAGGCTCGGCGATCTGCTGCATCGCAATCGATGTTTGCACGCGCGTAGGCACATCGATTTGCTCCAGCGCATCCTGCAGAGCGAGCGAGTTCATCAGAGTGGCAAGCATGCCCATATAATCCGCCGTAGCGCGGTCGATACCTTTGGCGCTTCCTGCAATACCACGCCAAATATTGCCCCCGCCGCATACGATAGCAACCTGAACGCCAAGCTCTACCACATCTTTGACCTGTTGCGCAATGGATGAAATGGTTTCTGCGTCAATACCGTATCCGTTTTGCCCGGCGAGCGACTCACCGCTAACTTTTAAAATAACGCGTTTAAATATAGGCTGTTCCAATGCAAACCCTCCACTTTCGAAAGACCGCCCTAAGCGAGCCGTCACTGGTTAATATATCCCCGCGAAGCGCTGCCAGTCTAAAAAGCTTGTGCCGATTGCTTCACGGGGACCCTTAAAACTTGCAGAACCTAACCTTCTAAAAAAGAAGGAACACGGTGTGTTCCATCAAATAGTTTGGCTAGAAACGCTGAATTTCCGGCCTCGATTATTGTTTTACTTGCGCCATTACTTCTTCTACGAAGTTGTCCACTTTCTTCTCCAGACCTTCACCCAGCTCATAACGAACGAAGCGGCGGATGGAGATGTTTTCTCCGATCGTGCTGATTTTTTCATTCAGCAGCGTCGCAACTGTTTTGTCCGGATCTTTAACGAATTGCTGGTCGAGCAAGCAGATTTCTTCATAGTATTTGCCGATTCGGCCTTCAACCATTTTTTCAACAATTTTCTCCGGTTTGCCTTCGTTCAGCGCTTGTGCTTTCAGAATTTCTTTTTCCTTCTCGATTTCATCTGCAGGCACTTCTTCGCGGCGAACGTATTTAGGGCTTACAGCTGCGATGTGCATCGCGATGTCGCGGGCAAATTCTTTGAATTGATCCGTCTTGGCCACGAAGTCGGTTTCACAGTTGATTTCAACAAGTACACCGATGCGTCCGCCAGCGTGTATGTAGGATTCTACAACACCTTCAGTCGCAACACGGCCAGCTTTGTTAGCTGCAGCTGCCAAACCTTTCTCACGAAGGATTTCGGCCGCTTTGGTCAAATCACCGTTTGCTTCCTCCAGAGCTTTTTTGCAATCCAGCATCCCTGCGCCTGTCTTCTCACGAAGTTCTTTTACCGCTTTTGCGTCAACTGCCATTGTTGATTCCCTCCATATATGGTTTATAAGTTTTTCGCTTTAAAAAAAGGGTAGTGAGAGGTTTTTGCACCTACCAACCACCCTTTTCATTTAATTTATGCGTTGTAGACTGGCCTCGAATTAAGCAGTCGTTTGCTCGCCTTGATTCGCTTCGATTACAGCATCAGCCATTTTGCCGGTAAGCAGTTTGACAGCGCGGATTGCGTCGTCGTTGCCCGGAATGACATAGTCGATTTCGTCCGGATCGCAGTTTGTATCTACGATACCCACGATAGGGATGCCCAGTTTGCGCGCTTCCGCAACAGCGATGCGCTCTTTGCGCGGATCGATAACGAACAATGCGCTTGGCAAGCCTTTCATGTTCTTGATACCGCCGAGGAATTTCTCAAGACGCTCTTTCTCTTTGCGGAGAAGAATAACTTCTTTCTTAGGCAGCACACCAAAAGTGCCGTCCTCTTCCCAAGCTTCCAAAGTTTTCAGGCGGTCAATACGCTTTTGAATAGTTTGGAAGTTAGTGAGCGTTCCACCCAACCAGCGTTGGTTGATGTAGAATTGTCCAGCGCGCTCAGCTTCTTCCTTAACGGAATCTTGAGCTTGCTTCTTGGTGCCGACGAAAAGGATTGTACCGTTCTCTTCAGAAATACTCTTGACGAAGTTGTAAGCTTCTTCAACTTTCTTGACCGTCTTTTGCAGGTCAATGATATAAATACCGTTTCTTTCAGTGAAGATATAACGATCCATTTTCGGGTTCCAGCGACGAGTCTGGTGACCGAAATGAACACCTGCTTCAAGCAGTTGTTTCATGGAGATTACTGCCATCTTCACGCACCTCCTAGTTTGGTTTTATTTGATGCTCCTCCGCCTGCGTCATTTTTCGTCAAGACTCCCCTTTTCCTTTCGGAAAGCACCCTTCACGAAATCCGCCAAGCGTGTGTTTTAACACCATCAGTTAATATATCATAAGACTCAAGCCGATGCAACTCCTGAAAATAATCGCTATTGGGCCGTGATCTGGGCAACGATGCTGTCGAACGATTCACCTTTAGCAAACAAATAGGTGCCGGGCTGGATGATTTTGGTCGCTTTTTTGGCTTTGGCCTTCTGGATAAATGCCGTCTTGTCTGAAATGACGCCCGCATCTTCAAGGCTTGTCCCAACTTCAGTCAAGGTAGCCCCAGGCGCGATCTGGATTTTGAACTTTGCTTGGGGCAAGCCTGTACTCCCTGAAGTTCCAGTGCTCTTCCCTTGATTCACGGATGGCGATACAACTGCCGAAGGTGCGTTCGCAGATTTCGCAGCCGGTTTTGACGTCTCGGCCGGACTGCTCGGACCAGAAGGTTGCGCAGCAGTCTTCGGTTTCGTTGCAGGCGCCGGTTTCTGAGCAGCCCCCTCCGTCTTCACGCCCGTTTCGCTCTTCTTCTTCCATTCCTGCTCCGTGTATACCTGCTGCGAGCCGTCATATACTTTCAGCCCCAGCTCTCCTGCAGCCTCACGGACCTGTTCCTCCGAGTACAGGCTTTTTGGCCCCGTATCGAGCGAAACATTCATGACCTGAAGCAGCAGCGCCCCGACGATCAGTCCCGCCCCAAGGCCTCTCATGAAATGACGATTACGTATCACAGGGATTCCTCCCTCTTCGCCAGCTGCAAAATAAGCTGAACTTCACCGCGGGCGATCCCGACGGATTTGGCTACTATATCGATGGATTTGCCTTCGTCATAAAGCGAGAACAGCTCCGGATATCGGTCACGTACCCTGGAAGCCAACGGTGCGGGTTCTTCTTCTATAACATCAACTGGCACTTGCTGGGATGGTACAGGCAACGTTTCCGGCCCCAGAGATCCGGCCGTTTTGAAATCAGTGTTTTCAAGCTGCTGCAGGCGCTCCTCAAGCAAGACCGTCCGGCGCTCGTAATCAAGCAGCCGCTGTCTTAGCTCGCCTATCTGCTCCTGCTGGGAAAGCTGCTTCGAGACGGTTTCCTGCTTCATTTGTCCCACCAGATTCACGATTTCCTGATTGTCCCGCTCCATTTCTGCCATGTACTGCTCAAGCGTCATTTCAACTTCATCGATGGTCCCGTTGCCTGCTCTTCCAGGCTGCTTCCGCTCCGGCATGATCCATGCATAAAGAATAGCGGCAATACCAAGCAAAACAATATAGACCCAAGGGCTCCAAGACAATATACTCACCTTTTAAAGTTCAAAATTTATAAAGAAAAATCGATATGCTTCCCTTTGAACGGATGTTCTGCCGGGTGGCTTTGATTCGGATGGTCGGACCGCTCCTGACGGCGGCCCCCACGCTGATGACCCTGATTGCCAGAAGAGGATTGCTTCGCTTCCTCCCTTACTTCGGGTTGGGAAGACTCGTCAACCTGATTGCTCCGCATCCTTTGCTGTTCGCTGCTTCTGATGTTCTGTCCGGCCAATTGCTGCTGGTCCAGCTGCGGCCTGGATTGTTGGTCCTGATGAATACGGCTGGCTTCGCTTGTACGCGGTACCGCAATTTGTAATTCAACCGGTTTTAAATCCATCCGGGTTCCCCCCATTTCAGGCAGAAGTTGAATACGCCTCTGGTGATTAGCTCCGAATCTAAACGATCTCCATGCTTTCTGCTATACATAAGCCGACATAGAGATGTCTCCTTCACTATAATAAAAAGAAATGTGAGACACCGGATCCTTAATAAATCTCGTGTATCTTCCGATTACTATCTTAGAGCCGCCGTAAATGGTTTTAATGACCTTTACCTTGGCCTTTCCCGTGTCCTCCAGCGTCTTCTCAATTTCGAGAATGCGCTCCTTCATCGTATCCAGTTCTCTTAAGGACGATTTCTTCGAAAGCGTTAGTCTCGATCTCATCGCCAGTTTGTCTTGGGAAAGCTTTCCTTGCGAGGCAAGCTGGTCCATCAGCACAAGCGCTTTTTCCGTTTTATCCAGGCCGCTCATCATCTCCTTGAGATGCGTTCTAAGCGTGGCAAGCTCATTGCGAAGCTCCGGCAGAACGCCGACTTCAATCACGGTTGCCGTAGACATCGGATTCCCGATGGTTCTTGCCGTAACGGTTTCTCCGGCCTGAACGTGACCGCCCACGATCAGCCCCTTGGCTCCATTGCACAAGACGTCTTTACCTGCCCTGACACTGGAATGCATAATGCTTTGGGAGACGATAACATCGGCTCCGGCCTCCACGTTGCCATCCTGAATAAACGAGCTTTTCACATTGCAGCCGGCCTTCACCAGACCTTTATTGTAGCCGATAATTCCACCCATAATTTCAATCGAGCCTCCGGCTTCCAGCGAGGCGCCTTCTACTCCGCCGGTTACCCGAATATCGCCGGCTGCCATTATTTTAAACCCCGTAAGGACTTGGCCCCGGATAATGACGGTGCCGACAAAATTGATATTTCCAATGCTGTAGTCCACATTGCCATTAATCTCATAAACGGGAAACACATTGAGCTTGCCTTTGTCCGTGACCGTCACGAGCCCGTCAATGGCTGCATACATCGCCGTTTCTTCACCGATGACTATAACATTTTTACCGACTTTAAACCGCGCTTCCTTGCCCGCCTTGCATGGAATTTCCTGGCCTGTGACAGCTGTTCCCGATCGGCCCGGCAGCGCCGGTTCACGGGTTGCAATGAGCTGTCCTTTTTTTACGTTGTTCAAACGGGTAATGTCTTTATAATCTACTTTGCCGTCCTCGGTCTCCCGGGGATGCGGCCCTTTATTGTTCAAGTCGAAAGCGAGTACGATCTTGCCGTCCCGCCCGTGCTCGGGCTTCTCGCCGTAAGCGATCGGAGTTCGGCTGCGGGCGTATTCGATCGGATTCTGGGCAAATCGCCGAACGGTATCTTGCTGAATGCCGTATTTGATCCCATTAGCTTTCAAATAACGCAAGAGCTGCTCTTCACTGCAGCCAAAGTCATCATCCGTCTTTTCAAATTCGAGATAAGCGACCATTTTGTCTTCTGAAACTGTAATGCGTACTAGTTTTTCAAGAGCTTCCGGCTGCTTCATCAATCATTTCTCCTCCCAGGAACCCGCTATGAGCGCTGCTTCTAATCCTCCTGCATTAATAAATTTCGATTTTTCTCCAGTGTGGCTCGAAGACGCAAAATTGCTTTGGAATGGAGTTGTGAAATACGCGATGGAGACAAAGACATGACCTCGGCAATTTCACTAAGCGATAGATCTTCATAATATAATAATGAGACAACGGTACGTTCTTTCTCCGTCAGCTTCTCGATTCCTTTAGTTAATGATTCACGCAAATAAAATTCACGAACTTTATAATCGGGATTTTTGGCTTTATCATCAATCAGCATGGACATCCGTGTCTCGGATTCTTCCTCCCGGATCGGATCTTCCAATGAGCAGAGAGTCATAACCGCAACTTCCTGAAGCATCTGCTGGAATTCTTTCTCCGAAACGTTCAGATAAAGACTCATTTCCTCATCGGTTACAGTACGCAAATACTTTTGCTCCAGCTTTTGGTACCCTTCTTCAATTTTTTTGGCTTTCTCACGGACGGAACGGGGAACCCAGTCCCCTTGGCGAAGACCGTCCAGAATAGCGCCTCTGACTCTCCATGAGGCATAAGTTTCAAACTGAAGGCCTCTTTTGTAGTCAAATTTCTCCACGGCGTCAATAAGCCCCATAACACCGTTGCTAAAAAGATCGTCCTTGGATATATTTCTTGGCAGACCTACGGCGAGACGGCCGGAAACATAATCCACAATATTCAGATATTTCTCGATCAGCGCTTTTTTTGCCTCCAGGTCTCCTTGTTCCTTCCAGCTCTCCCAAAGATCGGCATAGCTGAGAGGAGAATTTTTTCGCTCACTCACTTAACCTCACCCTCTCTATTCTTCTGTCAGGTGACGGACAGCCTTGGCCAACTCCTCAGGATTCCGGTCGGTCGTTTTAACCAGACGCGGCGGATTCAAAGGTTCAAAAACTGCCGGCCCCTGATCGGCTGGACTCGCTTGTTCAGAGGGCTTTAGCAAATCGCTTATTGCCTCGCTTTCATCGGGTGTTGTCAAATCAACCCGGCTGCCGATTTCTTCGGCTCCCTGCTTCCGAGAAATCTCTTGCTCCTTGGAAGACGGGTTCGTAAACGGCAGACTTATAATCCACCGAATCGCAAAGGCGAGCAGAAACCAGATTACAAAGGCAATCAAGCTGCGGATTAAAGAAGTCATCAATAAATTATGAGCTGAGGAAACGATAAACGTCAGAATAAAACCAATGCCGCCAAACAACCAGTTAAAATGTATTTTACCTGCCATAGCTACAATTCCTTTATCCCCATTTGTACACTGCGTACGAATAAAATGCCCGTTTCACAATCTAGTTCGATCGTTCTGCCGTAACTTCCGCCGGTATCTTCACCCGTTAGAGGTATCCCCAATTCTTCGAGGCAAGCCTTGCAGGACTCAACGTTTCGAGGGCCAATCCGCATCGTATCTCCGCCGCCGGCGAACGCAAACATCTGAGATCCGCCGGCCATTTTGGCCACAAGCCGACCGGGAGAAGCACCTGATTGTACAAGCTGCTCATAGAGAGCCGGCACCGCCGTGTCCGCATATTTCGCCACATTCAGAGTGCCTTCCCTGGCAATATCGGAAGAAGGGAGCATCACATGGACCATTCCGGCAAGTCTGAGCTTCGGATCAAAAAGGGTGAGGCCCACACAGGAGCCAAGTCCCGTGGTCCGTATCAATCCCTGTGAGCGAATCGTTCCCATTTCCGCCATTCCAACTTTTACAACATGCTGCTCATCAATCATAGTCAGTGGGTACTCCCAGAGCGGTAAATATTTTCTCAAAAGAATCAGGATCCGGAATCAGGAAAAATTGCCCCTCCACCTCATGCTTACCCTCAATAAATGTAGTATCGATGAGAAGAGCGTCATTCCCCATTTGCCCGAATTGCAAAAGTCCATAGCTCAAAATTGCTCCGGCCATGTCCATGGCAATGGCGGGTACGGTAGGACTCATAGAAAGCTGCGTAAAATCCGCGAGCGAAGACAGATAAGAGCCCGCGAGTATATTGCCGATCTCGGAAATGGCCGACCATTCCATCTCGGAGAAGCTGTCGCCTTCCGCGATTTCAATCGCAGCCAGCCGGCCTAGCAGCTTCTTGGCAGCTTCCGGAGATAAAATAAAGAACAGATTGCCCGGAACATCGCCTTCCACCCGAAAAAAAACAGCGACTACAATATTCTCCGCGCCTCCTACGCTATCGGCAATTTCCCCGAATGGAAGCAGCTGGACTTTAGGAACGGCCATATCGATAGGTTTGTCCAGCAAACGTGAAAGGGCGGTAGCGGCGTTGCCCGCGCCGATATTTCCGACCTCTTTGAGCACGTCCATTTTAAATTCTGCAAACCCTCTGAAAAGTTCCACCAAGATCAGCCCTCAATACTTTCAAGTTGAATGATTTCGCTTTTATTCAGAACTTCGGACAAATTAAGCATAATCAAAAGGCGCTCTTCCGAAATCCGGGCAACACCGTCTAAATATTTGGCCTTGATTCCTCCCACTACTTCAGGAGGCGTATCGATGGAATCGGTATCCAGATCGATGACGTCATTCGCCGAATCCACGATAAAGCCAACCTCCATGTCAGAGGCCGATACGATAATGATCCGGGTCTGATCGGTAAGTTCTGTTTCCGGCAATCCAAACCGGCCGCGAAGATCGATCACAGGAATGACCACGCCCCGCAAATTCACTACCCCTTTAACAAAAGCATAGGTTTTAGGTACACGGGTAATCGGCAGCATCCGCTCGATCGTTTGGACTTTGTCAACGTCGATCCCGTATTCTTCTGTACCAAGCTTAAACACGATCACTTTCATTTCCTGTCCCATGGATAACTCCTCCTTAAATTGTTCTTAAGACTGTTCCTAAATCAATCTATGACCAGCTATTTGATAAAAGCGTTGGGATCAATAATCAGCGCGACCTGGCCGTCGCCAAGAATCGTGCCCCCCGCAACTCCCTGAATGGAAGGCAGATATTTGCCAAGGTTCTTGATTACAATCTCGCTCTGTCCAATGAAGTCCTCAACGGTCAGCGCGGCTATGCGGTCTCCCTTGCGAATGACGACAATCTCCGATTCTTCTTCGCTTTCTTCATCAAAGCCGGGAATAGAGAAAATCTGTTTTAGCGACAGAAGCGGGATGTTCGAATTACGGTAAGGAATCATTTTGTAGCCGTGAACTTCACGAATCTGCGACCTCTTGAGCAAACCGGTTTCTACGATGGAGGAGAGAGGGATTGCATACTTTTCATCGCCTACCTTGATCAGCATCGCCGAAATGATGGACAAGGTAAGCGGAAGCTGCACCGAAAATTTGGAGCCTTGGCCGAGCGTAGAGGTCACATGAACGGTCCCGCCCAGAGATTCAATCTTCGATTTCACGACATCCAGCCCGACGCCGCGCCCGGAAATATCGGAAATTTTCTCCGCCGTGCTGAAGCCGGGAGCAAACAACAGCAAAGCAATTTCGTCATCGCTCATGCCGCTTGCCTGTTCCTTGGTCAGGATGCCGTTCTTGATCGCCTTGGCGGCCACCTTCTCCCGGTCAATGCCATGACCGTCATCCACGATTTCAATGAACACGTGATTTCCGCTGTGAAAAGCCTTCAGATTGATGGTTCCCGTTTCAGGCTTGCCGGCTGCGATACGTTCGCTAGTGGTTTCAACCCCGTGGTCCACGGCATTGCGAAGCAAATGCACAAGCGGATCGCCGATTTCATCAATAACCGTCCGGTCCAGCTCGGTCTCGGCCCCTGTAATGACAAGATCAATTTTCTTGTCGAGCGATTTGGACAAATCACGCACCATTCTCGGAAACCGGTTAAAAACAGTATCTACCGGTACCATTCGCAGCTTGAGCACAATGTTCTGCAGGTCGTTGCCGACGCGGGCCATATGCTCAACGGCTTCCGTCAGCTCGCTGCGCTTAATCTCGCTCGCAAGCTGCTCCATCCTTACCCGGTCAATTAACAGCTCGCTGAACAAATTCATCAGTGCGTCAAGGCGTTCAATGTCAACCCGAATGGTACGGGAAGGAACGGGAGTTCCTGTACCATGCCGCTTTGCAGGAGCTTTGTCCTGTGCCGAACCTTTGGGCGCAGCTGCTTTCGCCGGGGCAGAAGCGGCTGAAGAAGCAGCGGCAGGTGCTTCAGGCGCCTCAGACGCAGCAGCCGCTTGCTTGCTCGCCGAAGCTGTAAGCTGTCCCAACGACTCCTGGCCCGCCGGAATCACTTTGGCGGTTGCGATTTCGGAAACATTCATAATCATGCTTTCAAGATCCGCCGAATCTTTCTGTGTTATGTAATACAGTGCAAAACTGGTATCGAATTTCTCCTGCTCGATCTCTTGAACGGTAGGCGAGGACTTCACAATCTCACCGAAGCGTTCAAGAAGATCAAAAACCATATAGGCGCGCACGGCTTTTAATTGACAATCTTCACGAATCGAAACTTCAATATAATGGACCTTATGGCCTTCCGCCAAGGACTGCTCCAGTACGGATTGCTGAAACTCGTCCAGCTCGATCGCCGTTTTGGGCGCTTCTCCGGTAGAACCCGAAGCAGCCGCGGAATCCGCCTTGCCCGCCCCCGGCTTCTCTCCACGGACAATGGCCTGTAGCGAGTCTACGATAGCTGCAACATCCGCCTTGCCTTCCCCGCCTTGCGTAATGTCCAGCACCATCGACTGCAGAGCATCCAGACTCTTGAATAGCGTGTCGAAAATATAATCCTGCATTTTCAGCTTGTCATTGCGCACCAAATCGAGCACATTCTCCATTTGGTGCGTCAATGATGCCAAATCTTCAAATCCCATCGTTGCCGCCATGCCTTTTAGCGTGTGGGCAGAACGGAATATAACCTGTACGATTGCAATATCTTCCGGATTGTCTTCCAGCTGCAGCATGTTTTCATTCAAGGACTGCAGGTGATCGTTAGACTCATCAATAAACATGGATAAATATTGATTCATGTCCATGGTGAGGCACCTCCTCCAAGGGATCAGTTCTTATTTCACAATTTGTGCAAGCTTCGGCGCAATTTCATGGAGCGGCAAAATATCATGCACACAGCCGAGTTCTACCGCTGAACGAGGCATTCCATAAACAACGCAGCTCTCCTCGCTCTCCGCTATCGTGGACGTTACTCCCTGATCATAGAGCTGCTTCATCGCTTTGGCTCCGTCACTTCCCATGCCCGTAAGGAGCACCGCATGGATGTGCAATGATTCTAAAGTTAGCAATGACTCATACATAACGTCCACAGATGGCCTGTGCCCGTTTCGCAGCTCATCGCTCCTCAGGCTGATGCGGCAGATGCCGTCCTCCCCTTGCGTAATCCGGGTATGCTTGCCGCCGGGAGCAATGTAGGCCGTCCCCTTGTCAAGCGCCATGCCCTGCTCGGCTTCTACAACCGTCAAAGGGCTCAGGCTGTTCAGACGCTGGGCCAGCGACTTGGTAAAGCTGGGCGGCATATGCTGCACAATGACGATCGGCGCCGGAAAGTTACCCGGCAGCGATTCGAGCAGCACCTTGAGCGCCTTCGGCCCGCCCGTGGAGCAGCCCACTGCCACGATGTGCTGAAAGCGGCCCGGGACTGCCGCGGGCTTAGGGTTGTTTGCGGCCGGCGGCTGAGCAACCGCCGGCGGCACGGCTATTGCTGCCGCATCCTCCGAAGCGGAAGGCCGGGCGGCCTTCCGCTCACGGGGCCGCTTTGCGGCAGGGGACACAGGCGCTTTGCCGCGCTTCGGCGGAACCGGCCCCGCCGGTTCCTTCCAGACGCCCGGCGGCGGCGCCTTGCTCTCGGCGGAGGCTTTGCGCCCCGCCGCGGCTATGCCCGGAGCCGGTTTTCCCAAGCCGGCTCCGGGCAGGGGCTGCGGAAGCGCCGAAGGCTCTTCCGCCTGCTTCTTCAGCGCCTCTTCGCGTGCAGCGCGCCGCTGCCTGCTGGCCATCGCGGCCTGAATCTGAAGGCGAAGAACCCTTCCGATCTCATCAATGCCCTGAGAGCCCGCTGAAATTGAAGGCTTCCGGATAAAGTCAAACGCGCCAAGCTCGAGCGCCATGATCGTTTCGCGCATCCCCTGCTCGTTAATGCCCGAGAGCATAATCACCGGAACCGGATGCTCCTTCATGATGCTGCGGAGAGCTTCAAGGCCATTCATCTCCGGCATCTCGATATCCATAGTCACCAGATCCGGCGACAGCTCTTTAATCAGCTCCAAAGCCTCACTGCCGTTCGCAGCGGTTCTTTCGACCCAAAAGGCAGGGTCCTGTTCAATCAAATCGGTAATAATCTTGCGCATAAAAGGCGAATCATCGACTACCAAGATCCGATAAGGTTTCACTTGCGCACCTCTGTTCTTGTGAAGAATCATTTAGTTCGCAGCAGCCATTTCTGTAAAAATCCCCTGATTCCCGTCAAAGCACCTTCCTGTTTAACCTCGCTCTCCTCGGCCAAAGTCCGGGCAATCTGCCGAATGTCCCGCGAAGCGGCACAATGAGGATAAGCGATCGTGAACGGAATCTGCCTTTTTACCGAATTCATGACGTAAGCCTCGTCCCTTATATAGCCAAGAAGAGCTATTTCCATATTCAGAAACCTTCGTGCAGCCAGCTTAATTTTGTCAGCCACGAACCGGGCTTCTTTCTCATCCGCCACCCGATTGATCATGAGTTTGAACTTTACATCCGGGCGGGAGCCGCTGACCACCTTGATCAGCGCATATGCATCCGTGATCGACGTGGGCTCCGGCGTTGTAACGACAAAGCATTCATCCGCGGCTGCAATAAATTGGAATGTTTCCTTGGAAAGACCTGCACCGGTATCAAATAAAATGTAGTCCATTTCTGCGGCGATTTCTTCGATTTGCCCGGTAAAATAGTGTAAATCCTGATCCGACAGAGTAAACAGTTCAGTCAGGCCGGAGCCGCCCGCAATAAAGGGAAGCCCCCCTTCCCCATACTCTATAATCTCTGAAACGGTCTTTTCTCTCTTCAGCAGATGGTACAGGCTGTACTTGGGTCTGACGCCCATAAGCACATCAATATTAGCCATCCCGATGTCAGCGTCAAACAGCAGTACCTTTTTGCCGTAAGTTTTGAGCGATAGAGCCAAATTTAAAGTGAAGTTGGATTTTCCAACCCCGCCCTTCCCGCTGCTTACCGTAATGATTTTGGCAGTACACTGCGAACGTCCAGCTTCCGGTTGCGGCTGCTCCATCGACTGGATCATCGCTCTCAGAGATTCTGCCTGGTCTTTCATGAAGGAGCAACTCCGAGAAGCTCGTTCACCAAAAGTTCGCTGTTTGCGCTGATTAGATCATCCGGAACGGTCTGGCCGTTCGTGAGAAACATAAGCTGAAGCGGATACTCGAACAGCAGATTAAACATGGAGCCGAAGCTTTCCGTTTCATCCAGCTTTGTGAAAATAACCTTGTCCAGGCCGTATTTGGAGAAATGCTCCGTGATGAGCCGCATATCCGATGATTTGGACGTCAGACTAAGCACAAGGCAGGTTTCGCTTTGCTCTCTCAGCGTCAGCAGGCTGTGAAGCTCCGCTACGTACAATTCATTCAAATAATTTCGCCCGGCGGTGTCCACAAAAACAAGATCACATTCCTCAAGCCGCGAAACCGCCCGCTTCATGTCGCCTGGCGACTGCACCACTTCCAGCGGAACATTCAAAATGGAGGCGTAGGTTCTAAGCTGCTCGACAGCCGAAATCCGGTATGTATCGGCGGTTATAAAGCCTACTTTTTTGTGCTTGCGAAAAATCTGGTCCGCGGCCATTTTAGCGATCGTTGTTGTTTTGCCTACGCCTGTCGGACCTGCGACATAAACCATTCTTGTATTTTCGGCAATTTCTTCGGAAATGCGGCCGTCCAGAAAATGCTCCAATTCGGACCTGACAGCCTGCACCAATTCCTGATCGCCCAGCGTTTCCCCGGATTTCTTCCATTTCTCGTAGGCCGGCTCGATCCAGCTTTCAGCCAGCCTTGAATCCACATCCTGCTGCTTGAACTGCTCAAGCAGCGTTTGAAGCGGATCGGGAAGAGTCCGTTCATTTCGCTGCTGGCGCGCAAGCTCGCTGATCATCGACCTCATTTGGCGAATATCTTCTTTCAGACTTTCACTATACGGGGGTTCGGCGCCTTCGGCCGGCCGCTGCCGTTCCGATCCGCGAATGGATGGAACCATCGGCTTGTCCATGGCTTCATCCGAAGCCTGGGGGACCGCCTCTCCTGCAGATGCCGATTCAAATGCCGACTTTAGCGCACGGGAGAGTTCGGCAGCCTTCGTTTCCTCCAAGTTCTGCCTATCCGCTGACGGCTGAACTGCCTTCACTTCTTCATTCAGGCCTGAAAGCAGTTCGGTTGTTCGCCGGTAAGCCTGGGGAACCGAGCGCCTCCCAGCAAGCACCGGCCTGTCTGGCGCCTGCTGACCGTTTCTTTCCCCAGGCGCTGTACGAGCTGCTGCGGATTGTGCCAGCAAGGCGGCAACTGCCGGATGATTCGAGGCGGGACTGCTTGGCTTGCCGCTAGCCGGAACCGGCTGCGGCGTGGATTTGATCGCTGTAGAACCGGGGTGATCCGTTTCCAACGACTCAACGGCGGCGATAACCTCCAACTTCACTTGGCCGAACATGCCTAGAAATCCGCCAACCTTCACCTTTTTGTTGCTCAGAATGACCGCATCGCTGCCCAGATCTTTTCGAATCTTGACCATCGCGTCAGGCATGGAATCCACGATATACCGTTTTACTCTCATAGATTGACCACTCCCACGCTCTGAATCTCTACATTTGGTTCAAGCTCGCTATAGGAAAGTACGGGCACATCCTGCATCGTTCTTTCCATCACCTGTCTCAGGTACATGCGGATCGTCGGCGAAGTCAGCACGATCGGCTGCTGGCCGGCTTGAATGAGCCGGTTAATTTGTTCGCTCAGCTTCTGAAATACAGTTTGCGTCGATACCGGATCGAGGGCTACATAACTGCCTTGATCGGTTTGCTGAACACTTTCCGCTATTTTCTTCTCCAGGGCAGGACCAACCGTAATGACCTGCATCGTTTCGCCCTCGTGCGTAAACTGCTGGGTGATTTGACGCGACAAGGCCTGACGGACGTATTCGGTCAGCACTTCCGGATCCTTCGTATAGCTGCCGTAATCGGCAAGCGTCTCGAAAATGGTAACCATATCGCGAATCGATATTTTCTCGCGCAGCAGCTTGGCCAGAACCTTCTGAACATCGCCAATGGACAGCACCGACGGAATAAGATCGTCCACGAGAGCCGGATAGCTTTCCCGAAGATTGTCGATAAGCGCCTTGGTCTCTTGTCTTCCAAGCAATTCATGCGCATGCTTCTTGATCGTTTCCGTCAAATGAGTAGCTACAACGGACGGCGGGTCTACAACGGTATATCCTGCCATCTCCGCACGTTCCTTGGTCGCTTCATCAATCCACAAGGCGGGAAGTCCGAAAGCCGGCTCCACCGTGTCGATTCCTGTAATGGATTCATCATCAAATCCCGGGCTCATGGCCAAATAGTGATTAAGTAATAATTCCCCGCGTCCTACCGTATTTCCTTTAATTTTCATGACGTATTCGTTCGGTTTTAGTTGAATATTGTCGCGAATGCGGATGACCGGGACGACGAGGCCCAGTTCGAGCGCGCACTGCCTCCGGATCATAATAATCCGGTCGAGCAGGTCGCCGCCCTGCGAAGTATCCGCGAGCGGGATCAGCCCGTATCCGAACTCAAATTCAATCGGGTCAACCTGAAGCAGGTTGATCACACTTTCAGGGCTGCGCACTTCCTCGATCTGCTGTTCCTCCTCCTGCTGTTCCTGCTCAAGCGCTTTGCGGTTCATATTGGTCTGCATTCTGCGGGCGGCAAAAACAAGCAGCGCCGCAAGCGGCAGGGTCGCAAAAATACCGATCGGCGTAAACAGCCCCAGCAGGGCAAGCATGCCGGCAACAATATATATCAGCCTTGGATAGGCAAAAAGCTGGCCGGTAATATCTTCGGCGAGATTCCCTTCGGAAGAAGCGCGGGTGACAATTAAACCTGCCGATGTCGATATCAGGAGGGCTGGAATCTGGCTGACCAGTCCGTCCCCGATCGTCAGCAAGGAATAGGTCGAGATGGCATCCATAAAGCTCATCCCCCGCATCGACATGCCAATAATGAATCCGCCGATCAGATTGATGAACAAGATGATGATCGAAGCAATGGCATCTCCCTTTACAAATTTGCTCGCCCCGTCCATGGCCCCGTAGAAATCGGCTTCTCGTTCGATTTTTGTCCGGCGGTCCCGTGCCTGCTGTTCATTGATGAGTCCGGCGTTAAGGTCCGCGTCGATGCTCATCTGTTTGCCGGGCATCGCGTCCAGGGTAAACCTCGCCGCGACTTCGGCAACGCGTTCAGAGCCTCTGGTGATGACAATAAACTGGACAACGACCAGAATCAGAAAGACGATGAACCCGATGACCGGCTGTCCCTGAGAGATCCAGCTGCCAAAGGTATGAACTACACTCCCCGCATCGGCTTCTCCCAAAATAAGCTTTGTCGTGGAGATATTCAGCGCCAGGCGGAACAGCGTCGTAATCAGCAGTATCGCCGGAAATATCGAAAACTGAAGTGCTTCCTTCGTATTCATGGCAACGAGCAGAATCATCATTGCCAAGGAAATGTTAATAACGAGAAGGATACTTAGCAGCCATGTCGGGA
Source organism: Paenibacillus caui (assembly GCF_019904135.1). GTDB lineage: Bacteria > Bacillota > Bacilli > Paenibacillales > Paenibacillaceae > Fontibacillus > Fontibacillus caui. Next base: position 98,610 of record NZ_JAIOGQ010000005.1, on the reverse strand, counting down.
TCGGAAGAACCATCATCAGGACGATGCCGATAATCCCTACCAATATGGAAACATCTTTTAATTTCATTCGTATCGCCTCCGATCCCACATTTATTTCACTCTGCCTTTCAATTTATATACGTAAGCCAAAACCTCGGCCACGGCCTGGAACAAATCGGCCGGTATCGAATCCCCGATTTCCGTTCTATGGAACAATGCCCTGGCGAGCGGCTTGTTTTCCATCGTAATGACCCCGTGCTCCTTGGCAATGTCCTTGATTCGGAGCGCAACGTAATCCTGACCTTTTGCGATTACCTGCGGAGCATCCATCTCATTGCCGTCATATTTAAGCGCAACGGCAAAATGCGTTGGGTTCGTAATAATGACATCCGCTTTAGGAATTTCCTGCATCATCCGCTGCAGCGCCATCCTGCGTTGGCGTTCACGGATTTTACCCTTGATCAGCGGATCGCCTTCCATTTTTTTATACTCGTCTTTAATATCCTGCTTGCTCATCCGCAGGCTCTTGGAATGGGAATAACGCTGATACATATAATCGGCCGCCGCCAGAATCAGCAGGGCTGCGCCTATTTTCAGTCCCAGCTCCATCGTCAGCTTGGCGGTATAAGAAAACGTCCGTTCAACGGCCATATGACCCATTTTGGAAATTTCGCTTTGCGCCCCCGATATGGTGGTATATACCACCACAGCGATGACCAGCAGCTTGAAGATAGACTTTAGCATCTCAACGAGCGAACGCATCGAGACAATATTTTTAAACCCTTTTATCGGATCTATCTTGCTGAACTTCAGTTTGAGCGGTTCGCCGGTCAGCAGGAAGCCCACCTGGATGTAGTTGGATAACAGCGCCATGATGATGACGACGGCGAAAATCGGCGCCAGCATAATCGCAATCTGGATGGCGGCGCTGCCGAACAGGTTTATCACATTTTCCATCGTAATTTCAGAAGTCAATCTATGTAGAAAAAAATCTTTGAACAAGGCGACCAAACGCTCTTTATAGAAGCCTCCAAACATCATCAGCGCAAGAAACGAGGAAAGCAACACCAATGCTCCGGGGATCTCGTTACTTTTGGCAACCTGCCCCTTTTTGCGGGCCTCCTGCCTTTTCTTCGGTGTTGCTTTTTCCGTCTTCTCTTCGGCAAACAGCTGAAGGTCGAGTTCATAACGCAGCGCCACGACAATTCCTTCCTTTCTTAGGCTCAGGGCCTGCTCCCAAGCGTTCCAAGCAGATTCTCCAGCGCCCTGAACAGCAGTTCAAACAGCTGTTGAAAGGCATACACCATACTGGACATAAACACCAGCAGCAGCACAAGCCCAACGAGAATCTTCAGCGGAATGCCGATGACAAAGATATTGAACTGCGGTGCCGTCTTTGCCAGAAAGCCTAAAGCGACATCTGTAAGGAACAGGGCAACAATCAAAGGCGCAGCCATTTGAAAAGCGAGCATGAATGCTTGACCGAAGGCGCGGATCAAAAATTCGCTTAAGTCTCCGTGGTAGATCCGGTTAAATACGTCATTCGAAAGCGGAATCCACTGATAGCTTCTGAGGACCGCTTCCAGCAAATAATGGTGGCCGTTCATCCCCAGGAAAAAAAGAGATGCGATTGAATACTTAAAGTTGCCGGTTACCGGCGCCGAAGCACCTGTCATGGGATCAAATACGTTGGCCATCCCAAATCCGATCTGAATATCGATAAACGAACCGGCCATCGTAATGACGGAAAACATAAGCGTAGCTACGTATCCCATGAGAAGTCCGATTAATACCTCCCGGATGATCAGGACGATGTAAGTCAGATCGGACGGAGCCGTCTGTGTTGTCCCGTACACCAGGAAAATGATAAGCGCAACAATGCCGGAAAAACCGATTTTAAATATGTTCGGCACCGTTCGAGCCGAAAAGACAGGCGAGACAACAAAAAAAGCAGTAATTCGACAAAAAATAAGCAGAAAAATAGTAAAACCCTGCATGATATCCATGAATGACCGTTCCTAACCGATATATTGGGACAAGTTGTTCAAAATACCGTATGTAAAATCCACCAAGGTAGTCAACATCCACGGTCCAAACAGCAGCAGAGCCAAAAGTACAGCCACGATCTTTGGAACAAAAGCAAGCGTTTGTTCCTGAATCTGTGTTGTTGCTTGAAATATGCTGATGACAAGCCCGACGACTAAAGCAATGATCAGCATTGGTGCACTGACTTTTAATACCGTATAAACGGCCTGTCCGGCTAATCCGATCACAAATTGCGAGCTCATAACCGTCCCTCCAGTTTTAATTCGTCTTCAAGTATGAACCTCACTATACTCAAGTTGCGCCAAAGCTCTGCAGCAACGATTTCACAACCAGATACCAGCCGTCAACCAGAACAAACAGCAGGATTTTAAATGGCAGGGAAATCATGACCGGAGGAAGCATCATCATCCCCATCGCCATCAGCGTGCTCGAGACTACAATATCGATGATCAGAAAAGGAATATAGATCATAAAGCCCATTTGAAATGCAGTCTTCAATTCGCTGATCGCATACGCCGGTACTAGCACCGTAATCGGGATATCTTCATAGCTTTTTGGCTTCTCGGTCTTGGTATAGCTCAGGAATAGCTGAAGATCTTTGTTCCGCGTATGGGAATACATGAACTTTTTCATCGGAACAGCCGCTTTTTCGAGCGCCTGCGTTTGGCTGATCTGACCCTTCAGATAAGGCTGCAGCGCCACCTTATTTACATCGGACAACGTTGGACTCATCACGAACAGAGTCATAAACAGAGCGAGCCCGATCAGCACCTGATTGGGAGGCGTCGTCTGTGTGCCGAGCGAGCTTCTTACAAATCCAAGCACAACAACGATCCGCGTAAAACTTGTCATCAGTACCAAAATAGCGGGCGCCACACTCAGCACCGTTACCAGCAGCAGAATGGAAAGCGAGCTAGTGCTCGGCTTTCCTCCCGAATCTCCGACCTGGATGTTAACGTTCGGAATCGGATCGGCCGCAGCCGCCGTTACCGAGAAAACGCTGAAAAGCATCAGCAGCAATGCAATCATAACAAGCTTTTTTTTCATGAGTCCCTCAACCGATCTGTAGATTGTTCCTCCTGCAGGATCTCTTTGACCTGCTGTTTCCGATTCGGCAGCTTTCTCAGCTTTGACTCAAATACCTCGTGAAAAGCGGCTTCGTCTATTTCTTCCTCCACAGGAGGGTCTTCTTTCCGAAAGCGGGAGGTAATGGCCGAAACGATGGAAGACAGCTTCGAGAAATCGGCAGCCCCTTCTTCAAAATTCCCGATCAGCAGAGCTGCCTCTGCCGGATCCGTGATTTTGTCAATAAGCGTAACGTCATCACCTACACCCACGATATAAATACTTCCGCCGATATCCAGCACTTGAAGCGACTTGCTCGGACCAAGTCCTACCGCAACAAGCGTGCGAATGGAGCGGCTTTTGGACATGGCGTGATTCCGATTTCCCAGGAAACGGATCAGAAGTACGATAAGAACAATGATGACCGCCAGGACAACAATAACCGTAATGATATTTCCAACCGAGCTTGAATAGTCTGGCGCTGGCTGTTCCGTCATAATATATCAGTCCTAAACTCCGAGCGTTTTGTTAATGGCTTCAATAACCCGGTCGGATTGGAACGGCTTCACGATAAAGTCCTTGGCGCCTGCTTGAATGGCATCGATAACCATGGCCTGCTGGCCCATCGCCGAGCACATGATGACTTTTGCCGCGTTATCGATCTTTTTGATTTCTTTCAATGCTGCAATTCCGTCCATTTCAGGCATCGTTATATCCATCGTAATGAGGTCCGGACGGAGTTCCTTATATTTTTCAATTGCCTGCGCCCCATCCTGCGCTTCGCCTACAACCTCAAATCCGTTTTTTGTCAAAATATCTCGGATCATCATTCTCATAAATGCTGCATCGTCTACAATCAAAATTCGGTTTGCCATGGATAATAGTCCCTCCTGAGATCTTCTCTATTGTAAATTTTGAATTCGGTCCCATTGGCTAACGATATCGGTAACGCGAACGCCAAAGTTCTCATCGATAACGACAACTTCGCCTTTGGCGATCAGTTTGTTATTTACCAGAATATCTACAGGTTCACCTGCCAGCTTGTCCAGCTCGATAATTGAACCTTGAGACAATTCCAGGATATCCTTAATTTGCTTCTGGGTTCTACCTAATTCTACGGTGACTTTAAGGGGTATGTCCATTAATAAGTTCAAATTATTTTCATCGATCTGATCAAAGGCCGGTGCCTGCAAATTAGAGAACTGAACTGGCTGTACGTTAACGTTTCGGCCAGCAGCGGCTCCGTAATGCTGAGGGTGTGCGTAGCCCTGTCCGGGCGACGTCATAGCCGGATTGTAATTGTTGTGCTGCTGCAGAGCCTGGGCCATAGGCACTGAAGTCTCGGCAGAGAGAGCCGGAGCTTCCAAGGCTGCCGCTGCTTCGCTCGAAGCAGCTGACGTCTCCGATGTTCCGCCGATGAGGCTTTTAACCATTTCTTTGGCAAACTGCACCGGAAGAAGCTGCATGATCGTTGAATCAATCAAATTTCCAATCGTCAGGCGGAACGATATTTTGATCAGCGTTTCATCGGGCGGAAGGTTCGAAATTCCATCTCCGCTCTGTATATTCAGAATATCAATGGCCGGTGGCGAAATGTTCACGAATCGGTTAAAGATCGTGGACATGGAAGTTGCAGACGAACCCATCATTTGATTCATTGCTTCTTGCACGGCGCTAATATGAATTTCATTAAGCTCTTCATCTGCCGGGTTTCCTTCTCCGCCGAGCATCAGATCAGCTATAACCTGAGCATCCCGCTTCTTGATGACAAGAGAGTTGATCCCTTGAAAACCATCTACATAAGTTACATGCACAGCTACATGCGGCTTTGGAAACTCCGATTCAAAGTTGGAGCGTTTTATAATGGAAACTCTCGGCGTGGTGATATCCACTTTTTTACTGAGCAAAGCAGAGAGGGCCGTTGCCGCGCTGCCGAAAGTGATATTTCCAATCTCGCCTAAAGCATCTTGTTCAAGCGGAGTCAAATAATCGTTAACTGTCGGTTCAGGCGTTTCCTGGCCTGCCTGTTTCAAGAGGGCATCGATCTCTTCCTGGGACAAATAATCTTTACTCGTCAAGTTCTTCAACTCCTTCACTGACAATCTCATCAATTTGAACGGCAACCCGATCCTTGATCGTACCCGGACTGCCTGTATACTTCAGTCTTTCCCCTACACGGATCGAAAGGCCATCATTTACCGGCTTATTCAGAGAAATGACATCTCCGGCCGTAAGGCCAAGAAATTCACGGATCGTGAGCCTGGACTCCCCAAGCTCGGCTACGATCGGAAGCTTGGCTTTGCTGACTCTTGCTTGCAGGGCGTCTACTTCCTCCGGCGCTCTCGATTTCTTCTGGGATACAAACCAGTGGTGAACAGAGAGCTTTGGCATTATAGGTTCTATGACGACATGCGGGATACAAAGATTGATCATCCCGGATGTGTCCCCGATTTTTGTACTGAGCGAAATAAGTGCAATCGTTTCATTCGGCGATACGATCTGCATAAACTGCGGATTTGTTTCCAGCGCTTCCATTCTCGGCGAAATATCGATTACCGTTTTCCACGCTTCCTGCAAACTTTCAAAGGCACGGCTGAAAATTCTCTCCATTATAATCGTTTCAATTTCGGTCAGAGAATTGATTTTGGAAGGAGCTGTGCCCGTTCCTCCGAGCAGCCTGTCCAGCATGGCATAAGCTACATTAGGATGAACTTCCAGTACCATTCTTCCTTCAAGCGGTTCAGCTTCGAAAATATTAAGGATCGTCATTTTAGGAATGGATCTGATAAATTCGTCGTAAGGCAATTGTTCAACCTGGACGACATTAATTTGAACAAAAGTCCGAAGCTGTGCCGAGAAGTAGGTAGTGAGATAACGTGCAAAGTTCTCATGAATTCTTGTCAAGCTGCGGATATGATCCTTCGAGAACCGGACCGCACGCTTGAAATCATATGAACGGATTTTTCTTTGCGTATCTTCCTTCTTCAATTCCTCGGCATCCATTTCACCGGAAGACAGCGCGGCCAGCAGCGCATCGATTTCATTCTGTGATAATACATCTACCAAAATATCTCACCCCCTTCAAAAACTTGAAACCGGCTTTATTCTTATTTAAATCGATGTAACAATAAAGTAAGTAATGTCAATCTGAGCCAAGCTTCCTTCCGGCAGCACCTTGTCAATTTGGTTAAGCAGTTCTGTGCACAGTTGGTCTTTTCCTTTGGCTCCGGCAAGCTCCTCCGGCTTCTTATCAGCAAGTGTTTTAATAATAATCGGCTTGACTTTATACTCCGCAATTTTGTCAAAGGATTCTTTTGCCTTCCCATTGTTCAATTGAAATGCCAGATTCATGCTGACGACGTAACTCGGATCCGACAAATTCGTTTTGATATCCTCAATGACAGATGTAGTTTCTACAATTTCTTCAGCCGACAGTTTCTTGAATACCCCCCCTTGCTTGTTAGAAGAGCCTTCAGCCTGATCGGTACCCGGTTTGACGATAAGGAATGCTGCTAATGCGATCAGTGTAATTGATAACAGCATCGTTATCAGCCAAGGAAACATTTTTTTCATGACAATTCCTCCGTTTGTTGCACTTTAATAGTTGCTGCATGAATCCCAATTTCCGTATAGTACTCTTGGATTTTCTTCAGCACCTCTGCCGCCTTCTCCAAAACGATCATTCGCTTGCCGGTCACTAGCGTTATGTAAGTGTCCGGTGTTTCTTCAACGGATTCTATCATTAGGGCATTTATCCAAAATGGAGAACCGTTTATTCTTGTTACTGAAATCATTGGCGCCCCTCCCGGAAATTTCCGGGGAAGGTGCCCCTTCCCCGTCTATTTAATCACTAACGTTTCAGGTTAACGACTTCTTGAAGAACTTCGTCCGAAGTGGTGATAATGCGGGAGTTGGCCTGGAAGCCGCGCTGTGCCACGATCATCTCGGTAAACTCGCCGGTCAAATCTACGTTGGACATTTCAAGCTGTCCGGAGATAATCGCCCCGGTTCCGATTTCGGCATTGTTGCCCGTGGTCGGTTCAAGCGCTCCATCGGCATTGGCATTCAGAGTCATCCGGTACAGGTTTCCTCCAATTTTCTCCAGACCCTCAGGGTTTGTAACTTTTGCAACGCCGATGGAAACTCCGGGAGCGGTTGTTCCGTCAGCCATTTTCTGAACAATTGTCCCGTCCTGGGCGATGGTAAAAGCCGTAACATCTGCACCAATCGTGATAGGTTCGCCACCCGAGTCCATCACCAGCATGCCGTCAGATGTGACGAGATTGCGTGCTGCGTCCAGATGAAAATCCCCGGCTCTTGTCAGATATGGGGTCTCTTGGTCCGGGGAAAGCTTGACCAGAAAGAAACCATCGCCGTCAATTCGGAGATCAAGAGGGTTGTTTGTCGTTTGAGCACTTCCTGACGTATGATTCGTATCGATGGAACCGATCGAAACGCCGAGTCCGATCTGTTTGGCGTTAACCCCGCCAACTTCACCTTCCGTTGGCGCTGTAACGCCGGATACGGTTTGGCTCATAATATCCTTAAACATAACTCTGCCGGATTTAAAGCCAACGGTATTTACATTCGCGATATTGTTGCCGATAACGTCCAGCTTGGTTTGAAAACCGCGCATACCGGAAACCCCGGAATACATGGATCTTAACATTTGACATTTCCTCCTTTTTTACGGTCCAATTGCCTGCATCAGTCGATCTGCAAGCCTGTTGATTAGCTCTCCGTAACCGGGCCAGCTAATGGTGTCAATTAATAATTACCGCGCTGTCGATCTGCGTAAATACGTTATCTTTCATGCTGTTTCCGTCCATGGCTGTTACGACGGTTCGGTTGCCTACGTTAACGATAAAAGCCATGTCCTTCATCAAAATAAGCGATTCTTTCGCTCCCTTGGCAGCTGCGTTATCAATCGCTTGTCCGATTTTACCGAGCTGCTCCGGTCTAAGCTCAATTCCGCGCTGTTCCATGCGCTTGGCCGCATGATTGCTGAAGCGAACCAGTTCATGACCCAGAAGCTCTTTAAATGTAGCACTTCCATCCGAACCGGCAAGCTTGCCGCTCTGCTGCTGCAGTATGCCCGGCTGAAGTCGCCCCGGATACAAGCGTCCTACTTGGATGGGTTCATTCATGACGCACTCTCTGCACCGGAATCCTCAGCACTGCTATCCGAGCCGCTGCCATCCTGTCCCGAATCGCCTGGATTATCGATCTGCAAAATTTGATCCAGCGGAACTTCGCTGCTTCCAATCTTGGCATATTGCACGCCCGACCTGATTACAATCGAATCCACAATGCCTGTCGTATACGTACCGCTTGCGGAAGATCCATCCACATTGTACTCGGATGAACCGTCTGTACTTTCTTGCATCCAGGTTACCTGTTTACCGATCAGGCCCGACACGCTGCCCAATGATTGGTTCATTGCAGTCAGCTGCGAAGAGATATTCATAAGCTGCTCAACGGAAGTAAACTGCGCCATTTGGGCAATAAATTCTTTATCCTCCAGCGGCTGCATCGGATCCTGATTTTGCAGCTGCGTGATCAGAATCTTCAAGAACTGATCCTTGCCCATGGTCTGATTATCTTTCTTCGAAGCGGCCTGCACATTCGAAGCCGAATAATTGGGCCAAGCTACGCCTGTTGGAATACTATCCGCCATCCGGCTGCCTCCTTTCTCATTTTCTTTAAATGTGTAAACTAGGCTTTGGCAATGAACGAGCTTCCGTAATCAGCCTGTTTGGACTGTACTTCACGAACCCATTCATTCCATTCCTCCATCGTATCCAGGGTGGCTAAAGCTTCGTCACCGCCCGTTTCACGGCGTTTGTTGTTTTGACGCTGCTGGGAACCGGCGCCGGATTGTCTTCCATCCTGATACATTTGGGAAGAAAGAGATGAATTTTGAGTAACCTCAAGCTTCTCTACCTGGAGCCCTTGGGATTGCAAGGCAGCTCGCAGCTGGGTCATTTGCTGTTCAAGCGAATCCTTGGCGAAAGCATGCTCGGTTATAAACTGGGCCACAACTTGTCCGTTATGAAGCGTGATTCTTACATCTACATGTCCCAAATGTTCCGGGAATAAGGAAATCTTAGCTTCTGACATGCCTTGCAGCTTTACAATATCCAGCTTGCTGACCACAAAGCCGGTCATTTCCTGCGCAAACCTTTCAACTGGAACGGGCGTGCTCACTTTAGCGGGAGCTGCAGATCCGTCGCGCAGTTGAAGTTGGCCTGCCGTAACAATGTTCGCGCTGTTACCGCCGTTACCTTCAAAAGCATCATGCTGATCCGCAGGATTTTCATCGCCTGCAGTGGCCGCTGCCGTTACTACAGCGTGTGCGGCTCCTTCACCTGAAGCAGATCCGCTGATTGGAAAAACGTGCTGCCCTGGCTGCTGGATCTGCTCTGACGGCAGCTTGACGAACTGGCCCAGCGTTTTTTGCAGCGATTGAATCAGCTCGCTAAAGGACGCGGAGCCTGCACTGCCTTGCGATCCAAGACGGTTTAGCTGCTCTTTAAGCATATGAAGCGTGTCTTGTACGGCAAAACGCAAGGTTTCCGGCTGCGAAGCAAGTAGAGACAGCCCGGTGCCATTGCCGCCTTCGCTTGCCTGCTGCATCTGCGCTGCGTCTGTTCCCTGCAGCAAGAGCATGGCCTGCTGAATCCAGCTTTGCAGCTGAGCGATAAGCGCAGGATCGCTTGCAATGGCTTGATCCAGTTCAGAATTGTTCTGTAAAAGCTCCGAAAGCGCATCAAGAATATTCTGAAGTCCATCCATATTTTGGCTAAGTCCCGTACCGGCGGCCGATTCTCCTTTCGCAAGTCCTGTTAAGGACTCCGCCAGATTCGGGCCAAGCGTATCATCCGCAGATGCAGCTTCTGCAGATGCAGCAGGGTTTAAAATATACTGCAGCAATGTTTTTCCAAAAGCCGAACCGCTGCCGGCAACACTTTTTCCTTTATCGCTTCCATTTGCAGCTGTGCTTGAATTTGCATTCTCCGCTGCACCAATTGCGCTAGACGTTTTCCCCGCCTGCTCTTGGCCTTTCCCATTTGAAGCTGCAACGGTTGATTTGCCTGCGCTTGAAGGCGCGCTGACGGTTGTTCCTGGAATGGTGCTCATTTGATTTCTCACCTCCTTTCACATCCGGTTCAAAGCTACTGCTTCGCTCTATTTGCTCACCAGCTTGTTCAAAATCTTGGCGGCTTCGGCTTCATCCTCGTCGGACATCGCAGCCAATATTTTGGAGCGGGTAGAATCATCTACAGCATGCAAAATACTGAGCGTCTTCTCCGGGCTGATTTTGTCGGTCTGCAGCAGCAACGTGGCCGCTTTTACGGGATCCATGGTTGCAAAGGTTTGACTGATCTGTGTGCTGTCAAGACCTGTTACTGCCGTTGAGGTTTTCGCCGCCAGGCTGCTTAAGCTTTCCTTCTTCAGTCTCGATTGCAGCGCGGCAATGGCCAAATCCTCCGAATCCTCGGCGTCTTTTAGACGGATCGAGATGTCGGCAGCCGTTTTGGGATCCATTTTTTCGAGAATGGCCGCCTTGCTCTCATTGTTCATGGACTTTAATAGAAGAATGTTTTCATCAGTTGTCAAATTGCTCATGATCGCGGCCGCTTTGCCAGCATTCATATCGCTGTACAACTGAGCCAGCTTTTTGACTTCCTTCTGGTAGTTTTGAGCAGCTTCATTTTCGGCAGCCTGGGCCTTCTGCTCATTCTCCTGAGCTACCGTATCCAGCTTGCTCTGCAGTTCATTTACTTTCCGTGTCTGCTGTGCCGTCTGCTCGTTGGCCTTCTGAACTTCCTTCTGCCGTTCGTCCAGCTGAGCCTTCAGTTCCTTGATTGTTGCCTCCGAGCTTTTTTCCTGATTGGCCGGGTTGCTCTTAGCGTCCAGCTTGTCCTTTTCGGAATCGGGAATCCATTGATTCACCACAGGAATTTTATTCAGCAGGCTCAAAGCTTTATCCTGGATATTGTTATTCAGCAGCGTTAGGAGAACGCCCAATAGCACGACTGTGAACAGAATCGGTGTTACAAAAAACAAAAAACGTCCGAATCCCCCGCCAGTCTCTCTCTCTACTTCAAGTCTAGCCTGCGCCAATTTTCAAACCCTCCTTCTCCAAACGTTCGGGACAATGCCTACCTTGCTCTCATGGCAAAACGGACCGTCGCCATTTCGTCAAGCTCGCTTTGCTCCCGGAGAAGCATCTGATGGCGGAAGGCATCCCATGCCTTGTCTTTTGCCTTCAGCCATACTTTCTCGTCCTGCACTCTGGTGCTTAGCTGGACTTTTTTCTTTTCCACATTTTGCTCCGCGCGATTGACATCATTGGACTTATCGGCGATGCAGCGTTCCAGATGATCCGCGTATTGCTGCAGAGCCTGCAGCTTCAGCAGGGATGCTTTCTTCTTCGCTTCCTCCAGCATGGCCACAGCCAGCTTCCGCTTGTCCTCCAAAAGCTGCTCCAGGGTTCTTTGCTCCGCCTGAAGTGCGCCAATCGCCGCCGAGAGAAGCCATTCCGCCTGCGTTTTCTCATTTGTTTTCAAGTCGACCACTTTTTGAAAGGCATAATTAAATTTCATCCTTCAGTCATCCCCCTGCAAACTCTGAAATTAAACGCTCTATGGCTTCCGCAAGCGTAACCTTTTCATCCACCTTTTGTTTCGTATAGCTCCAAATCCCGTCGATCGCTTCAATCGCTTCATCAATCTGGGCGTTTGAGCCCGCTTGGTAAGCGCCGATATTGATCAAGTCTTCCGATTCTTTATACACAGACAGCAATCGTTTCAGATTTTCCGCTGCCTCTATTTGCTCCTCGGGCGCAATATCCTTCATCACCCGGCTGATACTGGCAAGCACATCAATGGCCGGAAAATGTCCCTTGTTCGCTATATTCCGGTTCAGCACAATATGTCCGTCCAGGATCCCCCTGACCGCATCCGCTATCGGTTCGTTCATGTCGTCGCCATCGACGAGAACCGTATAAAACGCGGTGATGGATCCCGTCTTCCCCGTCCCTGCGCGTTCCAGCAGTTTCGGAAGCGCCGCAAACACTGAAGGCGTGTAGCCGCGCATGGCCGGCGGTTCTCCTACGGCCAGCCCCACCTCGCGCAGCGCCATGGCATAGCGGGTGACCGAATCCATCATCAGCATGACATTCATGCCGCGATCCCGGAAAAATTCCGCAATCGTCGTGGCAATCAGCGCGCCTTTCATCCGGATCAGGGCCGGCTGGTCGGAAGTGGCGACAACCACCACTGATCTTGCCAGTCCCTCGGGTCCAAGGTCCCGCTCTATGAAATCAAGCACCTCACGTCCGCGTTCTCCGACTAGCGCAATGACATTGACGTCAGCTGAAGTATTCCGGGCGATCATGCCCATGAGCGTACTCTTTCCGACACCTGATCCGGCGAATATGCCAACGCGCTGTCCCTTGCCAATGGTCAGCAGTCCGTCAATCGCTCTGACACCGATGCTGATCGGCTCTTTAACCCGGGGTCTGGCCAACGGATTGTTTGGCTTGCTAAAGGTTGAGAACTGCCCTATTCGCGATGGAAGCAGCGAACCGTCCAGCGGCTGACCCAGTCCATCGAGCACTTTGCCGAGTAATTCGGAACCTACCTGAACCGTTAGCGGCTTACCTGTTCCGACCACATCGCAGCCTGGCCCGATGGAATGAAGTTCCCCCAGCGGCATAAGCAGCACCTTGTTATCCCTGAAGCCCACAACCTCCGCTTTAAGCGGAACAGACGACTTGCTCGGATAAATTTCGCAGACATCGCCGATGCTCGCATCCGGTCCTTCTGATTCCACCATGAGGCCTATGACCTGGGTCACTTTACCGTTGACTCGAACCGGGTCCATTTCCCTCAAATGCTCGAGGTAACTGTCCAGGTTAAGCTTCATCATCATCTGGTCCCCGCTCCTCAGCGTGCTGCGAAATGCGCAGCAGTTCTTTTTTGATTTCGGTCAGCTGCGTATCAATTCTTGCATCCACGCTGCCGAAGGCTGAACGGATGACGCAGCCCCGATCTTTCACGCTGGAATCCGGAATGATCAGCAGCTCCGCCTGGGAATCAATCACCAGAGCAAGCTCTTCTTTCGCCGCCTGAACAAAAGCGAAATGGGCGGGAGATACGCACAGCGTCAACGTTCCCTGCTCGCTCTTGCGGGAGAGATTCCGTTTAATCAGTTCGACAGCGAATTCCGGTTCAAGCGTCAGCTGATGATCGATAATTTTCTGGGCAATTTCACAGCTTAAAGCTACCAAGAACGGCTCCGCTTCCTGAATAATCTGCTCTTTGCTGCGCTGGGCTGCGGTGAGCACGGACTGGGCTTCGGCCATCATCCGGTCAATCCGTTCCTTGAGATCGTGTTCCGCCTGGAGCTTTCCCTCTTCATAACCCTGATGAAAGCCTTCCGCTTTGGAAGCTTCGATCAGTTGTTCATCCTGTTCCCTTTTTTCCTGCCACCAGGAGTCAATTTGCTGTTTGGCTTCATCCAGCAATTGATGCGCTTCTTCCGCAGCCTCGCGGACCTGCCGTTCGGCAAATTCTTTGGCATCCGCGAGTATTTCCTTTCTTGTCTGTTCCGCTTCATCAATCCGGCGCTGACTGAAAGAATCATGGTCCGATTCGCCATAATCCGCTGAAACTTCCGGTATAGCTTCATAATGCTTGGCGAGGTCCAATTGCTTCAAGTTATCCACGGGAACATATTGGGTAGCTTTAATCAAATTAGACAATGATGTCATCTCCTCCGCCGCGGGCTATGATGATTTCTCCGGCTTCTTCAAGTCTTCGAATCGTCGCTACGATGCGGGTTTGAGCTTCTTCAACATCACGCAGCCGCACAGGCCCCATGTATTCCATTTCTTCCTTGAAGGACTCCGACATGCGTTTGGACATATTTCGGAAAATCGCTTCGCGGACTTCGTCGCTGGCCACTTTGAGCGCGAGTTGCAAATCGGCATTTTCGATATCGCGGATGATCCGCTGAATGGAGCGATTGTCCACGTTGACGATATCCTCGAATACAAACATCCGTTTCTTGATCTCTTCGGCAAGCTCGGGATCCTGGATTTCGAGCGAATCCAGAATCGTTCTTTCTGTCCCGCGGTCGACTCCATTCAAAATCTGTACAATGGATTCGATCCCTCCGGCAGTTGAATAATCCTGCGTCACCGTTGAAGACAGTTTTTGCTCCAGCACCCGTTCAACCTGGGAGATGACCTCAGGAGACGTGCTGTCCATAACGGCGATTCTTCGTGCCACCTCAGCCTGTTTTTCCTGCGGCAGCGATGAAAGAATGGTAGAAGACTGTTCAAATTGCAGGTAAGACAGAACCAAGGCAATCGTCTGGGCATTTTCATTTTGAATAAAGTTAAGAATTTGATTAGGATCCGCTTTTCTGGCAAAATCGAACGGCCGAACCTGAAGCGTTGCCGTCAGGCGGTTGATAATATCGAGCGCCTTCTGCTCTCCGAGCGCCTTCTCAAGGATTTCTTTCGCATAGGTGATGCCGCCCTGCGAAATATATTCCTGCGCCAGACAAATTTGATGAAATTCAGCCATAACCGATTCTTTTTCAGCGCTGTCCACCTTGCGGACATTTGCAATCTCCAGTGTCAGCTGTTCAATTTCATCATCGCGCAAATGCTTGAAAATTTGGGCTGAAACCTCCGGCCCGAGCGTAATCAGCAGGATGGCCGCTTTTTGCCTTCCGGTCAATCCTTGAGTGCTTAATTTGGACAATTGAAAAATCACCTCTATTCTTCAGCAAGCCAAGTACGGAGCAGGTTGACGAATTCGTCCGGTTTTTTCTTGGCGAGGGTCTCAAGTTGTTTCCTTACCTGGTTCTCATTCGTAACACTCTCTAAAGTAACGGACGGAAATTCTGTAGCGACCGGCAGCGGAAGATCTTCTTCTTCCTCTTCCTTCGCCCGTTTGCGGTTCCTGTAAATAAGGAATCCTGCCGTCCCGACCGCGAGCAAGGCAACCGCTCCAATACCCCATAACCACATGCTGGACAGGCCGGTTTTTGGCGCCGGTTGATCACCACTTTGAAATGTTTGCGAGAGTACCGAAACTTTTTGGGCCAGTTGAGCGTCTGTATAAGTAACACCGGAATCAGCCAGATATGAAGCAACGATATTTTTCAAAATTTTGGCTATCGCGTCCTGTGTCGGCTGATCCAAAGAATTTTGTCCCGTTGGTGGTTCAAGAAGTACATTTATGGTTAAATCTTTTACAACGTAAGGACTGGAGACGATATCTCTTGTAATATGATTGACCTCGTAGTTGATCGTAGAAGAGTTTTCTTCCGAGGTTGAACCTCCGCCTGAAGACGAGGATGGATATCCTGGAACATCTCCTTGACCAGTACCTGCAATCCCTCCATCCGGGTTTGCTGTTCCCGAATACGTGTTTTGAACCTTTTGCGCACTGATTTCGATCCCTTTCATGTTCTCTTCATCTACGGGAGTCACTAATTTTTCATTAGATCTGACCTGATCGAAGTTCAGTTTGGAAGCAACCAATACATCAATTTTGTCGGGACCGGTCAATTTGCTTAAAAATTGCTGGACGCTCTGCTTTACGTCGCTCTCGAATTTCTTTTGCAGATTCAGATTTTCCTGAACGGCCCCGGTCAGGCTGCCTGATGTACCGCCCTTGCCGGATGGCAGCAATTCGTTTTCTTCGCTGCTGACCGTAATGTTCTCAATCGGAAGATTTGGAATCGCGGTCTTTACTAAATTGAAATATCCGTCGATATTATCTTGTGTAGGACGAAAGCCCGGTTTAAAATCTAGGACTACGGAAGCAGATGCCCTCTCCTGCTCTTCGCTGCTTGCGAATACATTTTGTGCAGGAAGATTGATAAGTACCTTCGCATTCTGTACGCCGTTCATTCTTTCAAGCAGCTGTTCAACTTCGCCGTTCAGCGCGCTCTTGTATTTCACATTAAATTCTTGATCCGTCATGCCGATTACGGACGAGCTGGATCCGAACGCTTTGTCAAAACCGATTGAACCGCTCTGCAGCATGCCTTGAGAGCCGATATCCACCTTGACGCGGGCGGCATCGGTACTTGGAACAGAGATGCTTGCACCATCGCTGCTCAGCTTGTAAGGAGTACCGTTGCTGTCCAGGTAGGTCATGATTCCTGCGGCATCTGTAGAATCAAGCCCTGTGAAGGCTACTTCATAGTCAGTCTTGGAAAACTGTATCGTCAGAAGAATGATTGCCAGCAAGATGATGCCGACCGTTGAAATAAATAGCGTTTTTTGTTTTTTGCTGAAATTATTCCAGTATTGAACTACTTTTTCCCTATACTGGGCGATTCTCTCATTCACATTGTCACCTCATCCGAAACTTTGCTTTACTGTTACAAGTTACATTTGGGTTCGCATTATCTCCTGATAGGCTTCGATTACTTTGTTACGAACTTGGGAAGTAAGCTGCAAACTCAGCAAAGCCTGTTCCGATCCAATCATGACCTGATCAATATTCGCTTGGCCTAGCATAAACTGGTTATTCAGGGTTTGAACATTTTGTTCCTGTGCGGAAACTCCGTCAATGGCGTCTTTTAAAAAGGATCCAAATTCTTTAACGGCTTCCGAAGGCGTCTTTTCAACAGCTGCAGATGCAGTTTGCGGCTGAATGAGATTAAGCGACTGAATGACCGAATTAGTCGCATTTTGGAACATGATTAAGCACTCCCTTTCTGTATTGTTTATTTGCCAATTTGCAGCGCTTTTGTAACCATCGCTTTGGATGCATTCAACGCCGTTACGTTTGCCTCATAGGAACGAGATGCTGAAATCATGTCAACCATCTCTTTCACGATGTCAACATTAGGCATATAAACATAACCTTGGCTGTCAGCATCCGGATGCGTCGGATTGTAAACCGGCTTAAAAGCCGATGGATCACCCTCGATCGCTGTAACCTTAACCCCTTGTCCCGGAGTTTTCTGTCCCCCCATCGCCCTGTTCAATGCATGGTCAAAGCTGTTCTGCTGGGACGAAAGAACTACCATTTTGCGACGGTATGGAACAGCCTTTCCGTCTACAACTGAAGCTCTGCTCGTCTCTGCGTTAGCAATGTTAGAAGAAATAACATCCATGCGTAAGCGTTGCGCGGTTAGAGCCGAAGAACTAATATCAAAGCTGTTGCTGATTTTCATAATCAGACATTCCCTCCTACTGCTGTCCGCATCATTTTGATCTGATAGTTAAGTTGCTCTATGTAGGAATTGTACCTCAGCTGATTTTCAGCAAGTAAAGACATCTCACGATCTATGTCCACATTGTTTAAATTATTGTTCATCGCTGTAGTCTCATCGGTAGCTACTTTCGCTGTAGGTACATTGGAGCTTGGTCCGATCACAAAGTGTCTGGGGTCTGTACGAAAGCCAACCAGTTGGTTCGTTCCGCCCTTCATCTCGTTCTGAAGCAACGATTCAAATGAGACTTCGGACCTTTTAAACTTAGGTGTATCCACATTGGCAACATTGTTAGCAATCACATCCTGCCGTAAATCTGCTGCCTGAATCGCATTTTGCAGTCGGTCAAAACTGGTTCCGTTTAGTAACTGCATCCCTTCACTCTCCTCCTAAATCCCTAACTTGATTAGGTACTTTTGAGATATTCTACATTTTTCGATAAATTCCTCTTTTTCTCGACAATAGGTTTCAGAAGTTTATTTCTTACGTCCTATTATGGAAAAAAATTCTTCGACATCGCATAACCTAAGTTTCGTAGAGTTTGTAATATAATACAATAAGAAAAAAGGACTATCTTTTCTGAAAAAATGGTATTTTTTTGTACTTTCTAACATTAATTTCGGGAAAGTGACTAAAAAAGCGCTATAAATCGACATTTTTAGGCTGCGAACGCTGTCAAAAAAAGATACCGACTAACGTCCGGAGTACCGTAGGACGTTGGTCGGTATCTTTGATTTTTGTGGATTTCTGTGACTATTGGCTTAGAGACTCACAGAATATATTGACTAAGATCACGGTCTTCTGCAATGTCTCCGAGCTTCTCTTTGACATATTGCGGCGTGATGACAAACTGCTCAAGGTTAAGCTCTGGGGCTTCAAAGGAGAGGTCCTCGAGCAGCTTCTCCAATATGGTATGCAGCCTGCGGGCTCCGATATTCTCATTGTTTGCATTAACCGAAGCCGCGATGCTGGCAATTTCCCGGATCGCGTCGGGTGAAAATTCTACCCGGATATTCTCGGTTGCAAGCAGCTCGGAATATTGCTTGGTAAGCGCGTTTTGCGGCTCCGTTAAAATTGACACAAAATCGTCAAGAGTTAGGCTGCTCAGTTCAACTCGAATCGGAAATCTGCCCTGAAGCTCGGGAATCAGATCGGATGGCTTGGCGATGTGGAAGGCTCCAGCGGCGATAAACAAAATAAAATCCGTTTTCACGGGTCCATACTTCGTCATAACCGTCGATCCTTCGACAATAGGAAGAATGTCCCTTTGAACGCCTTCCCTGGAAACATCGGGACCTGAGCCCTGTCCCTTGCTGGCTACCTTGTCAATTTCATCAATAAATATAATCCCGGCCTGCTCCGCACGGCTGACCGCCTCCTGGATGAGGTCCTCCTGATCGATCAGCTTATTCGCTTCCTCCTGGGTGAGCACCTTACGGGCTTCCTTGATCGGAAGCTTTCGTTTCTTTGTCCGCTTTGGCATAAAGCTGCCCAGCATTTCCTGCATATTCATGCCAAGCTGGTCGCCCCCTTGTCCGGACAACATATCCAGCATGGTCGGCGTATTGTCCTCCACTTCAATCTCGACCATATCCTCTTCCAGACCGCCGGAAAGCAGCTTGAACCGAACCTGGCGACGTCGCTCAGCCAGCCCGGCATCCTGCTCCTCAGCGGCCTCTTTGGCGGTGTTGTCCTGGGAGGCGTTATTATTCGTTCCAAAAATAAATTCAAACGGATTGCGCTGTGCTTTAGCTTTGGACTCGGATGGAACAAGAATGTGAACAAGCCGTTCATTGGCAAGCTCTTCCGCTTTGTCTTTAACCTTTTCCGTACGCTCCTCTTTCACGATGCGGATTGAGGTTTCAATTAAATCACGAACCATGGACTCCACATCCCGGCCTACATAGCCGACTTCGGTAAATTTGGTCGCTTCCACTTTGACAAAGGGCGCCCCTACGAGCTTGGCCAGCCTTCTGGCAATTTCCGTTTTGCCGACGCCTGTAGGGCCGATCATCAGGATATTTTTGGGCACGATTTCATCCCTGACTTCATCGCTGAGCCGGCTGCGGCGATACCGGTTGCGAAGCGCGACAGCGACGGATTTCTTAGCCTGCTTCTGACCGACGATATATTTATCCAATTCGGCAACGATCTGTCTTGGCGTCAATGATTGGTTCTGCATATGTCCCTCCTGAAAAATCGGACAAACTGCTCCATAACGCATAGGTTCGCGTCTGAAACAAGCCTGACCGAAAAATTTCAAAAACCTTTTTACGGTTAAGCAGCCCTATCCAAATTTTATTAAAGTTCTTCAACAATAATGTTATGATTCGTATAAACACAAATATCTGCAGCGACTTTCAGGGCTTCATAAGCCATTTCCTTGGCATTCATATCCTTGACATGCCGTTTCAAAGCACGCGCAGCAGAGAGGGCGTAGTTGCCGCCAGAGCCGATAGCCAGCACATCATCATCGGGTTCGATGATTTCACCGCCGCCGGAAATAAGCAGCATTCCGGTCTTATCCATAACGATCAGAAGGGCTTCAAGCTTGCGAAGCACCCGATCCTGTCTCCATTCTTTGGCAAGTTCGACTGCAGCACGCTGCAAATTGCCATGGTGCTCCTCCAGCTTCCCTTCGAATTTTTCGAACAGGGTAATCGCATCAGCAACAGAACCCGCAAAACCCGCCAAAACCTGTCCGCGGTACAGACGGCGGACTTTCTTGGCCGTATGCTTCATGATGACGTTTTCTCCGAATGTAACCTGCCCGTCCCCGGCAATTGCTCCCTGGCCGTTATGTCTTACTGCACAAATCGTTGTTGCATGAAAAGACAATTCCATCAGCAAGCACCTTCCTTTTGGTTAAATGACCTCGACTGAAGCAATAAAAGATTGAAGCGACCCCAGCGCACGGCGAGCCAGCGCCTCGTTCTTTTCTTTCTTCTGGCGGATACGTGTTTCAAGCTTGGGAAACAGGCCGAAATTCGCATTCATCGGTTGAAAATGTTTAAAATCTGCTGTAGTAATATACCGGGCCATACTTCCCAGCGTCGTATCTTCCGGGAACACAATGCCGTCTTTGCCTGCAGCGACCCGGGCTGCATTAATACCGGCGATCAGCCCGGAAGCGGCTGACTCGACATAGCCTTCCACTCCCGTCATTTGTCCGGCGATGAACAGGTCGGGACGTTTCTTGAATTGATAGGTAGGTTCAAGAAGCTTGGGGGAATTGATGAAAGTATTGCGATGCATAACGCCATACCGAACAAACTCCGCATTTTCCAGGCCCGGAATCATGGAAAATACCCGCTTCTGCTCGCCCCACTTCAGATGAGTCTGGAATCCGACCATATTATACAGCGTTCCGGCAGCATTGTCTTGACGCAGCTGCACAACCGCATAGGGCAGAGTTCCCGTATGCGGATTAACGAGCCCCACCGGTTTCATCGGCCCAAACAAAGCGGTCTGCTTGCCGCGCTTCATCATGATTTCGATCGGCATGCAGCCTTCAAAATAAACTTCCTTCTCAAACTCTTTCAGCTGTGCCACCTCGGCGGAGACAAGCGCATCATAAAAAGCGTTGAATTCCTCTTCATTCATCGGACAATTCAAATAGGCCGCCTCACCTTTATCATAGCGGGATGCCAGATAAACTTTGCCCCTATCGATTGAATCTTTTTCAATAATCGGAGCCGCAGCATCATAAAAGTAAAAATATTCTTCGCCCATCAGGCTTTTGATTTTCTCCGAAAGCGCCGGGGAAGTAAGAGGGCCTGTGGCAATAACCACAACCCCCTCCTGAGGTATATCCTGAATTTCTTCATGGACTACATTGATGAGCGGATGCTCATGCAGCGTCCTTGTAATCTCTCCTGAAAAACCGTCGCGGTCAACGGCCAGCGCGCCACCTGCAGGAACCGCATTCCGATCCGCTGAACCAAGTACCAGGGAATTCAGCATTCTCATCTCTTCTTTAAGGACGCCAACCGCGTTGGTCAAGCCGTTTGCCCGCAGAGAGTTGCTGCACACCAGCTCGGCAAATTGATCCGTATGATGAGCCGGGGTTTTGACCACAGGGCGCATTTCATATAAAGTAACAGGCACACCGCGGCTTGCAATCTGCCAGGCAGCTTCGCTGCCCGCCAGACCTGCGCCGATAACGGTTACCCTATTTGGTTCTGTCAATTTTTACAACCTCCAATATGTTAAACCTCTGATGCCTCGTCGCCCTCTTCCTCCACGATCTCGCTGTGATCGCAAGCCGTACACTGGAGCTTGACCCCCTGTTTGCTTCTCTTCTCGACCATCAGTGAACCGCATTCAGGACAAAGCTTCGCTGAAGGTTTATCCCATGAGACAAAATCGCACTCCGGGTATCTGCTGCAGCCATAGAATACGCGGCCTTTCTTGCTGCGGCGCTCAACGACATGGCCTTCCTTGCATTTGGGACAGGTCACACCGATTTCTTTGACAATTGGCTTCGTATTCCGGCATTCCGGGAAACCCGAACACGCCAAAAATTTTCCGAAGCGCCCCAATTTATAAACCATAGGTTTGCCGCACTTCTCGCAAATCTCATCAGACACTTCATCTTCGATTTCAATTTCTTTCATCTCTTCTTCAGCGACTTCCAGCCGCTTCTCAAAGGAACCGTAAAATTCGCCGAGAACGCGAACCCAATCTTCCGTGCCTTCCTCGACATGGTCGAGATCACCTTCCATGTTCGCCGTAAATTCTACATCCAGAATTTCAGGGAAAAATTGTTCCATTTGCTCGATAACCAATTCTCCAAGCTCGGTTGGAACAAATTTCTTCTCTTCTATCGCTACGTATCCGCGTTTCTGGATCGTTTCAAGCGTAGGGGCATAAGTAGACGGGCGTCCAATTCCGAGCTCTTCCAGCGTTTTGACGAGCCTCGCTTCCGTATACCGGGGAGGGGGCTGGGTAAAATGCTGCTTGGGCTCGATATTTTCCTTTTGCAAGCGGTCACCTTCATGAAGAAGCGGGAGAAATTTGTCGTCTTCCGAAGCTGCGGAATCGTCGCTTCCCTCCACATAAACCTTCATAAAGCCGTGGAAGCGGATTTTGGATCCAACCGCCCGGAAGGTGACTTCACCTGCTGCAATGTCTACGGACATCGTGTCCAGAACGGCCGAGGCCATCTGGCTTGCCATAAAGCGTTCCCAAATCAGCTTATAAAGCCGGAATTGATCCTTGCTCATGAAGGCCTTGACCGATTCCGGATCTCTTGAAACAGAAGTTGGGCGGATCGCTTCATGGGCATCCTGCGCATTGGCCGCTTTCTTCGAATATTGGCGCGGCGACTCCGGCGCAAAGTCATTTCCGTACTTCTCCAAAATGAATTCCTTGGCTTCCGACTGAGCCGATTCGGCAATCCGGGTCGAGTCCGTACGCATATAAGTGATCAGACCTACCGTACCTTCTTTGCCGAGGTCTACCCCTTCATACAATTGCTGGGCGACGGACATCGTCTTGGCAGCGCGGAAGTTCAGCTTGCGTGCAGCCTCCTGCTGCAGCGAACTTGTCGTAAACGGCGGAGCGGGATGTCTTTGTCTTTCCTTTTCTTTAACAGCGCCAACCGTGTATTCCGCGCCTTCAATCGCCTTCAGAACTTCTTGTACGTCAGCTTCGCTGTGAAGCTCCTTTTTCTCTCCCGCAAACTTGTGGAACTTGGCTTCAAATACGCTGTCTCCCGTTTTGAGAGAAGCCGTGATGCTCCAGTATTCCTCAGGCACAAATTCCGAAATTTCATTTTCCCGGTCCATAATAATTTTGACCGCTACGGATTGAACACGTCCCGCCGACAGCCCCTTCTTTACTTTCTTCCATAAAAGAGGACTGATTTTGTAGCCGACAAGCCGATCCAAAATGCGCCGTGCCTGCTGTGCATTAACAAGGTCCATATTGATTTGCCGCGGGCTTTTGAAAGCGTCTTTCACAGCCTGCTTCGTAATTTCGTTAAATACGACCCGGCAGCTTTCTCCTTCATTCAAATCCAGCACGTGGGCCAAATGCCAGGCAATGGCTTCTCCCTCGCGATCAGGGTCGGCTGCCAGATAGACTTTCTTCACCTTTTTGCTGGCGTCCTTCAATTCCTTAAGTACAGAGCCTTTACCGCGAATCGTTATATATTTTGGATTAAAATCATTTTCAATTTCAACGCCGATTTGACTTTTCGGCAAATCGCGGACATGGCCCATGGAGGCTTTGACGATAAACTTGCTGCCCAAATACTTGCCGATCGTCTTTGCCTTGGCCGGTGATTCCACGATTACTAGTGAATCCGCCACAGGATGTTCCTCCTCTCCTACATACATAGTTAAGCTTGATTTCATTCACGTCTGCTTTGCTGTTCACAGACTAAACCAATTTATAAATGGAGCCTGGCAGTTGAACCGCCTGCTTTTTTATGATTAAAGATAACAGAACTGAATGCAAAAGTCCAAACTCCCAGCTAGTCAGGGCCAGAAGCTCATCAAAGCTTCGGTTTCCCTGCTCCAACATATGGTATATGCGCTGTTCCTCTTCTGTCAACTTGTTTCCATTTTCCATTTGCACAGGAGCCGGCCTAAATCCGTATTCTTCCAAAATATCCGATGCCTCCGTTACAAGCTTGGCTCCCTGCTTGATCAGATTTAGAGCTCCTCTGCTTTTGGGCGAAGTGATCGGGCCGGGAACGGCAAACACATCCCGATTGGCCTCAAGCGCGCTATCGGCCGTGATGAGCGATCCGCTTCGCAGATCCGCTTCCACCACGACTGTGCCGCGGGAGAGCCCAGCAATAATCCGGTTGCGCTGCGGAAACAAACCGGGATGGGGCGGCGTGCCAACCGGATACTCGGATATGATAAGCCCTTTTTCGCCGATTTCCCGGTAAAGCGAGTAGTTCTCGGGAGGATATGGCTTGTCGATCGCCGTACCCAGCACCGCTGTTGTAAGCCCGGAGGCGCGAAAAGCCGCCTCATGACAAATTCCGTCAATCCCTCTCGCCATGCCGCTGACGACATTGATCCCTTGGCTAGCCAGCGTCCCAGCCAGCATTTCGGCTGCCTTTCTGCCATAAGCTGTAGGCACCCTGGTCCCGACGAGCGCAATGCATAGCGAAGCAAGCAGCTCGATTCGTCCTATCGTATACAATACCCAAGGCGGTCTAGGCGTTTCTTTCAATAATATGGGGTACTCGGCATCAAATGGCGTCACCGGTATTATCCCCTTGTTCTTAAGATTATCTTCATATTCTAGAACATATTCTTCCCGAACCGTATGCGTAAGTCCTCGGGCGGCTGCGGCTGCGACGCCCCGCTCAATCCAATCGGATTCGCCAAAATTTTCGGCCATAGGCAAATCTCGATGCTCCATTAACTGCGATATCGTTTTCCAGCCGATCCCTTTGCTGTGATGCAGTCCAATTAGCACTTTTCGCAGATCCATTTTATCCATCAGCATCCTTTCCATAGAGCTCAAAAGCCGGCAGACACAAATAAGCAACCTTCCATTCCTGTTATTAGGATAAGAAGGTTGCTTACCTTTGCCTGGACAGTTTTGCAGCCTTTATTAATGTACCTGGCAGCCCTGCAGCAATCCCCTGGATTCCAGCACTTCGATTAGCGTTGAGCCCATTTCCGCAGGAGTCGGCGCCACCTTAATGCCGCATGTCTCCAGCTTTTCGATTTTCTCTTTCGCCGTCCCTTTTCCACCGGAAATAATGGCTCCTGCGTGCCCCATCCGCTTGCCTGGGGGCGCCGTAACACCGCCAATAAAGCCAACAACAGGTTTCGTCATATTGTCGCGTACCCATTCCGCGGCTTCCTCTTCCGCGGTTCCGCCGATTTCGCCGATCATGATAACTGCATGCGTATCCGGATCCTCGTTGAAGCGGGATAAAATATCAATGAATTCCGAGCCTTTGACAGGGTCTCCGCCAATCCCGACCGCCGTCGACTGGCCCAGTCCGCGCGTGGACAATTGGTGTACCGCTTCATAAGTAAGCGTTCCGCTTCGGGATACGACGCCTACATGTCCAGGCTTGTGAATATAACCGGGCATGATCCCTATTTTGCATTCGCCGGGTGTAATGACGCCTGGACAGTTGGGACCGATGAGGACGGTTCTCTTGCCTTCCATAAACCGTTTCACTTTCACCATGTCCAGAACCGGAATGCCTTCCGTAATGCAAATGACGAGATCAAGCCCGGCCTCTACCGCTTCAATAATCGAGTCGGCAGCAAATGCGGGGGGAACATAAATTACACTTGCCGTAGCCCCTGTCGACTCCTTGGCCTCCATCACGGAATTAAAGATCGGCAGGGTGACGGTCTGACCGCCTTCCAGTTCAATATCGATCGTCGTTCCGCCTTTGCCCGGCGTAACACCGCCTACCATTTGCGTTCCGTATTCAAGCGCGCCTCTCGTATGAAACAGCCCGGTTGCTCCGGTTATACCCTGGGTAATGACTTTTGTATATTTATTGATCAAAATGCTCATTTTAAAGGCCTCCTTCATAGTCAGGCAATTCTTCCAGCTTTATATGGATGAAAATGAGACTTACGAGACCAATTCGACGATTTTGCGCGCCCCGTCCGCCATGGAGTCTGCAGAAACGATATCCAGTCCGGAATCGGCCAAAATGTTCTTGCCCAGCCCCACATTCGTGCCCTCAAGCCGAACGACAAGCGGTCGATTGAGCTCTACTTGCTTGGCGGCTTCGACAATGCCGGACGCAATGACATCGCAGCGCATAATTCCGCCAAATATATTCACAAATATGCCGTTTACCTTTTGGTCGGACAAAATAATTTTAAAGGCTTCCGTAACCTTCTCTGCCGTTGCACCGCCGCCGACATCCAGAAAATTCGCCGGCTCGCCGCCGTAATATTTAATAATGTCCATAGTTGCCATGGCAAGGCCCGCTCCGTTGACCATACAACCGATATTGCCTTCAAGGGCGATATAGCTCAGATCGTATTTGGAAGCTTCGATCTCTTTCGCATCTTCTTCTTCCAGATCCCGAAGCCCAAGAATATCCTTGTGACGGAAAAGAGCGTTGGAGTCGAAGTTCAGTTTGGCATCCAGCGCGAGCACCTCGCCCTCACCGGTCACAACAAGCGGGTTGATTTCCGCGATTGAACAGTCCATATCCACAAACGCCTTGTAAAGCGCCGCCATGAATTTAACAGCCTTGCCCACAAGTTCATTCGGAATGTTGATGGCATAAGCCAGCCGGCGCGCCTGGTAGTTTTGGAGCCCCACTGCCGGGTCGATCACTTCCTTGAAAATCTTCTCCGGCGTCTTTGCGGCAACCTCTTCAATCTCCGTACCGCCCTCTTCAGAGGCCATCATCACAACCCGTCCCGTTGAACGGTCTACTACAACCCCAATGTAGTATTCCTTCTTGATGTCGCAGCCTGTTTCAATGAGCAGCCTTTTAACTTCTTTGCCTTCAGGACCCGTCTGATGAGTAACGAGCACCTTGCCGAGAAGCTCCTGTGCGTAAACGCGCACTTCATCCAGATGTTTGGCTACCTTGACGCCTCCGGCCTTGCCGCGGCCGCCCGCATGAATCTGAGCCTTGACCACAACGACCGGACTGTCCAATTCCTCTGCCGCCTTTACGGCTTCATCCACCGTAAACGCCACCCGTCCTTCCGGAACGGCCAGACCATACTGTTTCAACACTTGCTTTCCTTGATATTCATGGATATTCATCTGGTTTGAATCCTCCTATCAACGGACGGTTATATGGGCAATCAATATAAACCCAATTTATTTTAGCATGTTTTTAAAACGCTTTCCTCAAAAAGTTCACGGTTTATACACATCTTTTTGATATGAAATTCATCCCATTTTGAGAACGGTTACAGTACAGTGACAACGGGCTTTGACAAATTTCCCGAGCATTTGCCGACGCTCGTCAAATCCCGATAACAACCCGCTATATTTCCGTGTCAACGCTTCGCTTGTCAAGCTGGCGATACTGCATCGCTTCCGCCACATGCTCCGCCATGACCTGTTCTTTATCCTCCAAATCGGCAATGGTACGGGCCAGCTTGATAATTCGGTCATAAGCTCTCATACTGAGCCCCAAGTGATCGAACGACGAGGTCATCAGCAGCTCCGCATCCCTGCGCAGCTTGACGGACTGCCTGAGCATGGCTCCGGACAGCTCGCTGTTCCAACTGAGCCCGCTGCCCTGGAGACGGCGGCTTTGCCGCTCCTGCGCAAACAATACCTGCTCTCTCATCATTTCGGAGGAAATCGGGACTTCGTCCGGATTCCATGTCTTGGGACGCGGAACTTCAAGCTGCAGATCGATCCGATCCAGTAGAGGACCCGAAATCCGCGCACGGTATTGGCTGATTCTGCCCGGGCTGCATGTGCAGCGGGGCAAAGGCGGCTGGGAACCGAGATAGCCGCAGTGGCATGGATTCATCGAGGCCGCCAGAAGGAAATGGGCCGGAAACGTAAACGCAGCTCTTGAACGGCTGATCGTGACCATCCGCTCCTCCAGCGGCTGACGCAGCACTTCCAGGACATGGCGTGAAAACTCAGGCAGCTCGTCAAGAAAGAGAACCCCTTTATGGGCAAGACTTACCTCGCCCGGCTTCGGAATCGGGCCGCCTCCGACCAACCCTCCCGCTGAAATCGTATGGTGGGGTGAACGGAAAGCGCGGCGTTTCAGCAGTCCGTGAGAAAATTCCTTGAATTTTCCCGCTGAGCTGTATATTTTCGTTACTTCCAGCGCTTCTTCTTCGGACAAATCAGGCAAAATGCCCGGGAGTCTGCGGATCAGCATCGTTTTGCCCGTGCCCGGAGGACCGATCAGTACGAGATTGTGCATGCCCGCTGCCGCAATGGTAAGCGCCCGCTTCACCTGCCTTTGTCCTGAAACGTCGCTGTAATTATCGGGTTGCTGCTGAATCTGAGCCACAGGTGTCGTTGATGAGTTGCGGGTATACTCCAGGCGGGACCAGGAGGCGGATGCCCCTTCCAAGCGGCAGCTAGCGTTTTGATCGGTGGAGACTGTTGATTCCGAGCTGACGAACATGCCTGGATTCGCCTGCTTTCTGCCATCCGGAGCCTGCTTCAGAAAGGAAAGCTGGTTCAAATGGCTGATTCCATAGATATGAACCCCTTCCAGCAGCAAAGCTTCATCCGCATTCTCGACCGGCAGAAGCACAGAATGGAATCCGCAGCGACGGGCGAGATCGACCATCGGAAGGACGCCGGTTACCGGACGCAGCGCTCCGTCAAGCGCCAGCTCTCCGATAATCAACACCTTCTCATCAAGCGGCAGTGATATTTGGCCGCTCGCCGTAAGCAAGCCAAGCGCAATCGCCAGGTCAAATGCGGAGCCTTCCTTCCGCAGATCGGCAGGTGCCAGGTTAATCGTGATCCGCTGCAGCGGGAAAGTATACCCGCAATTTTTGATAGCCGATCTGACTCTTTCGACAGCTTCCCGGACCGCCGTATCCGGCAGGCCTATGATGGACACCATTGGGAGTCCGTTGCTTAAATCGGTTTCCACCTCAATCAGCACCCCGTCGATACCATAAAGACAAGCGCTGTATAATTTTCCGTACATAGCAAAAAAACACCTCATTCCGGCAGTCATGGTACATCCACTCTCTGTCAAGAAAAGGTGCTTCCTTTTTCTTCCTTATGTTGTTGTAAATCATTGTATAATTAGGGCGCCTTGAAAGTCAATGAAATGTTGTTCGAATCCGGAAATTTTTTTAAGAGTAACTTGGGCAGACCGCTTCGCTCACACTTTCTGCTTGCTTGCACGCTCATTTTCCGGCTGGAGGGACAGCTCAAAACGCCGCCATGATATGCTCGGTGGATACCGCTTCGCCCTTTCGGTCCAGCAATACGGCCACTACATCAAAACGGACAGCCAAACCGCTCCGGCCGCTCTGAAAAAGATAAACCTGCGCAGTGTCCCTCACCTGCCTGATCTTGCGAGCATTAACCGATTCGGCCGGGCTTCCGAAGGAAGACGAGCCGGCGCTCCGGCTGCGAACCTCAACGATGACAACAAGGCCGTCCTTGCAGGCGACAATATCGAGCTCGCCGCTGCGGCAGCGCCAATTCCGTTCCAATATCGTATAGCCCTCATGCTCCAGAAAGTCAGCGGCAGCCTTTTCCCCCGCCGCTCCTGTAGCTTTCCGGTTATCTCTTGTGAAAAAAGGATGCTTTTCCCCGTTATTCCCCATCATCCATTCCATCCTTCGCCGCAAGATCGGAACGGTAAATAAAGCTTAATATTTCCGCAACGAGCGTATACAGTTCCGCAGGTATTTGCTGATCCAAATCCAGCTTGGAGAGCACCTCCACAAGCGCAACATCCTCCTGAACCGGAATGCCGTGCTCTTTCGCTTTGTCTAGAATTTGCTGCGCCAGATGCCCTCGTCCTTTGGCAGACACAATCGGCGCTTCATGGACGCCCGGATCATATTTCAAGGCAACCGCCTTCTTGATTAGCGGCAATTCTTCCCTTTGCTGTTTACTCATACCCGATAATCCACTCCCCGGTACACAGAAGGAACATATGAAATGGCCCCAGACTGTGAAACGTTCTCCTCCCGGTCTTCCGCAGGCACCGGGTAGGATTCTGTTCTTAGCTCGACTAGCCGATATCCGGCCCCTTTTATCGCTTCGCTCACTTCTTCACGTCTATTCTCCAGAAAAGCGCTCACTTCCTCGCCTTCGCTGTGAATCTGCAAAATGACTTTTTTGTCGGCAACCTGGACGTCAACCATAAGCTTTCCCAGTGCAGACATATTAAGATCAAACCAGAGCCGGCAGTTGTCCGGATCCAGTTCTCCGCGTCTCCCCCGGCGCGACTGAATCTGGATGGTCGCCGTTTCGCCGCCGTCCGGACCTTTAAACGGCAGGAACATCGTGATTTGCGCAAACGGGGCCGTCCGGTCCGTATTCAGCAGCAGCTGCTGCCCCGTCAGCTGCTGAACCATTTGCCGGGCGGCTTCCTGCAGCTGCGGCGGCGCATCCGGGGCGTCCATAATTTGCAGAAGCACGCTTTTCAGACTTTCCTTAAGCGGCTCCGCCGCCGCATCATCAGCGGAGGAACCGGCAAAGGCGGCAGGAGAAGACGCAGGAAGCTCCGCGGCAGACTCCGCCGGAAGGATTGAGGGAAGCGGCTTAAGGCCGCCGGCCTGCTGCTCGCCCGCTGCGAGCTTTGCAGCGGGCGCTTCGCCGCCCGCAGGCTGCGCCGATGCGGAGCCAGCCGCAGTGCCGGAGCTCCCGGTGGGTGCTTCGGCACCGGCTCCTGCTGCAGCTCCAGCGCTTCCGCCTGCCGCGGCCCGGGCGGCGGCACTAGCAGCCGCAGTGCCGCTCGCAGCGGGCGCGGCGCCTGATTGAGCCGCGCCCGCGCCCGGCGGCGCAGCTTCGCCGCCGCCGGCTCTGGCCGCCGCCCCTTGGCCGGGCGGCGTCTCCTGCGGCGCAGCCGCATGGCGCGCGCTTGCGAGCAAAAGCGCGCGCCCCGCCTGCTGCTCGTGCTCCGCACCGAGCAGCTTCAAGACGCGGCCCACCCACGACTCCGTCTCGTGGGCGGGCCGCGTCAGCTCCGGCGCAGCCCCGCCCTGCGGCGGCGGAGCTGCTTCCTGCGCCGCCTGGCCAGGCGCGGCGGCGCTCCCGCCCGCAGCCGGGAAACCGGCGGCTGCGGCATTCGCCTGAGCTCCCGGCGCAGACGCGCGGGAGCTCTGTTGCCCTGCGGCGAGCTCTGCACGCAGCTCGCCGAGAACGCTCTGCAGCTTTTGCAGCAGAGCGACTGTGCCTTGGGCAGCGGAACCGGCCGCTGCCCCGCCTGCAGCCGAGGCCGGTTCGCCGGCCTTGGCTGCGCCCGGGCCCGGGACGGCAGACCCCGTTCCGGCGCTTGAACCCGCTGCCGTACCTTCCGGCAGACTTTCGGACGAGGCCGGACCCATTTGGCCGGAGGTAAGGCCCAAAGTACCGCCGTCTGCCCGAAGCAATGCCGCAAGCTGATCTTCAAGAACGGCGATCAGTTGATGGACAGGCGGCCCGTATATCGCTTGGCGCAGGCCGCCCACAATCTCTCCGCTCAGCTCAAGTCCGCGCTGAACCGCAATGGCCGCCGCGTTTACCCATTCAGCGAGCGGGACTTCGGCAGGCCTTGCGGCCAGCGTCCGAATGAGCGCCTCCGCCTGCTCCCGGGTAACCGGCATGCCTGCACTCTGCATCAGCTTGACCAGTTCGCGGTTGTCCGGCGTATTGTCCAAGCCGGCATTTTTCAGAAGCTGCTCCACGCCTGGATCGCCGCCTGACGGCATTGCTCCGGGCAGCAGCGGCTTAAGAACGGTCTGCCCGTCGCCTCCGGGCGGCTGAACCTGCATCATCATGGACTGCCCTTGCCGCAGCGGAGATTCCAGAGCGGCTTTCAGCTTCACGCCCTGTACCTCAACTACGGCTTGCGCCCCGTCCTCCGATACGCTTAACACAGTTCCCCTCACCACCTGGCCTGTGCGCAGCTCCAGCGTTCTGGCGTCAGCTGGCTGGCTTTTTCCGAGCGCGCCTCTTAAGATAGGGCCAATATTCATTGCTTTTACCCCCTTTGCTTAGTTCGAAGCAAGGCCAAACCATAAACCTGCTCCGGTTCCCCCATCTGATCCGGTCAGAACAGCTCCTGCTGCTCTATAAACAAATGGGTCAAAAAACTTTTCCGGTGCATCGGTGTAGGGCCAAGCAGCAAAAGTTGCTCCCTGTGCAGCTTCGTAGCGTAGCCTTTATGTACTGCGATCCCGTATTCAGGGTATTTCGCTTCCCACTCTCCCTGGCAAAGCCGGTCTCTCGTCACCTTTGCAATAATCGATGCTGCCGCGATAGACTGGCTGTTCGCATCTCCTTTGATAATCGCCAGCTGCGGAAGCGGAACATCCACCTTCTCGGCATCGACAAACAAATAGTCGGGCTGCACTTGCAAATTTTCAACCGCCTGCTTCATGGCAAGACGGGCGGCCTGTTTGATATTAATACGGTCAATCGTTTCCGCATCAACAAGCCCGATCCCGACTGCGGCTGCTTCCCGCATGATTTCATCGAATAGAGCTTCCCGTTTCTTCGGGCTCAGCTTTTTGGAATCGTTCACGCCTTCCAATACAAGCCCCTGCGGCAAAATAACCGCTGCGGCCACGACATCTCCAAACAGACATCCTCTTCCCACTTCATCAATCCCGGCAATATGCTGGAAAGACTTCTCCCAATATTCCCTTTCATATCCAAGCAAATCTTCCACCCTGGTCCTCCTTTCCTTCTGAACAATGATCCTGCCGCTTTATACTCATACTGCGGTCGACCTGGGATGCGTTTTTTTCAGGCAAAGCCTTGCTATTTGATCTCTATCAAATCATAAGGTTTGTTCAAGGTCAGATTCTTCTCCGGCGCCCCTTCTTTCATATACTCCACGATCACGTCGGGTTCATTGTCCCCGCCGCCTCCATTTACCCGATATCCGTTCAGCTGCCCGGCGTGATTCATTCCGCGCTTCACCGTAAACGTAACCTCAATTCCCAATTCGCGGCAAACTTTGATCGTATCTTCCGAAAAGGCTCCGTATGGAAAAGCAAGAACGTCATAGGTATTGTCCAGTTCTCTATGAAGCATCTCTTTGGCTCTGGACAAATCATTATAAATCCGGTCCTCATATTCCGGCTCCGTTTCCTTCCGGGCATCTTTGGCCGAATAAATGGGTCCTGCCAGCAGCGGCTTCAGATGGCGATGAGCTTTGTCGGTATAGCTGTAGCTGTGGGAATCAAAAGTATGATTGAAGAAATCAATGCCGCTACGATGCATCAGCCTGATCTGGCCCCATGTCAATTTGGGAATGCCAATATGCTTAACGTTGCTGATCGTATTCACAATCAGAAAGTTGGTCGCCGGAGCATGATACTGCCTCAATACAGGATACGCATACTGATAGAAAGATTCAT
The DNA here is from genome assembly GCF_019904135.1 of Paenibacillus caui. GTDB lineage: Bacteria > Bacillota > Bacilli > Paenibacillales > Paenibacillaceae > Fontibacillus > Fontibacillus caui. The sequence goes on along the minus strand of NZ_JAIOGQ010000005.1, from coordinate 65,281 downwards.
AACCGTCGTCAAAGGTCAGCAAAACCGCATTATCCGGAATTTTGCCATGATGAAGAATAAAATTCGTATATTGACTCATCGTTATCCAGTGAAAGCCGTTGGCTTTCATCAAATTCAACTGTTCCTTGAACTTGCTGACTAGCAGTGTTTTTGCATCACTTTGCACTGGCTTTACTTCATGATACATCAGTACGATAACCCCGTCGCGATAATAAACGGCATTCGGAGTAGGCTTGGCAGAAGGTTTCCTTAAAATGGGCAGCTTTGCGCTCTGACCCGAATCGGACAAGCCTTTAAAACCGGCCCTCACCAGTACATGACGTACACCGCGTTTAACAACATCTTTATGCCAAACCGCCATTCCGCCAAACAGCATCAGAATCAGGGCGGCTGCAAGCGAGGCTGCAAGCTTTTTGTTCACTCTCTTTCGCTCCTTCACCATCCGATTCATCCTCGCTTACTAGATTATCACAAGGCCAGGTTGCAGCCTAGTACGGGTCAAGATTTTATAATAATTATAATATCGGCCGCTCTATGAAAATCGTTCAGTTTTACTGCATTATGCATAATCGTGATGGGCTGCGGAGAAACTGAAAAATACTACATACACTAGGTGGATGCTGCATATGAAAAAAATCCTGAAGCGATCTTTCCCGAAAGACAAGATCAGTCCGCAACAAGAATCCGAGGCAGGCGAACGGACTACAGAACTTTCCCGCAGCCTGCAGCAAAATATTGAGCAAATTTCGGACTTGACCGGGCACAGTTCGGATATTACAGTTCGAGCTTTTGAAGGGCCTTACCAACTGTCTATGGCTGTTGTTTACCTGAACGGGGCGACCGACATTGAGATGATCAATGATCACATCATTAAGCCGATCCTGTCCGCTGCAGAGGCTAATCCGGATTCGGAAGAAGATTTGGCGGACTCTTTTACCCTGATACAAAAAAAAATTCTGACTGTTGGCGCAACCAATACGAAAATGCGATTGCCCGAATTAATACAGGCCCTGTATAACGGAAATGCCGTTATTCTCGCGGAAGGCTGGGATCGGGGAATGACGGCAAACTGCGCCAAATGGGAGCACAGAAGCGTTGTGGAGCCTTCGTCGCAATCGGTGGTTCGAGGCCCCAAGGACGGATTTACCGAAGATATCAATACCAATATCGCGCTTATCCGGCGCCGGATCAAAAGTCCGAACCTGTGGAAAATCGACCGGATAATCGGGCGAATTACGCAAACGGACGTCAGTGTCCTCTATTTGAAAGGGGTCGCCAGGGATTCCGTTGTAAACGAGCTTCTGAAGCGGCTCGACCGCATTGATACGGACAGCATTCTGGAAAGCGGTTATTTGGAGGAATTTATCCAGGATCAGACCTTTACCCTGTTTCCCACCCTCATCAACACGGAACGTCCCGATAGCGTTGCTGGGGCTATTTTGGATGGACAGGTTGCGGTCCTGGTGGATGGAACACCGTTCGTGCTTGTGCTGCCCGTTACTTTCTTCAAATTTTTCATAGCCAGCGAAGACTATTACGAAAGATTCGATATCTCCACCCTTCTGCGCATTTTACGGTTCTCCGCGCTCACGATATCGATGCTTTTGCCCTCTTTGTATATCGCTATTACGACGTTTCATCAGGAGCTGCTCCCGACAACCCTGCTGGTCAGTCTTGCCGCACAGAGGGAAGGGGTTCCGTTTCCGGCATTCTTTGAAGCCTTAATGATGGAAATCACGTTTGAGATCTTGCGGGAAGCCGGAATACGCTTGCCGCGGGTCATCGGTTCGGCGATTTCCATCGTCGGCGCGCTTGTTCTTGGACAGGCGGCGGTTCAAGCTGGTCTGGTATCGGCCGCTATGGTCATCGTGGTCGCCTTTACCGCGATCTCCAGCTTCGTTGTTCCCGCACTCAATATCGCGATTTCGGCAAGACTGATCCGGTTCATTCTGATGCTTCTTGGCGCGACTCTGGGGATGTTTGGAATCATGTCGGGGCTTCTTTTTCTCCTGATTCATATGTCGGGACTCCGCTCGTTCGGTATTCCTTACTTGACGCCGTTATCGCCCTTCGTTCCCGGAAACTGGAAAGATGCGTTTGTGAGGGTGCCAAGGTGGATGATGACAACCAGACCCCGACTTATAGCAGCGGAGAATGGAATTCGTCAAAAATCGAATTTGCAGCCTGAACCTCCCGAAACAGAGGAGAAGAAAGGAACTAAAAGGTGATCTTGAAATGAAACATCGGCTCATTCTGATGCTGCTTATCATCTGCTTATGTCTGCAAAGCGGCTGCGGTAACAAAATCGAACTCAACAAACTGGGGATTGTCAGCGCAATGGCCTTTGATCTGGATGAATCCAATCAATGGATCGTCACCTTTCAAATCATCATTCCGCAGGCATCGCAAGGACAATCCGGCACTGCCAGCTCCCAGTCTCCGGTGTCCGTCTTCTCGTCGCAAGGGAAAACCGTGCTCCAGGCGATTCAAAACCAGGAGCTGGAAACGCCCCGCCGCCTCTTTTTTTCTCATAACCGTGCCGTCATTATCAGCAGGCGCGTTGCGGAGTATGGCGTCGATTCCATCCTGGATTTCTTCCTGAGAAATATCGAAACGAGAGAAAATGTGGATATACTCCTTTCGGACGGAGAAGCAAAGAACGTCTTGGAGGTTCTTACACCAATGGAGACTCTTCCCGGAAACGCGATCGCCAATTTGATTAATGAAAAAAGGGACGGCATGTCCAATTGGGTTCCGTCCAAAATACACGATTTGATTGTGACCCTGGCAAAGCCCGCTGCGGGCGCCGCGTTGCCGGAGATCAAAATCTCCGGCAACAAGGAGGAAACAAAGTCTTTGGACGCCTTCAAAGAAACCCGAAGTCCCGCCGTATTGAAAATAGATCGGTTCGGGGTGTTTAAGCAGGGCAAATTTGCGGCCTGGCTAAGCAGGAAGGAAAGCGCCGGCATTCCCTGGTTGACGGATCGATTGAACAGTACGACCGTCGTCTTTTCCTGTGAGGGAAAAAGGCCGAAGGACAAAGATTCCTCCTTCTCTGTAGAAAGCTCCCGCACCCGAATAATGCCGAAATTTTCTGACGGCCGGTTGTCAATGTCCGTTGATGTAGATGCAAAAGGAATTCTCTTCGAAACCCCCTGCGAGCTGGATCTTAAAAAACCGGCAATTCTCCGGCAGTTGGAGAAACAAATTCAGGAACAAATCAAAAACGATATGGAGCGTTCGTTTCAAGCCGTTAAAAAGGTTAAAGCCGACATCCTTGGTTTCGGAGACGCTTTTCACAAGGCCTATCCAAGGGAATGGAAAACTTGGAGCGAAAACTGGGATAATGAATTTGCCAAAATACAATTGGACATTAATGTAAAGGTAACAATTCGGCGTACCGGGATGATTAACGATTCCTTTTCCAAAATGTCCGGCAAAAATAAATGAACTGGGGGCCTTACGTATGGAAAAGATCAGTAAATATCAGCTTGGCACCATGATCATCTTGTTTCTGATCGGAAGCACCCCGCTGTTTGAGCTGGGAATCAAAGCCAAACAGGATGCCTGGCTGGTCGTCATTACCGGCATGCTGATCGGGTTTCTGCTGGTCCTGATGTTCTTGGCGATCCAGCGCCGGGAACCGGATCATACGTTGGTTCAGATCTTAATTCAGTATTTCGGCCCGTATGCGGGCAAGTTTGTCGGATGGATTTACGTCGTGAGTTTTGCCTATGAATCCATGCGAAATGTACGGGACTTCGGAGAACTTACGATTATGACCATTCTTTCCCGAACTCCCATTTTCCTCATTATGCTGATTTTGATGCTGTTGTCGATCTATGCAATATACAAAGGGATGGAAGTCTTCTTCCGGGTAGCCGAATTTTTAGTCGGGGGAGTCATATTCTTCTATCTCGTTTTAGTGGTGATGTATTTTATCACCGGCGTCGCTCAACCGGATAAACTTCTTCCTGTTCTGGAGAACGGAATCCGGCCAATACTACAGGAAAGTTTATCCAGATCTATCTGGTTTCCATTCGGTCAAATGATGGTTTTTCTGATGTTCTGGAGCCATTTGGACGACAAGAAGAAACTCTCCGGGACGTCGATCCGGGCGTATTTTATTGCGGGCTTCGTTATTTTTCTCATGAATACAACGACCCTTATCGTTCTCGGACCGCAAGTCGCCGACATCAGCACCGTTCCCCTGCTTCAGGCCGTACAGCTCATCCAGATTCCCGGAATCTTTGAACGTTTCGATGTTCTTGTCATCCTGCTTTTTTATTCAGGGATCTTTATAAAAGCTACATTATGGTTTTTGGCCGCCGTACTCGGGTTGGCCCAGCTCTTTCAAACGGATTATCGCAGATTTGTCTTTCTGGTCGGAGCTCTTATCTATTTAACGGCTTTTATACCGCCGAACTGGCAGTCGCATCTGGAGATCGGAACGATCGTCGCAGAGAAATTCATGCTCAATCCGATTCTGCTCGGGATTATCCCAGGTCTTCTGTTTGTGATTATGCTGATTCGTGGACGCGGAAAAAGGGCTGGATGAAAGTCCTTGCTGATCATTCTGTCTTAATCGAACGCCCGGACTCGGCTTGCCGGCCTGTGCCTGGCTCGGCTAGGTGCGCTATTCGTCAAAAAAGCCGCCGGCACAGCCGACGGCTTGTAAAAATAATTCGATTAATATGGCGCTTCCATCGAGTAACGCCCCATTTTCCCCGCCCGCAGTTCGCGGAGCAAGATTCCCGATGCCTTTGTTAGATCAATCCGGCCTCCGCTGACGATGCAACCCCTTTTGCGGCCAATGGCTTCCATAACGGCTACTATTTCATCCGGGTTGTCAAAATCCTGCGGCTGTTCCTCCAGCTCAAAACGCTCTTTAAGCTGCGGCCAATAATACTTGGCCAAATATTTAACGGCAAAAAAGGCTATATCCTCTACGTTCAGGATTTCCTCCCGGATCGCTCCGGTTACGGCAAGGCGGTACCCGACATTCTGATCCTCAAATTTGGGCCAGAGTATGCCGGGCGTATCAAGCAGCTCCATTTCACCGCCGACCTTGATCCACTGCTGCCCCTTCGTTACGCCGGGACGGTCGCCGGTAACGGCAATATTTTTGCCTGCCAGCCTGTTAATGAGCGTAGACTTGCCGACATTCGGTATGCCGACAATAAGCGCCCTTAACGCGCGCGGACGAATCCCTTTCGCAATTTGCCGGTCGATTTTCTCTTTAAGCAGTTCCTTCGCTTTCAAAGGAATCTCCTTAATGCCTTGTCCGGTGGAGGCATTCACCTCCAGAACTCCATGTCCCTCTTCCTTGAAAAACCGGAGCCATTCCTTGGTCACAGCCGGATCGGCCAGATCCGATTTGTTCAGCACAATCATCCGCGGCTTGCCGGCAAGAATTTCATCAATCATCGGATTGCGGCTGGACAGCGGAAGACGAGCGTCTAGGAGTTCGATCACAAGGTCAATCAAACCGAGCTTTTCCTGGATCTGCCGCCTGGCTTTGGTCATATGCCCGGGGAACCACTGAATTGTCATCGCACTCTCACCTCAGTTCCCTTATTTACTTGATTCTTGGACCACTTATGTTAGTGTTTGATAAAATGTACTTTATTGAACGGCCAGAAGACAAGATCAGCCCGCCCGACAACATCCTTGTACGGAATATAGCCAATCATCCGGCTGTCCCTGCTGTCCGAGCGGTTATCGCCCATCACGAACAAATGGCCTTCGGGAACGGTTCCGTCCTGAACATCTTCATTTGGGAAATCCTTGTCATTGTACAATTCGTTATTCTTATGTTTCGCTTCAACAGCCTCTTTAATGTATGGTTCGTCAATCGGTTTTCCGTTAACCGTAACCGTATCTCCTTGCACCTTTACTGTATCTCCGGGTACGGCGATCACTCTCTTTATAAAATCCCGTCCTTCGGAAGGGACATGAAACACAATAACTTCCCCCGGTTTCGGCTTGCGGATGTCATAAATCACTTTGTTGACGATAATCCTTTCGCCCGTTGAAAAATTCGGATGCATCGAAGGACCGTCTACAATGAAGGGCGCAAACAAAAGCCACCGAATTACGAGAACAAGTCCAACAGCGATCACGATGGCCTTTACCCATTCCATTGTTTCATTGTTCTTTTTGTCTGGCGCTTGATCGGATTGCTGACTTTCTTGGTAAAGCTGCTCCATAAATTGACGCCCCCGCTTCTTCCTTCAGATATAGAAATGCCTGAAATGACGGACAAATGTCCTTTTTTGGGATAAAGGAAGGGGGCTTGCATGAACAAGCCCCCTGCTGGTCGAAAATGCTGGATTAACGACGCACTTCTTTAATTCTTGCTGCTTTACCGCGAAGTTCACGAAGATAGTACAGCTTCGCACGACGTACTTTACCACGGCGAGCCACTTCGATTTTATCGATTTTCGGGGAATGAAGCGGGAAAGTTCTTTCCACGCCCACACCGTTGGAAATTTTACGAACGGTATAAGTTTCGCTGATTCCACCGCCACGACGCTTAATTACAACACCTTCAAACAGCTGGATACGTTCACGAGATCCCTCGATAACCTTTACGTACACTTTCAAAGTGTCGCCAGGGCGAAAGCTCGGAATATCCTTGCGAAGCTGTTCCTGTGTAATCGCTTGAACGATATTCATCTATGACTCCCTCCTTCCACTCAGGCGTTCATGCTTCTTCCGGAGAACTCCCATGTCTCCCTCATTATCCGCAGCGGACCACCGAATTCACAACAAGAAGAATTTTACCATATTTCAGAGCCGTGAGCAAGAAAAATAAACCTTGAGAAAACGTGAAAAATTTATAAAGGAAAGTGGGAATTTATGACTCATTTTATTGGCACTCGACTAACTTCAAATTCCCCATGCTTTGATCTCACTAAATATAATTCGTCAAACCCTTCACTATACAAAGGACTCTGTAATTTCTTCAGTGTGCTTTTAATTCCTATCTCTGGAACCCTTTCTTTTCCTTCTCTTCTCTTGTTTCTTTCAAAGGTTAAATCATAATTAGGTTCAAAGTAGTAACCGACAACTTTAAAATTGTGTTTCTTTGCTGCTTCGATATATTTTTGTCGCTCAAGAATTGTGGGGTTGGTATTATCAATTACAAATGGCTGCTGGGTTCTTATTGAAGCATCAATAAAAATATTCTCACGATTTCGGGTTCTTAACATATCAAGATTTATTCTAACGTGAGTCTTAAAAAACCTATCTTTATAGAAGGTCGATTTTCCTGATGCTTGAATTCCGATAAAAATAACGCATTCCATAATCATTCTTCCTTTGACAAATAAACGTATTGGTTTATGTATTCTCTGTTTTGACTGAAGATCGGTATATTAAGGTCAACATCCCACTTACTCCGTGTCGCTTCTCCTTTTAGAAAAAGATGCACGTTATCGTCCCATTATCACGTTATGCTTTCTTGCGTTACTTATTCTTCAACTTGTCCCAGGCTGCCTGAAACCTCCCAGCACCTGCTCCTCGCTGATTTTTTCGAAGCCAGCTTCACTTTTTCCTGTTAAGAACGGAACTATCTTCAGATGGATGGATTCGCTGTTCTTTTTATTTTTTCCAAAACCTGTATAGAAATAAGCAAAAAAAGTAACTTTTTTATAAAACGAGCGTTTATATTACATATAATTAAAGAGACAAGGAGAGAAGCAATCGAGATGAACAAGTTCACACGCCGATCTGGCAAGCTCGCCGTTTTATCGCTCGCGGCTCTGCTGTTCTCAGTATCCGTACCCGCTTTTTCTTTTGCAGCGCCTGAGGTTAACGTCCAAAGCTATTACAGCGACTCGGTAAACGGTTCTGTGCTTTATAACATTAATTACACCGAAGGGCAGCAGTATGCGGGACAGATCCTGGAGAAACGGCAAGACGGACAATATGTAAAATGGCAAAAAGAACTGAAAGAAATCCATCTGGACAGCGAGGGACGATATCGCGTCTACAGCTTTGACCCCGAATTCCCGTATGGTGCCTATGTTTACGACCCTTCCAGCCGGACCGTCCTGCATGGCAGCGTATATAATCTGTCTCCTGACGGCAAATGGGGGATTGTCGAGCGTTTCGAATACAAGAGATCGCAATACGGAATCAGCAAAATCAACGATTATTACATCAAAAATATGGAGACAGGCAGCATCAACCTATTTACCTCATCAAGCATATCCGCAGTTCCCCAGTGGACCGGCGAACACCGGCTGATTATGCGCGGCTACAACGTCGCCCATAAACAAAACGAGATTGTAGCCTATGATTCCGAACAAGGAATCACAACATCCTTAACGCTCGGCAGCCTTTATGCGGTGAATGCGGACAAGGGGCTGCTGCTTTTTGCCAAAAATGAACCTCTTCGCAAGCTGTGGATTTACGATTTATCGAATGGAGAAACAAGACTGGCTAAAAATGATCAGGAAGTGAATGATCTGTTTTACAGCGTGACCAATCCTGAAGTGGAAAGACCTGAGCTCAAGTTGCCTGACGATTTCGATATTGCCGCCGTTCCCGAAACGAAGATTCCCGTTCAGTCCATCTACGAGCACACGGTAACGATTGATGGACATAGCATTCCTGTTCCTTATGCTTTTTATAGAAATGGAACGTTATGGATTCCTCTCCGTCCTCTATCGAAAGCTCTTGACTGGAAGATTCGCTCTACCAAATCCGCTTCGTCCTTTTCCTATCTGTATTCGGTCACAGTAGGAACTTCCGGGATCAGACTGACGCCGGACAACAGCTTTATTGCAGACGATACGATGTTTATAACGGAAAAACAAATTCAGAGTCTCGGTTACACCGATATTTCGGTTATGACCAAAAAATAATAACAGCAGCGTAAGCCTGTTTTCCGGAACAAGAAATGATGGTACAATAGACAACGGCAATTATCATACATTTCATATTGGCCATTAAAGGAGTATCCAATGCCAAACACGATTATTGCAAATATAGAATTTTTTACTGCCGCTATTTCGCAGAAAGTCATTTCGGCCTGGCAGGAAGATCCTGCCGGCGTTTATTGTGAAGTAGGACGAGGCGTTGTCGAGAAGTATACGGAAACTTATGTGCGAATCCGCAATGTGGAAACGGGCAGAAAGTCTTACTTCGCTCGGGAAACGACCATGTTTCAAACGGTATAGAGAACATTCCTGCTTTCTGAATGGATAAGGACGCCTTGCATGATGATAGATCATGCTGTGGGCGTCTTTTTTCTTAAATTTTACAATTTCCGGATTTTAAATTTGCCCCGCCAAAGGTCCAGTAACGGTTCTGGACCGCAGACCCTTTTCCTTTTTCATCCATTTGTTACAATAGCATCAGTTTATCAGACGTACATAACAAGCCTTCATACCAATAACAGGAGGAATCAGATTTGGACAGAAACAAAAAGCGTTTACGCTCAAGCCTGCTCGCTGCCGCTTCGCTTGCGCTTCTGGCAGGGTGCATGGGCGAAGCAAGCCAAACAGGCGATGATATCAAACAGAAGGTGAACGAAGCTGGAAATTCCATAAGCCATTCTATTCAGGACATTGCTTCAAACGTGGGAGAAGAGCTTCAAAGCCGAAGCGGCAGACTGGAAAAGAGTGTGTCGGCAAGTATGGACCAAGTTGCTGCGGACTCTGCCCTCGAGGTAGACAATCAGGTGGGCCAGATTGAAATCAAGCCGTCAACAGGCAATGCCCTTACAGCCGAGGCGGTCATTTCATCTCAAGATAAAAAGGCTTTTCATGCAGAACGGGAAGCTATACTGGAGGAAGCAACCGTCTCCATTACGGCCGAGGACAACGAAATCCGGGTTCATGTTCATCCCAAGGGGGACCCGTCCAAGGATCTATGGGACTGGGCCGAGGAGAAATACGGCTTCTCTGACTTCAGTATTGACTACATCATTGAAGTTCCGGAATCGCTGACCGTTTACAATCTGGAAAATAACGTAGGCAACATCAAGCTTCAAGAACTGGCAGGAGCATTTCAAATCAAGACCGATGTCGGCAATGTCGAAATGGACCAAACCGCTTTTACGGATGACTCTGTTGTCACTTCCAATACCGGAGAAATTGAACTGGACATTGCTTCTTTGGCAGACAAAGCCAGCCTGAAAGCAAAAACTGACATCGGCTCCCTTAACGCTCATTTGGCCAAAGCACTGAAATGCACTCTGGACGTATCTACAGACGTTGGGGAGATTACAGGAGCAGCTAAAGGCGAAAGCAAGATCAATGGCGGTGGCCCGGAACTATCACTTTCAACTGATGTCGGCGCCATCAACGTCAGCCAATCCTGATATGCGAGCCAACTCTGTTGCTTGCCAGTTATAGGCTAAAGGCCGTGTCCAGGTGCCGATTTTTGCACCGAAACGCGGCCAAATTTATTATAATTCTTCCTGTTTTCCCTCAAAAAAAGCTTTCGCTTTCGCCCTGTGCTCTTCCGTAATGTGATGGCCGAGCACCTTAAGCGCCGTAATAACCGCGCCTGCGTCATCGGTAAACCCGAGTCCCGCTATCACATCGGGGACGGCATCGACCGGCGAAATGAAATACGCCAGCGCAGCGAGCGCGACCCCTTTGGCATACAGCGGTGTATTGGGATCCATGGCGCAATAATACAGAGCAACAACATCTTTGGTGAACGGAATTTTACCGGCCGCCGACTTCATTTTCCGAAAAAAGCCTTTGCGAACTTTCTCCTCCTGCTTCGGATCATATGCCGCCTTCTTGATATCAAACGTTCCCATGTAATCCCTCCTGACCAAACGGTGTCATTTCAGCTGCTTCGGCTGACTGCCCCGATTGTGTCGCGAGTCTCAAGCATTTAGTACCATGTAGCGCGAAGCGCTAATCCAACTTTTCTTCCCGCTCAATCTCCTCAAGCCATCTCTTATCCTGGTTGGACAGTTCAAGCTTTCCTAGCAGATCGGGACGCCGCTGCCACGTGCGCCGGAGCGCTTCCTTGCGCCGCCAATTCTCGATATTAGCGTGATGCCCGCTCAGCAAAATATCCGGCACCTTCCAGCCGCGAAATTCAACGGGACGCGTATATTGCGGATACTCCAGCAGACCGGTGCTGAACGAGTCCGTCACGGCGCTTGTTTCATTGCCGAGCACCCCTGGCAGCAGCCGCACCACACTGTCTATAACAACCATAGCCGGGAGCTCTCCGCCGGTCAACACATAGTCGCCAACCGATAGCTCATCGGTTACGAGATGTTCACGAATTCGCTCGTCATATCCCTCATAATGTCCGCAAATAAATACCAGATGCTCTTCCTTGGCCAGCTCTTCCGCCTTCGCCTGCGTAAATGTCTCTCCCTGCGGACACATCAGAATGATGCGCGGCTTCTGTCCGTCTCCCTCCGGAGTTCCCGCAGCTTCATCACCGGTGAGAAGCGATTCGACCGCCTGGAAGATCGGATCAGGCTTCAGCACCATCCCGCCTCCACCGCCGTAAGGGGTATCATCGACAGTCCCGTGCTTGCTGTCCGAAAAATCCCTGAAGTTAATCGCGTTCAAGGACACAATGCCTTTCCCTTGAGCTTTGCCGAGAATACTGGCGCCGAATACCCCGGCGAACATTTCCGGAAACAGTGTAAGCACATCCACCCGCATGTTCACAGCAATCCTTCCATCAAATGAACTTTAACCATCTTTGATTTCACATCCACATCCAATACAACATCGTCGATAACCGGCAAAAGCAGCTGCTTTCCATTGTTCATGCGAACTACCCACACGTCATTGGCACCCGGTCGCAAAATTTCAGTAATTTCTCCCAGGTCTTCATCCGCTTCAGTCAGAACGCGGCAGCCGATGATTTCGTGAAAATAGTATTCGTTTTCCGGCAGCTCCACTCTCTGATCCTTGGTGACTTTAAGCTCCCAGCCCTTGTATTTCTCAACTTCGTTGATATTGCCGTACTCTTTGAATTTGATGATATACGTTCCTTTGGAGGGGCGGGAGGATTGTACGGTGGCATGCACCTGCTGTCCGCTCACCGGATCTGCAAAAATGAGTTGGTTGCCATCGGCAAACCGGATATCCGGAAAGTCTGTGCTGGCCAGCACCTTAAGTTCGCCGCGAATGCCATGCGTATTAACAATTTTGCCCACTGACAATAATGAATCCGACATATGATCCTCCTAAATAGGTTTCAAACGTTCATTCGAAAGAACGTATCCGCTCTAAGGCAAATATATAAAAGGTTGAAGTGAACTTGCACTTTCTTATGTTTGTACGAAAAAGGGCTAGGACATACATCCTAACCCTCTTTCGTATATCTTTAAGAAATGATGTCCACGGTGACCCGTTTATCCATCTTCACAGCTGCTGATGTAACCACCGTGCGAAGCGCCTTGGCGATTCGCCCCTGCTTGCCAATCACTTTCCCCACATCGCTTGGATGTACGGTCAGCTCGTACACAATCAGGTGCTCTTTGTCCACGACGTTCACACGGACATCGTCCGGATGATCAACTAAAGCCTTCGCAATAACGCCGACTAATTGTTCCACAGAGGACCCTCCGAATCAGCCATTATTTTTGCAATTTAGATTCATGGAACTTCTTCATAACGCCCGCTTTGCTGAGCAGGTTGCGGACCGTATCAGAAGCTTGCGCACCGTTTTGGAGCCATTTCAGCGCTTTCTCTTCATCGATGTTCACTACTGCCGGTACAGCTACCGGATTGTAGTAACCGATTTCCTCGATAAAACGACCGTCACGCGGGGAACGGGAATTCGAAACCACGACGCGGTAGAAAGGAGCTTTGTGAGCACCCATACGTTTCAGACGAATACGAACTGCCATTGAAAAATTCACCTCCTTACAAGAATCAAATCATAATGTATATATTTACTTTAATAAATTAACGAAAAGGAAATCTCATGCCTTTGCCGGCTTTGCCTTGAAGACCGCGCATCATTTTGGCGGCTTTTCCGGCTTTTGGTCCGCCCATCATATCGGAGAACTGCTTCATCATGCGGCGCATTTCATCAAACTGCTTGATCAGCCGGTTCACATCAGCCAGATTGCTGCCGCTTCCCGCGGCAATCCGCTTCCGTCGGCTGTGGTTGATCAGATCGGGATTCTGTTTCTCTTCCTTCGTCATCGAACGTACAATCGCTTCGACGCGTCCCATCTGCTTCTCATCCACTTTCAGATCCTTCATCTGCTTCACTTTGCCCATGCCAGGAATCATATCCATGATTTGTTCAAGCGGGCCCAACTTTTTGACCTGTTCCATCTGCTCCAGAAAATCGTCGAACGTAAATTCGGCATTGCGCATCTTGCGCTCCATTTCCTTCGCTTTTTCAGCATCAATGTTGGACTGCGCTTTCTCGATCAGGGACAGCATATCGCCCATGCCCAAAATACGCGATGCCATCCGCTCCGGATGGAAAGCCTCGAGCGCGTCGATCTTCTCACCCAGCGAAGCGAATTTGATCGGACATCCGGTCACCGCTTTAACGGATAACGCCGCACCGCCACGGGTATCGCCATCCAGCTTGGTCAGGACAACGCCGGTAAGCTCAAGCTGGTTGTGGAAGCTTTCGGCTACATTTACGGCATCCTGCCCTGTCATCGCATCGACAACAAGCAGCACTTCATCCGGACTCACCGTTTCGTGAATCTGCTTAAGCTCTTCCATCAGTTCTTCATCCACGTGAAGCCGGCCCGCCGTATCGATAATCAGATAGTCATTGCCGTTATCCTTCGCATGCTGCAGTGCTTGTCTGGCGATTTCCACCGGACTTACGCCGTCACCGAGCGTAAATACCGGAACCTTGATCTGCTCGCCAAGCACCTGGAGCTGCTTGATCGCCGCAGGACGGTAAATGTCGCCCGCTACGAGAAGCGGCCGGTTGTTGCTTTTGAGGAGCATCTTGGCCAGCTTGGCGGAGGTAGTGGTCTTACCGGCGCCCTGCAGCCCTGCCATCATGATGACGGTCGGCGGCTTGTTGCTTTTGGCCAGCTTGGCCTGGGTACCGCCCATCAGTTCGGTCAATTCCTTGTTCACGATGTCGATAATGACCATGCCTGGCGTAAAGCTGCCCATCACTTCACTGCCGACGGCCTTCTCTTTGACCTTGGATATGAACTCCTTGACCACCTTAAAGTTAACGTCCGCTTCAAGCAGTGCCAGCCGCACCTCGCGCATAGCCTCATTAACATCGTCTTCCGATACTTTGCCCTTGCCTCTCAGCTTGCTGAATACACTTTGCAGCCTGTTCGTCAATCCTTCGAACGCCATTCTCCCGGTCACCTCGCTTCCGTCGTTTTCTTTGCTCAGGATGCAGGAATGTTCCTACAATTCCTGCAGTTCTTTTATGATCGTAATTGCCTGCTGTTTGTCCGCGGAAGAAATTCCGCTTTCTGCAAGCAGTCTCTCCAGCTTGCCGAAGCCTTCGCTTGCCTTCTGCTGCTTGGATAGAAGCCCGAGCTTCTGTTCATAATTCTCCAGCATTTGCTCGGCACGCTTAATATGTTCATATACCGCCTGGCGGCTTATCTCAAATTCGGCGGCAATCTCTCCAAGGGAGAAATCGTCGTGAAAATAATATTTAAGGAACGTCTGCTGTTTCTCGGTCAGCAGCAGCTCGTAGAAATCAAATAACAAGTTAACCCGATTCGTCTTCTCAAGCCTATTCTCCTGACTCAATTCGGGCACTCCCTCCGTCAAGGAAAATCACTTTACACAGGCATCAACGTTCCTTATGATACAAAATGGCAAAGGAGATGTCAAGCCCAAACCCTTAACATCCTCTTTGCCACTCAAAAACGGCTGAGCCTTTAGCGGACCGGAAGCAAATAAAGCAAAATTGCGAAGAAATGAAGCACGCTTCCGCCAAGCACAAACAGATGCCAGATCGCATGGTGATAAGGAAAAGCCCGCCATACATAAAACACCGTGCCAAGCGTGTACAGAATCCCGCCGGCGACAAGGAGCGTCAAGCCTGCAGTGGGAACCGCGGAAACCAGCTGAGGCCATGCAAGCACAACCAGCCAGCCCATGCCGATATAAAAGAGCGTGGACATGAACAGAAACCGCTTGACGAAAAAGGCTTTGAACACGACCCCCGCCGCGGCAATGCCCCAAATAATGCCGAACAGCGTCCACCCGAGCGTTCCGCGCATCGCCACCAGAAGAAACGGCGTATACGTCCCTGCTATAAACAGGTAGATCGACGAATGGTCGAAAATTTCAAACAGATCCTTCGCTTTGCCTTCCTTCAAGCTGTGAAGCACGGTCGAACAGGAATAGAGCACCAGCATGCTGACGCCGTAGATCGTGAAGCTCACAACATGCCACGCCGTTCCCTTCAGGCTGGCAAACACAATCAGCAGAACAAGGGCGGCAGCGCTCAGCATCACCCCGACTCCGTGGGTAAGCGCGCTTGCGACCTCTTCCCTGCGCGAAAAGGTATGCGTATTAGCCATCTAAACAGCTCCTTTCGGCTCCCGAGCACTCCCTAGGTGTTCGCATTCGCCGCATTTTCTTCCGCCTCATCGGATTTGGAGATCAGTCCCGCAAACAGGCCGTGCACAAACTGTTCGGAATCGAATTCCTGCAAATCTCCCATCTTTTCTCCCAAGCCTACCAACTTCACGGGCAGGCTGAGCTCCTGCCGGATCGCTACCACAATGCCGCCTTTGGCCGTGCCGTCAAGCTTGGTCAGGACAAGGCCCGTAACCCCGCTCTTCTCGCCGAACAGCTTGGCCTGGCTCAGCGCATTCTGGCCGGTCGTCGCATCAAGCACCATCAGCACCTCATGCGGAGCGCCGGGAATTTCGCGCTGGATGACGCGGTAAATCTTGTTCAGCTCTTCCATCAGATTGCTCTTGTTCTGCAGACGTCCGGCTGTGTCGCACAGCAAAATGTCTGCGCCGCGCTGCTTCGCTGCCTGCACGGCATCGTACATCACCGCGGCCGGATCGGAGCCGGCCTGCTGCTTGATCACTTCAACGCCGACCCGCTGTCCCCAAACCTCAAGCTGCTCTATCGCGCCGGCGCGGAACGTATCCCCCGCAGCGAGCAGCACTTTCTTGCCCTGCTCCTTGAAGCGATGGGCCAGCTTGCCGATCGTGGTCGTCTTGCCGACGCCGTTGACCCCGACAAACAAAATGACCGTAATTCCATCCGGATTCAACCTTAGCGAGTTATCCTCCTCTCCCCGCAGCAGGTCGGTAATTTTCTCGGACAAAATCGGCTGCAAATCCGCGGCGTCTTCAATCTTCCGTTTCTTCACTTCACTCCGGAGATCATCGATCAGCTCCATAACGGTATTGACGCCAACGTCGGCACCAATCAATATTTCTTCCAGTTCCTCGAAAAATTCTTCATCAATCTTTTTGCGGCGGATCATCAAATCCGCCATCTTCTCTACAAATCCTTTGCGGCTCTTCTCCAAACCATCCTTAAACTGTTTGGTTACGGATTCCGTCTTGGATGCGATGCTTTCTTTCAGTTTCTTAAAGAAACTCATGTAAATCCTCCTACATGAATCCGGCGGGATGTGAGTCCTGGGGATTCCCCCCTCGGTGTCGCCGGAATGGTTCATATTTTTTCTTATGCCACATGTATAATCAGCATGCTTTCATTATGACACGCACCAAAGCCTTAAGCAATTTCGGCCTCTTCATCCTCAAGCTTCACGGAGACAAGCTTGGACACGCCGCCCTCCTCCATGGTAACGCCATAAAGCACGTCCGCTTCTTCCATGGTTCCTTTGCGGTGGGTGACGACGATAAACTGGGTTTGTTCGGAAAACTCGCGCAAATACTCGGCAAAGCGTACAACGTTCGCCTCATCAAGCGCCGCCTCGACTTCATCCAGCACACAGAATGGAACCGGCTTAACCTGCAGGATGGCGAACAGCAGGGCCATAGCCGTCAAAGCCCGCTCGCCGCCCGAGAGCAGCTGAAGGTTCTGCAGCTTCTTACCGGGCGGCTGAGCCACGATATCGATGCCGGTTTCGAGCAGGTTGTCCGGCTCGATCAGCACGAGATCCGCCCGTCCGCCGCCGAACAGCTTCCCGAAAACGACTACGAATTCTTTGCGTATGGCGTCAAAGGTCGTCTTGAACCGCTTCGCCATCTCCTCGTCCATTTCGCGGATCACCTCGTAAAGCGTCGTCTTCGCTTCCACCAGATCATTTTTCTGCTCGCTGAGGAACTGATAACGCTCGGATACCCGCTCGAACTCCTCGATCGCGCCCAGATTCACTTCTCCAAGGGCCGCAATCCGCTTCTTGAGATCTTTGACCTCGCCTTGCGTCTCTTCCGCATTTTCCGGGACCGCGTAAAGCTGCTTGGCCCGTTCGTACGTAAGCTCGTAATCCTCGGACAGCTTTTTCAGAATATTGTCCAGCTCGACGTCAAGCCGGTTGACCTGGATCTCCGTCTGGAGCAGCTTCTCGTCTACCGCCTTGAGCGCGGCGCGCTGCTCCTTCGTTTCGCTTTCGCCTTCTTCAAGCTTGCGGGCAAGCGAGGCGCGTGAAGCGCGCTTCAGCTCAAGCTGTTCGTTTGCGCTCTCTTTCTTCAGCTTGTTCGTATTCAACTGTTCGGTCTGGCGCACGCTCTCATTCTCATTATTTTTCAGATCGGCTTCAATCGATTGCAGAATGCTGCCATTTTGGTCGAGCTCGCGTTTTCTGGTGGTGCACTCTTCCTCCAGACGGACGAACTGATCCTGCAGCGACAGCGTCTCCTGTTCGAGCTTGCCCTCCCGGATCTTCAGTCCGGTCAGCTGGGTCTGGAGCTCCTCCTTGGCCGATTCGCTTGCTTTGCGCGCAAATTCGGCAGCCTGGATCGACTGCTGTACCTTCTGTTCTTCCTCTTCCAGAGCGGCCAGCTTCTGCTGCGCTTCTTTGCGGGCCTGTTCGAGTTCCTCCATTTCCTTCAAATAGTGGCCTTTCTCCTGCCCATACAGCTCAAACTGCTCGGTGACATGCCGGAACGAAGTCTCCAGCTGCTTCAGATCGCCTGCAGCCGCCTGTTCTTCGCCCCGTTTGCGGTCGCCCGCCTCGCGCAGCTTCTCCAGATCCTGCTCGGCTTCGACAATCTGGGCCTTCAGATCGTTCAGGCCCTGGCGCAGCTTCTGAATCATGTCCTCGCTCTGCTTGATATCAGCGTCCAGCTGCTCCAATTGACGGCCTCTGCCAAGCAGATTGCTGTTTTTGCGGTGCTGGCTGCCGCCTGTCATAGAGCCGCCCGCGTTGACGACATCCCCCTCCAGCGTTACAACCCGGAAACGGTACTGGCAGCGTGCCGCCATTTTGTTGGCGTGCTCCAAATTATCCGCAAATATGACGTTGCCGAGCAAGCTGCCGACGATTGATGCATATTTCCGGTCATAGCCCACCAGTTCGGCGCCTACGCCGACAAAGCCGTCCGCCTGCTCCATAACCCGTTTGTCCGATTCCGAAATTTGGCGGGGCCGGATGACATCAAGCGGCAGAAACGTTGCCCTCCCCAGCTGGCGCTGTTTCAGAAAGGCAATCGCCTGTCTCGAAACCGCTTCATTCTCCATGACGATGTGCTGCATGGCTGCACCCAGTGCCGTTTCCACGGCGATTTCGAGCTTCTCCGGAACCGAGATGAGTTCCGCGACCGCACCGTGAACCCCATGCAGCGCCGATTTGCGCGCAGCCTTCAGCACTTCTTTGACCCCATGCGCAAACCCGTCATAGTCATCCTGCATTTCCTTCATCGTATCCCGGCGGGATACAAGCGCCTCCCGTTTCTGCTCCCAGCGGCGCAGCCCTTCCCGGCTCTCCTCCGAAAGCTTCTGCAAGGAATGGACGCGTTCGCTGCCGGTGATATAGCTGCTTCGCAAGTCCGAAATTTCTTTGGCGAGCCGCTTCAGCGAGTTGTCCAGCTCGTTTTTGCTTTGCTTCAATCTTGCCTGCTCTTCGCGCCATTTGGAGCCGTCCTCCTCGGCCCGGGCCATTCGCCGCTGAACGGCTTCCTTCTGCTGATCGCTGCTGCGGATGTCATTGCGCGCCTGGGCCATGTCGTTCATAATCTGGAGCAGGCTGCCCTTCAGTTCCTCTTCCTGCGCGCTGCTGATGCCGCCTGTAACGCCAATCAGCTTCGCTTCTTCCGCGGAGAGCACGTTTCGTATCTCTTCAAGGGCGCTCTTCGCCGCCTCATATTTCTCTTTCACCAGACGAAACTCTTCCATTCTGCGCTCATAAATCTGCTTACCTGCGCCAATCGTTTCCATTATCTGCTGGCGGTTATGAACCAAATTTTTGTAGCGTTCCTTCAGCACTTCGCGCTGGCCTTCGCTCTTCTCGAAATTTTCGCTGTACAGGAGCAAATTCCGCTGCAGCTGCTCCAACTCTTCTTCGATCTGCCGCAAGGCGGAACGGTCTGTTTCCAGCTTCGCATCATGCGCCGAAACGACCGTCGACAGCGCCAGTTGCTCCTCCCTCAGCGCCTCAAGCTTTTCGTTTGCTTCGCTCCAGGACTTGTGAATCTGCTCAATCTGGTAAATGTACAGCGAAATCTCTTTATCTTTCAACTGCTCCCGGAGCTCCTTGTAATGCAGCGCTTTCTCCGACTGCTCCTTCAGCGGCCCGATCTGGTCCTCAAGCTCGCTCACCAGATCATGGATCCGCAGCAAATTTTGCTCGGTATCGTCGAGCTTCTTGCGCGCATCCTTCTTCCGGGATTTATATTTCACAATACCTGAAGCTTCTTCAAAAATACCGCGCCGGTCTTCCGAGCGGGTGCTTAAAATTTCTTCGATCCGGCCTTGTCCGATAATCGAATAAGCTTCCTTGCCGATTCCCGTATCCATGAACAGCTCTGTAATATCCTTAAGCCGGCAAGGTTGTTTGTTGATCAAGTATTCACTGTCTCCGCTGCGGTGAACCCGCCGTGTAACCGTTACTTCGCTGAAATCCAGCGGAAGCGCCTGGTCGCCGTTATCCAGCGTCAGCGAAACCTCGCCGTAGTTGACCGCTTTGCGGGCATCGCTGCCGGCAAAAATGATATCTTCCATCTTGCCGCCGCGAAGCGATTTTGCGCTTTGCTCCCCCAGCACCCAGCGGATGCCGTCGGAAATGTTGCTCTTTCCGCTTCCGTTCGGGCCTACAACGGCGGTTATGCCGCGTACGAATTCCATTTCGGTTTTATCGGCGAACGATTTAAATCCGGCTAATTCGATCCTCTTCAGAAACATACGTTCCAAATCACCTCTAACGCCTATTGTATCACAGGTTTTATCGTCTTTTTACCATTACCTGCAGAAACGGGGAACGTCTATTACAAAAAGAGCGCCATCCCGCGAAGAGAAGGCGCCTTTTGTTATTGTTCAATCGAACTAAGCTCTCTAAGCGCAACAGCAGCAGCCTGCTGCTCCGCTTCTTTTTTGGAACGTCCTGTTCCCCTGCCGAGGCTTCGTCCTTCCATATACACTTCGGACACGAATTCTCGCTCATGGGCAGGCCCCCGTTCCTCTACAATCCTGTATTCCAGCACCCCGAGATTGTGATGCTGTGTCAGCTCCTGCAGCTCCGTCTTATAGTCCGTAATCTGCATTTTACCGCCGAGCTCAAGTTTCGGGAATACATACCGCTCCAGAAATGCTTTGACGCTGTCCAGGCCTTGATCCAGGTAAAGCGCGCCAATGAACGACTCGAAAACATCCGCCAAAAGCGCCGGCCTTGTTCGTCCCCCTGTCAGCTCTTCACCTTTGCCAAGCAGTACATAATGGCCGAATTCCAGGTTTTCGGCGAATTTGACCAGTGAAGGCTCGCAAACGATTGCGGCCCGCAGCTTGGTCAATTCTCCTTCCGGACGATCTGGAAACAAACGGTACAAAAATTCCGAGACCGTAAGCTCCAGCACCGCATCGCCGAGAAACTCCAGACGCTCGTTGTCCGAATGCTGATTGAAGCGGTGCTCGTTCACATACGAAGCATGGGTAAAAGCCTGCTTCAACAATTGCCGGTCCTGAAATTGAATATGAAGTTTATGCTGTAATTGCTTCAGATCTCCACTCAACAGACTAAACTCCCTTATGCATCATATTTTTTCAGAATAATGGTGGCGTTGTGGCCTCCAAAACCGAAGGAGTTCGACATGGCTATCTTGATGTCCGCTGGTCTTGGCTTGTTCGGCACATAATCCAGGTCGCATTCCGGATCCTGATTGTCCAAATTGATCGTCGGCGGAATGACGCCGCGAGTCAAGGCCAAACCGCAGATGACCGCCTCTACGCCGCCAGCCGCTCCGAGCAGGTGTCCGGTCATCGATTTGGTCGAGCTTACAGCGACCTTATAGGCATGGTCGCCCAGCGACTTCTTGACAGCAAGCGTCTCGGAGCGGTCGCCGACAGGCGTCGAAGTGCCGTGGGCGTTGATATAATCGATTTCTTCCGGCTTGATGCCGGCATCGCGGATTGCCATCTTCATGCAGCGGGCAGCTCCATCCGGATCAGGCTCTGTCATGTGGTGCGCATCCCCGCTGAGGCCGTAACCGATTACTTCGGCATAAATACGAGCTCCGCGCGCCTGGGCATGTTCCAAGGATTCCAGCACCAATATTCCGGCGCCTTCACCCATGACGAATCCGTCACGGTCTACATCAAACGGCCGGCTTGCTTTCTCGGGCTCGTCATTGCGGGTAGACATGGCGCGCATGGAGCAGAAGCCGGCCATTCCCGTCGGACGGATCGTTGCCTCCGCTCCGCCGCAGATCATCACATCCGCATCTCCGCGCTGGATCAGCCTGAAAGAATCGCCGATAGAATGACTGCCCGTGGCACAAGCGGTCACCGGTGTCGTGTTGGGTCCTTTAGCTCCGAACATGATCGACATCTGGCCGGAAGCCATATTGGCGATCATCATCGGAATAAAGAACGGACTGACCCGTTTGGGTCCTTTCTCCAGCAAAATATTGTGCTGGTCTTCCCAGGTTCCGAGTCCGCCAATCCCCGAACCGATTGAGACGCCAATGCGCTCGGCATCCGTATTGGTTCCGATTTCAATTCCGCTATCTTTCAAAGCCATGGATCCGGCGGCAACCGCGAACTGAACAAAACGATCCATCTTGCGGGCTTCCTTGCGGTCCATGTAGTCTTCGGGGTTAAAATCCTTCACAGAAGCGGCGATGCGCGTCGGGTACTCGCTAACGTCGAAGGCCTCGATCAAACTTACGCCGGATTTGCCTGCCATCAGGTTATCCCAGAACGTGTTTAGATCTTTTCCCAGCGAGGTTACTGCACCCATTCCTGTTATAACTACTCTATGCTTCAAACACACTCACCTCGTATAGACTTCATGTGCAATATCGTCGTGAATCATTACACTGAACACACTTAAGCGCTTATAAAACAGATAAAGATGAGGAGAAGTCCCGCCTACAATAAGGAGGTACGGGACTTTGATGACTTAGGTATGAGATTGTATATAATTCACAACTTCACCTACGGTCGTAATCTTCTCTGCATCTTCATCTGAAATTTCCAGATCGAATTCGTCTTCGAGTTCCATTACCAATTCTACTACGTCGAGCGAATCAGCACCCAAGTCGTCTTTGAAAGACGCTTCTAGCGTAACTTCAGCCTCGTCGGCACCCAAACGGTCGACTACGATGCGTTTTACGCGTTCAAATACATCGGACATCCGGTTCACCTCCTCCATGGTATTATACGAGAATTAAAGTTAAAATGCCATAGTCTGTTAAGTGCATACTTCCATGACGGCACTACATGTACATTCCGCCATCTACATGAAGCGTCTGGCCCGTCATGTAGGAAGCTCCGTCCGAGGCCAGAAACAGAACGACCTTCGCTACTTCCTCCGGCTTGCCAAGCCGCGACAGCGGTATGTCACCTAGCATCTTGGCCCGAAGATCCTCCGGCAGCTGCTCCGTCATGTCCGTCTCGATAAAACCGGGAGCGACACAATTCACGGTAATATTCCGCGATGCCAGCTCACGGGCCGATGACTTGGTAAGACCGATTACACCGGCTTTAGCCGCTACGTAATTCGCCTGGCCCGCATTCCCCAGCACGCCAACCACCGAAGAAATGTTGATAATCCGCCCGGAGCGCTGCTTCATCATCGGACGGGCAACGGCTTTGATGCCGTTGAACACGCCTTTCAGATTCGTTTCGATAACCTGGTCGAATTCTTCTTCTTTCATTCTCATGATCAAATTGTCACGGGTAATACCGGCATTGTTCACAAGAATGTCGATGCTGCCCCAGGCCTCAACAGTACGGCTGACCATATCTTCAAACTGCTTGCTGTCTCCGACATGGGCCTTCACCGCAAAAGCCTTGCCGCCCATCGCTTCAATCTCGCTGACTACACCGGCCGCAGCGGCTTCATTGCCGGCAAAATTCACCGCAACGTTCGCGCCGGCCGCAGCGAGAGACAGAGCAATGCTCCGCCCGATTCCTCGGGAAGCACCGGTAACGAGCGCCGACTTGCCTTCAAGAGACTTTGTCATGAATAAGGTCCCCTTTCGCAAAAAAACGGATGTTATATACATTTATATGATTCCACGCTGTCTTTGTCATTCGGACAGCCTGCTCCTTCGGCGCTTGACCAAGGTGCCGCTGCAGCAGGAAATGGCTATCCCGGGAGTTAACCGGGAGCAAGATAAAACAGAAATGCCGTTTCACCGCTTACGCAAAAATGTACGTATTAAAGTACAACCTGTACAAAAAACGCGGATTTCCCGCTATTTATCCTTTCAGCAGGGCTGCTGCCTGCTCCAGGGTTTCCAGGCTGCTTACATTTATCGTTCGAACCGACTTGTCGATCTTCTTGATCAGTCCGCTCAGCACGCTTCCCGGACCGATTTCGACAAAGGTGTCGACGCCCTGGCCGATCAGATAGCGAACGCTGTCATCCCACAGCACAGGAGAATATACCTGCTGCACTAGCAATGATGGAATGTCTTCACCGCTATCCAAAGGTTTTGCCGTCACATTGAATACAACAGGCTCAGCGGCCTGCCGGAACTCCACCGAAGCCAGCTTTTCCTCCAGCTTGGCTGAAGCCCCTTTCATCAGCGAAGAGTGGAACGGTCCGCTGACTTCCAGCATGATCGCCCGCTTGGCCCCGATCTCCTTCACACGTTCGGCTACTGCCGCCACGCCTTCCTTGCTGCCGGAAACGACAATTTGCCCGGGGCAGTTCACATTCGCGAGCTCGACCAGCTGACCTGATGCGGTAATGTCCGCGCACAGGTCAGCCAGGGCTTCGCGTTCGCCGCCAAGCACGGCCGCCATCGCTCCTTGCCCCCCCGGCACAGCCTCTTCCATAAATTCGCCGCGCGCACGCACCAAAGCGACGGCATCTTCAAAGGACAAAACGCCGGCTGCTGTCAGCGCCGAGTATTCGCCAAGACTGTGGCCAGCCGCAAAGTCAGGCTGCACGCCTCTGGAGGCAAGCTCGCGATACAGCACGTAGCTTGTAGTCAATAGAGCAGGCTGCGTATTTGCCGTTCTCTTTAAATCCTGCTCAGGCCCTTCAAAGATCAGGCCAGTTAAGTCAAAGCCAAGCGAGCGGTTGGCTGTTTCGAACGCTTCGCGAGCAAATGGAGAAGCTTCATATATATCTTTGCCCATTCCAACCGTTTGGGAACCCTGTCCCGGAAATATAAATGCAATTTTACCCAAGTACAATCACTCCTTAAACAATCGGCAAACGCTGTCAGGCTCCCGCAGTGGGCAGCCTAGCCCCTGCAGGCGGCAGTGCCCTGCAGGAAAATCGGCGTTCAATTCCTATTGATTGACGTCGTTTACCAAACTAGCGTTGCCGCGCCCCATGTCAGTCCTCCGCCGAAACCAACCAGCAGAACAGTATCTCCCTCTTGAATGCGTCCTGCTTCGGCCGCTTCTACAAGCGCAAGCGGAATCGAAGCAGCCGAGGTGTTAGCGTATTTGTCAACGTTAATGACGCATTTCTCTTCGGGCAGATTCAGACGCTGCATGGCGGACTGGATGATCCGAATATTGGCCTGATGCGGGACAAACAGATCGATATCCTCTTTGCTCAATCCCGCTTTGCGCAGCACTTCGTCGGTTGCGCTAGCCATAACGCGTACGGCAAACTTGAATACTTCACGGCCGTTCATATAGATAAAGTGCTTGCCGCCTTTGACCGTTTCCTCCGATGCGGGGAGTCTGGAGCCCCCGCCTTCCAGATTCAGCAAAGGCCCGCCCGATCCTTCCGCGCCCAAGTCAAAGGATTTGAAGCCGCGTCCTTCCGGAACAGGACCAAGCACAACAGCGCCGGCACCGTCGCCGAAAAGCACACAGGTATTGCGATCGGTGTAATCCGTAATGCGGGACAATGTGTCCGCGCCAATGACCAGTGCATTGCCATACATGCCGCTGCCGATAAAGTTGGTCGCTGTCGCCAGGCTGTATACGAATCCGGAGCAAGCTGCGGACAAGTCAAATGCTGCCGCTTTTTTCGCTCCCAGCTTTTCCTGCAGAATGCATGCCGTGGACGGAAAGGCCATATCCGGAGTAATCGTTGCTACGATGATCAAATCAAGCTCTTCCGGCTTCAGACCTGCCGACTCCAGCGCACGAACCGAAGCTTCATAAGCGAGATCGGATGTCGCCTGCTCCGGTGCGGCGATGTGCCGCTCCCGGATCCCTGTCCGGGATACGATCCAATCATCGCTCGTCTCTACCATTTTTTCCAGATCGGCATTTGTCAATACTTTCTCCGGCACATACATGCCTGTCCCGATAATTCCAACCGGCCGTAAATTCATTAATCTGTCACTCGCTTCCCAGTGATTTCCTTAGTTATGCTCTGAATCAGCTGACTTTGCAGCGCCGCTCGCGCCTGGCGGACGGCATTCTTGATGGCCCCCGCATCCGAAGAGCCATGCCCTTTGATCACTAAACCGTTAAGGCCAAGCAACGGCGCACCGCCGTGCTCCTTGTAGTCCATTTTACTCTTGAGCCCTCTAAGCTCCGGCATTAGCACAGCTGCGGCCAATTTGGTCTTTAGCGACTTCGTGAATTCCTTCTTTAATATCGAAAAAAGAGCGCCGGCCGTGCCTTCCAGGGCTTTCAGCATGATATTGCCCGCAAATCCGTCGCACACGAGCACATCGCAGGCTCCGCTGAGGACATCCCTGGATTCGACATTTCCTATGAAATTTATCGGCAGCTTCTTCAGCAGCGGGTAGGCCGCTTTCGTAAGCTCGTTCCCCTTGAGCGCTTCGGTCCCCACATTAAGCAGGCCGACGCGCGTGCGCTCCATTCCATGCACTTTCTCGCGGTAAACGCTGCCCATGAGCGCATACTGAACCAGGTGCTCGGGCTTCGCATCCATATTGGCGCCAAGGTCAAGCGCCAGAACGCCCCGATCGTCCATCGTAGGAAGCATCGGGGCTAGACCAGGACGCTCAATACCTTCCATTCGGCCCACGACGAGCAGGCCTGTCGTCATCAGCGCTCCGGTGTTTCCTGCCGATATCATCGCGTCGGCCTCTCCGCTCCGTACAAGCCGGCCAGCAACGACCATGGAGGCGTCCTTTTTGCGGCGCACCGCCTTGACAGGCTCTTCCTCGGCTCCGATCACCTCGCCGGCGTGATGAACCGACAGGTTGGATGGCTTATTCGCAAGCAGCGGTTTCAAAACAGAACTGTCACCGACAAGCACAATTTCGATATCGCTCCACTGCCTCGCAGCAGCGATCGCTCCTTCCACATTGCATCCTGGAGCAAAGTCGCCGCCCATGGCATCAATGGCGATCCGCATGCATAGTCCCCCTTCCTTCCCGCTCGATTCCGGCGGAACGGTATATAACAAAATGTCCATGAAACACCATTTCTTCACCTACATAAGTGAATACCTCCACCTTGGCCTTGCCCTTGCTTTCTTGCCCCGAGCGGACGTATGCTTTAGCAATACACTTTTCCCCAAGGTGAACGGACCTTACAAATCGAATCTCTGCGGAGAAGGTTAGCGCGATTTCGTCGTTGATGACGGCGACCGCAAGCGAATTGGCCTGCGCAAACACATGGTGTCCACGCGCAATCCCTGTCCGGGAAAAGACGTGTTCCTCACGAATTTCAAATATGGATATCCCGCTGCGGTCCAGTTGAAGATCCACAACTTCACCAATCACTTCATCCAGCGGCAGGGATCGTACCTGATCATAGGAACGCTCCGCCATCAGCTTCAGCCTTTCCCGCAGTTCCGGAATGCCAAGCTCCATCCGATCAAGGCGGATCGTTTGTATGCTTACCTTTAACTGTCTGGTTAATTCCTGGTCGGTAACGAAAGGATTCTCTTCTATAATTAAAGCGAGCTTCTGCTGCCGAGCCCGTTTTGGCAATCGTTCGATGGGTGCCGCCTCCTTTATTCGCAAAGGCTTGCATGGCCTTCAGTCGGCATGCTGCTATTTTTCCGCTCAATGTTAGAACCAGGTACTAAGAGTAGTATAAAACATCCGCTCCCAAAAAGAAAGGGGACAGCCCGGCAAAAAAAATAGCACTCCACCAAAGATGAAGTACTACTTTAAATAGCATCGCAAAGGTGCGCGGGATGATACCCGGACTTATGCCGATTGCACTAGCGGGAGCAAAGCCCGATCTTTCAAACTTGCCAGGCTTTACGCTTTGATAATTTCTCTTGCTTTGTATGTTCCGCAAACTTTGCATACGTGGTGAGCAAGCTTCAATTCTCCGCATTGTTCACATTTTACCATACCCGGTACAGCCAATTTGAAATGCGTGCGGCGTTTGTCGCGGCGCGTTTTGGACGTTCTCCGTTGAGGTACTGCCATGTTCCCACCTCCTTATTCAAGTCAACCCTATAGGTGTCTGTCATTCATTTTTCATTTAAAAAAATCTTTGAGTGCTGCCAGCCGCGGATCGACTACAGCCGTATCACAGCTGCAATCCTGCTCGTTGCGATTGACTCCGCATACCGGACAAAGCCCTTTGCAGTCATCTTTGCAGACAACGGCCAAAGGAAGATTCAGCATCAGACTTTCTTCCAAGTAAGGAACGAGATCCACACTCTCGTCAGAAACATAATTGACATCGTCATCTATGTCCTCTTCTTCCTCGGGTTCCTGTCCATGTACAAAACGTTCCTCAAAGTCGATGTCGATCTTTCGATTCACAGGAGTCAGGCATCTTGAGCAGGCCACATTCAGCTCCGCGGTCAAAGCGCCTTTCACGTCCACCATACCTTCCCCGGCTGAAAAAGCCTGGAGATCAGCGGTTAGCGGACTGATTCCGGTTATATCTTTACGACCCTTGATCATCTCCGAAACATCCAAAGACTCACGGAACTTTATCGGCCCTTCGGCGGATGCTGCTTTTCGGAATTGAAAGTGCATAGTCATCACTCCAAACAAACAAAAATAATTATACCGATCACATCAAAGTTTTGTCAAGATTTTCTCTTGATATGACTTATGATAGCATGCCGCAAAGAGCTGCGCTCTAGACGTATTTCCAGGTACCGATTTATCGTGCTATAGTACAAATACCTCAAAAGATCGGGAAAACCGCAGCAAAACAAGCGGTCTATAAGGTCCCTAACCGGAAGGATGTCATGAACTTGAGCACTGTCGGTTTGATTGTCGAATATAACCCGCTTCACAACGGGCATATCCATCATTTCCATGAAGCGAAGCGCGTCACCGGCGCGGACAGCGCGATTGCTGTCATGAGCGGCTGCTTTCTGCAGCGCGGCGAGCCCGCCATTGTGGACAAATGGGCACGCGCGGAGATGGCGCTGCATATGGGCGCGGATCTCGTGCTCGAGCTGCCCGTGTCCTATGCGGTGCAGCCCGCCGAGTGGTTCGCTTTCGGAGCGGTGTCGCTGCTGGCTGCGACCGGCGCCGTCACCCACCTGTGCTTCGGCACCGAGGCGGGCGGCCTCGAGCATCTCCTGCCGCTGGCGGAGATGCTCGAAGACGAGCGCGGCGAGCTGAAAGCCGCGCTCTCGGGGGAACTGGCCGGCGGGGCAAGCTACCCCGCCGCTTTTGCCGCGGCGGCGGAACGGCTCGCCGCCGCGAACCCTGGCGCGCCGGCCGGCGGCAGCGCGCGCGAAATGCTGATGCAGCCCAACAACACTCTCGGGCTGCATTACCTGATCGCGCTAAAGCGGCTGAGTAGCGCGATCAACCCCGCGTCGATCCCGCGCCTGGGGGCCGGGTACCACGACGCGGAGCCCGGCGAAGGCGCGCTCGCCAGCGCGACCGCTGTCCGCCGGCTGCTTCTCTCCCCGGGCGGGCTGGACGCCGCCCGGCCTTACATCCCCGCCTTCACCGCGGATGTGCTCGCCCGCGAATTCGCGGCCGGCCGCGGTCCGGTGACGTGGGAGCACTTTCGTGCTCCCTTGTTCCATGCCCTGCTGCAGCGCTCCCCCCGGGAGCTGGCAGAGCTGCATGAAGTGACGGAAGGGCTCGAGTACCGCCTCCACAAGGTTTTGCCGGCTTTGCGCGAGCCGACGGTCGTAGCGCTGCTGGAAGGCCTGAAGACGCGGCGCTACACCCGGACCAAGCTCCAGCGCATGCTTGCGCACATTTTGCTCGGCCATAAGCGTGAAGTTATGTCCCCGGCCGCTCTGGCCAAAGGGCCTGACTGTATCCGAGTGCTGGGCTTTGGCCCCAAGGGCCGCGAGCTGCTGAAACAGATGAAACAGTCGGCCACCCTGCCGGTTGTAACCCGAGCGGCCGGTCAGCCTTATGTCGGCTTAGCCCTCGACATCCGCGCCGCATCCCTTTACGCCAACGCTTTGCCGGGAGCCGGAACGTATGAGCTGTTCCGGGATTTCCGACAGGCTCCGATCAGGGTGCAGGCTCAAGATTGTTCAAATACTTAAGCGCGTCGTCAACGGTTTGAACGGGAACAATCTTCATCGCTGTTCCGATGCTGTCTGCTTTTTGCTTGGCTGTTTCGTAATTGTCCTCAGGCACAAAGAAAATCTCCGCTTTTTCGCGGTCAGCGGCTACCACCTTGAACTGGACTCCGCCGATCGGGCCTACGGTTCCGTCCGGCGACATCGTTCCCGTTCCGGCAATCCGGTGGCCTTTGCTTAAATCACCCGGGGTCAGCCTGTTATAAATTTCGAGGGTGAACATCAGCCCTGCGGAAGGACCTCCAATATCGGTTTTCGCGAATTGAACCTGTTTTCCGCCGTCCGCGCTGACCACCTTTCTAAATTCCCCGATCGTAATGCCAAGTCCTGCCCTGGTCTTTCCGGTCTGATCGTCCTTTAACGTAATGAGCTCCACGTTCTCATCCAGCTCGGTGCCGTCCCTTTTCAGCTTGACCTGAACATGGTCGCCGGGCTTCTTGGCTCCAAGCAGGCTGACGAGGGAGTCGAGACTCTTCACTTCGGTGCCGTCTACGCTGACAATCACGTCATTGGCCCTGAAATCGCCTTTGGAGGCTACATTCTTCACATGGCCTATGACAAAAATATACTGCGGTTCAATGCTGTATTTTACACCCGCTTTTTTATACGCGGCTTCCATCGCATTCGATTGCGAACCTGTCATGTAAAACACTTGCTCCGTAGCATATTCCTTCTCATTGCGCTTTGGCTTTGGATCAATCTCCGCATTTTTATCCAGCTTCGCCGCCAGATACCAGGCTGCGTTCGCATACCTGGAAGAAACCGTCGTAAGCATGAATGCCCCTTGTTCCTCCGTATCCCCATCCGCAATCGTAATCATCGGCTTGATCTCCTCAGCCGTTCCGGGCTGATAGATGATATAAGGCAACGGCATAAACACGAGCACATACACAATCAGAATAAACGCTGCTCCCGCAATCGTGGGCCGTAAAAACTTCCATCCCTTTCTTTTCACGCCGCTCTCTCCTCCGTGTCTAAAGCCGGGTATGATAGTCAACCTAAAAAAGTCTGTACTACCATTAAGGACGTTATCCGCTTTCGCCCGCTCCTCGAAAGGTCTGGTCTGTTCACCCTGCCGGTCGCATAAAATCGTACTAGCCCTGCTGGATCTTCTGCCTCCCGCCTGAAAAAGAAACGCCTTATCCATAGTACGTCCATATCCCATTCATTATTCAAGAGGTGCTGAACATGAATAAATTCGCTGAACGCCCCCTCAAACAAGCTTCCCTTTGGAATACCGTCTGGCTGGGTCTCTCCGCTGCCTCTCTCGTCATTTGCATCATCTACGATCCGGGGCGGGCCTTTGACGCCACTCTGCAGGGGCTTTCGGTTTGGTGGCACATTGTATTTCCCGCCTTGCTGCCCTTTCTGGTTTTGACCGAGCTGCTTGTCGCTTACGGGCTGGTTCACGCCCTCGGCACACTGCTGGACCCGCTGCTGCGCCGGGCGCTTCGAATCCCTGGGGAAGGCGGATATATTCTTCCTCTCGGTTTGATCGCCGGCTTTCCGGCTGCCGCCGAAGCTGCCGCCAAGCTGCACGGGCAGGGGCGCCTGTCGGCGGCTTCGGCGTCCAGGCTGGCCGCAGCGGCCCATTTCTGCAATCCGATGCTGCTGATTGTCGTCATCGGCACGGGATTCTTACATACGCCGGCTCTCGGCGTGCTGCTTGCCGTTATCCATATTGCGGCAGGCCTTGCCGCAGGAGTCACCGGTGCTCTTTTTGACCATTCCGAAAAAAATGACCTCCCTCTCCCCGGGCGTTCTGCTTCTAACGCCTCCCTGCTTCGGAGAACCTTCCGCAGCATGGAAGACGCCAGGCGGCTTGACGGTCGAAGCTTTGGCAAGCTTCTCGGCGACACTGTCTCGTCTTCCGTTCAAACCTTGATGGGCGTTGGGGGCTATATCCTTATTTTCGCCTTGGTCGTTCAGGTCATTTCCCGCGGTCTGCCCGGATGGTTTCCGGATTTCATCATCCCTGCCTTATTGGAAGTTCACCTTGGAAGCTTTAGAATCGCGGAAGCCGGATTGTCTTCTCCCGCCATGCAAGCCGCATTTCTGGGTGCGGGACTCGGCTGGGGCGGGCTTTGCAGCTATTTTCAAGTCAGAGCCGCCCTGAAGCCTGCCGGAATTTCGAGCCGCGGCTTTCTGTTCACCAGAATGATGCACGGTTCTTACGCCTACATCCTCACCTTGCTGGTCTGGAATCCCGTAACCGCGCTTTTCCCGAACACGGTTGCTGCCTACAAAGATCAAAATAGCATCCATCCCGCAAACAGCGGATTGCTGTTTCCAAACTGGCACCAGTCCTTTGCGATGCTCGGCTGGCAAACGATTTTGTTCGTCCTGCTTCTCGGAGCGCTTATTGCCTTCGCCCTTCTGTGGCGCCGCATTGCGCATCAGCACTAATCGGAAACCAGCAGAAAGCCAAAAAAGCTTCTTATTGATTGGAGCCTTTAGCCCGCTCTTCCATCTTGAGCTTCAATGCGGCTTCCACTTCCGGCGTAACCAAATCGACAACATCTCCGCCAAACATCGCGATCTCTTTGACGACGCTTGAGCTCAAATAAGAATATTTCGGATTCGTCATCATGAAGATCGTTTCCACTTCGCTGTCAAGCTTGTGATTGATCGACGCCATCTGAAGCTCATATTCAAAATCCGTAACCGATCTTACCCCTTTCACGATCACGTTGGCCTGTTTCTCACGCACATAATCGACAAGCAATCCCCGAAAGCCGTCAATCTCGACGTTAGGCAAATGCCGGGTGGATTGCCTCAGCAGTTCTTTCCTTTCTTCAACGCTAAACAGCGGGTTTTTGCTTAAATTGTTCAGCACGGCCACGATCAAATGGTCGAACTGACGGGCTGCCCGCTGGATTATATCCATATGCCCTTTGGTCACCGGATCAAAGCTTCCGGGGTATACGGCCACCCTCAAGGCACTTGTTTTCTCTGTAACATTCCTTACTTCGCTGCTCATAAAATCTCCTCTCCACTGCTTGCTCCTTCTGCCTCCGCAGCCTCATACCGATAGATGGAAACTGCGGTTTCGCCATAAACGGCCTTACGCGTAAGCGTAAACCCTCCGACCGTTTCGGGATACTCATAAGATGATTCATATTCCAGCACTATAGCGGTGCCAATCGAGACCAGTCCCAGCTCCTCCATCTGGAGCATAAGCTTGTCTCCATGCTTTAGCCTGTAAGGGGGATCCAGAAACACAAGATCAAAGCCTATTTCACGTTTGGCCAAGGCGCGCAGCGCGCGCTCCGCTTCATTTTTGTACACTTCGGCTTTATCTGAGAAGCCCGCCTGCTTAAGATTGTGCTTGACCGTCTCGATGGCCTTGTACTCCAGATCCACGAAAATGCCTTTCGTCATGCCTCTGCTAAGCGCTTCGATCCCGAGTCCGCCGGTTCCGGCGAACAGGTCGAGTACATTTCCGCCCTCAAAATACGGACCGATTATGCTGAAAATCGCCTCTTTTACTTTATCCGTAGTCGGCCTTGTCCCCATGCCGGGGACGGCTTTAAGCGCCCTTCCCCGGGCGCTTCCTGAAATTACACGCAAATCTGCTTCTCTCCTTGTCCATTCGCCACATGCCGTGTCCGTAATTTATGTCGTTATCGTACCACATCAGGTGCCGCTTGAAAAATAGAATCCGGGCGGCCCTCCTTTTTTTGGCGCTCAGTGTATATTTCGGATGCTCCCGGACATAATGAAGGTATCGACATCACCAAATGTCGTAGACAACCGCGGAGAAGACTTACGTTTCCCCATAAGCTCTTCATCCGGTTTCTCCTCTCCCATGATGGGCGTCCCGCAAGGGGCGCCCGGACAAAAGCCTTTGTATCAAGGATTTTTACAAAGGCTTTTGTCCTTTTTTTGTGCGTTGATGACCAATTGTTATCGTACTTAATCGGGACGAAACAACAGCGCTCTATGCGCATATAAAAAATCCGATGCGCGCGGCACCGGATCGAAAAAAGCTATCTTCAAATTCTAGCAATCATAGACGTTAATAATCCCTCTCGAGCAAAATATGCCCCCTCTTATTTTATATAAATCGATCTTTGTCTTAGAATATAAACAAACACTCTAAGGAGACTTTAGTATGTGCGGACGTTTTACTGTAACAGTTCCCGTTGAAGAAATCAGGCTAAGGTATCTCATTCAGGTATCGACTATATTGGATTTTGCACCAAGGTATAATGTTGCCCCAATGCAGCAAATCCCCGCAGCCATTGGCAGTTCGGGCGGAAACCGCCTGGGTGTACTCCGCTGGGGGCTGGTTCCCTCTTGGTCTCAGGACGACAAGATCGGCAGCAAGATGATAAATGCCCGGGCCGAGACTCTGACAGAAAAACCGGCATTTAAGAGACTGCTATCCTCTCGACGCTGCATCATTCCGGCAGACGGGTTCTATGAATGGAAACAGGAAGGTAACAAGAAACAACCGTTCAGAATCCTGATGCGTGACGGAGGTATATTCTCTCTGGCCGGGCTCTTTGACATTTGGATGGGTCCGGAAGGAAACAAACTGAGCACCTGTACGATCATCACAACCGAGCCCAACAGCCTTATGGCTGACATCCATGACCGCATGCCGGTCATTCTTCGGCCGGAGGACGAGGCTGAGTGGCTCGATCGAGGGAACAATGATGTACTTTCGCTTAAGCAACTGCTTAAGCCCTATAATGCTAGCAAGATGAGAGCTTACCCGGTATCGCAGATGGTAGGCAACGTGAACAATGACTCTAGGGAATTGCTTGCGGAAATAAAATAAGCCCGTCTACCATTAAAGGTTAGCGGGCCTATTTACCGTCGCAGCCGATTTGTACTCTCTTTCCCAGTTGTTAACGAGATACCCGGGGCTTAATCCGAATTCCCACAGTTCGAAACAATCGTCCTGTTTCTTCCTTCCTCTTTCGCTCTGTATAGAGCTTTGTCGGCCATTTCAAACAGCTCCTGGAAATCGCTGGACTGAGCCGGATATTCGGCTATGCCTATGGACACTGTGACTGGTCTGCCGATTGGGAGAGTATCCGACCTTTCGACATCTTTTCTAATGCGTTCCGCGGTGAGAAAGGCTTTGCTTAATCGGGTATTCGGAAGGATGACAATAAATTCTTCCCCGCCGAAGCGAAAGCATAAATCCTCAGCCCGAACCGACGAAAGAATCTTCTGCGATAAAAATTTCAGCACCTCATCACCGGCCAGATGACCGAAAGTATCATTCACATATTTAAACCGGTCTATATCGAGAATCAACAGAGAAAAGGGCTGTCCGTTTTGATCAAAAACAGCGCAAAACTCTTCAAAAGACCTTCTGTTCATCAAACCGGTAAGCGGATCCTTTCTGGCCGAATCATTCAAGCGCTCGCTTTGCTGCTGCATTTCGCTGATTGAATGCAATACGGTTTTGGTTAATAGATCAGCCTCCCAGTTCCAATGATTTTTTTCAAGCGGGATAGGCAGTTTTTCCTTACTGCTTGCGGCCTTGCCGACAAAATTGGCCAGGAATACAAACGGTGCTGCAACTTTGCGGGCCATAAATATTGTTAAACACATCAGAAATAGAAAGGAGGGGAGCATGATCATGAGCATTTTGGAGACTTGCTCGTTTTGCTGCCTTATAACCATGCTGATCGGAGTCTGGACAATAATCCCCCATTGGTTGTGAGCGACCGTGGAATACCCCGCCAAAAAAGGAACTCCAAAAGAATTGACTACAGATTCTTTGCCGCTTTGCCCTTGAATCAATTTTTGCACAACTTGATTATCGCTGAGATCTTTGCCTAGCAGGTTTTGCTCAGGATGATAGATCAGTTTTCCGGTTGAATCCACAATCAAGAAATAAGATCCTGTTCGGTCGATCCTATTCACTCCGAAGATGCTGTCCAGAATATTATTTTCCTCAAGATAGATGGTGCCGCCAATAAATCCTTTATAGACCCCTTGCTTGTTAAAGACGGGCTCAGTCATTAATACAATCAGACGGCCGGTTGCACCGATATAAGGCACGGAAAGAGTCGGTTTTTTAGAAGTCAATGCTTCATTGGTCGGCTCAGTTTGAAGCCGCTTGCCTTCAAGGTTCAGATTGGAAGGAGTAGTCTTTAGCACATATCCCTGTTCGCTCGTCCACGTTACGGAGTTGAAATAATTATTGCTGCTATTAAAAAAATCAAGTTTGCTCTGAATCTCCTGCGATTGCCTCGCAGGGTCGACTTCACTGAATTCATTGGCCAGCGTTTCGAGGCCTTTCTTCATGGAACTAAATAATGTATTCATTGTAATGCTCATTCTGTTAGCCGCAGAATAATCCATCTCAAGTGTTCTGGCATATAAATGTTCTCTTTGCGTTTTGTAAGAAGCCGCTACTGCTGTAACCGAAGTTAAAATCACTGCCAATGCGACAACACCTGAAAAAAGCGTAGTGAGACGAATCTTTCCGGGATTCCGATTCTTGTTGTTCATGCAATTCAACCTTTAGTAGTATTTCATTAACGATTCCATATCGTTCTGAGCTTGTAAAGAATCATTGTCTTAATCAGCGGTTCCCGGCTTTCATGGCTGGATACTTTATCGCGAAAAATAAAATCGTCAGGACTTACCTTCAGCCGAAACAAAGGCCGGACGGGTTCCTTGCTGATCCATTCATCAAAGAATACAAGCCCTCTTCCCGCTTTGTCAAACGGCTCTCTCGGCAATATGTAAACCATGCCCTCCGTCCAAGGCTCTTGATGTATGGATTCATCGCTCAATGAGAAGAAATAAAACCGATGGTTAGTGCGGCCTGCTTCAAGGCAGCCGTTACGGAAATTTCCAACAAGTTTATGTCTATCAAACACCGCATAAAATATGGGCCAGATTCCGTCGCTGGTGGAGAATACGGCATCCACATATTCACCGTTGTAAAGCGTCTGCCGCCGCGGTTCAAACTGAGCGATCTCTTTATAGTTGGAACCGTGAAACAAAACCGGCTTGCTGTGCGAAAGGTATTGTAGAAAACGGTGCTTGGGAAATGGGCTTTCATATAAAATTTGCCCGCCATTCCGGCTTACGGCTTCTTCCCATATTTTTCGGTAGGCTGCTTCCTCTTCTTTGCTGAACGGAACAGCCGGATCGCGGTAAAATAAAAGGCTTAACAAAAAAGAAATAAGGATAGCTAACCTCTCCTCGTCATTAGTTCGCAAATCACTGACTGTACTTCGCACCTGTCCGCCTGTTCTTTTACAAATCATCTATTACTATTATAATATGATCTTCAATTATCGTCTTTATATAGCAAATATTAACTGATGGCCTGCTCATCTTACAGCCGTTTTACAAATCGGTATCCCGTGATTTCAAAACCGTTTGCCTTGTAGAACTCGTGCGCCTTTACTCGTTCCGGCTTGATTCCGCGAATGTTAACCATATAAGTCCCTCCTCATACCGTATTATCCGTGACGTACAGGCGGAAATTCAAGCATAATACACAGCTCTCAAAGCAAAGGGCCCTTATAGCCCGGTATAATACCGGCTTAAAGGGCCCCCTTGTTAAGGTGCGCTTAATTTTATTTATAACTCTTTGCAATCGCGTTGGCGGCAACAATCGCATTGTAAACATCGTCAGGGGTAACCGGGAATGGCATATTGCCCATGGTATCCCCTTGCGCGCATGCCGCTTCGGCTACCTGGCGCCATTCGGATTCAATAAACTCCGTGCAGCCCAGATCTTCAAGCGTCAGAGGAAGTCCTACATCCTTGACAAGTTTAATGACCGTTTCCAGCTCTTCCGTCGGCGCATTTTCCAGCACCAGTTGAGCCAGAAGGCCGAAGGTTACTTTCTCTCCATGCTGCGCTTTGTGGAGGGAAGGAACCGCAGTCATCCCGTTATGAATGGCATGAGCTGCAGCCAGACCGCCGGATTCCGCGCCAACGCCGCTCAAATAAATGGTCGCTTCAATCGTTTCCTCCACTGCGCGGGTGTACACCTTTTGGTCTACCGCGCGTTTGGCATGGGCGGCATTTGCGAGCAAAGCTTCATAGCAGAGGCGGGCAATCCCCAGACCGGTTGTCGAAGGCTTCATCAGGACAAGATTGTCGCCGTTCGAGGCGTAACATGCGCGCGCTTCAAAATATGTAGCGAGAGCATCACCGATTCCTGCAGCGAAGAAACGGGAAGGTGCGGACGCCAAAATACCCGTATCCGCCAGCACGACATCCGGGTTGCTTGGCAGAAACAGATATTCATCGAAAGAACCGTCTTTTTTATAAAT
Organism: Paenibacillus caui; assembly: GCF_019904135.1. GTDB lineage: Bacteria > Bacillota > Bacilli > Paenibacillales > Paenibacillaceae > Fontibacillus > Fontibacillus caui. The sequence continues at coordinate 27,104 of NZ_JAIOGQ010000005.1, read as the reverse complement.
AACAGCAAGGGCTGTACATGGCGCGTCTGTGGAAGCAATAGTAGGGAAAATGACGACAGGAAGCTTCTCATAGTAAGCTGTCGCTTTGGCTGTGTCCAGCGTTTTACCGCCGCCGATGCCAACAATAATATTTGCTCCGGCCTTGCGGGCCAGTTCGCGGTTGCGTTCAATTTCCTCTTTGGTGCATTCATAGTTGAACTTTTCAAAGGTCGCCTTATTCCCGGCTGACGTAATGGAATCCCCCGCTTCTTTCTTCGCGCGTTCCAGAATGAATTCATCGCAAATTACATAGGCATTATCGCCATAATCTTTGATATGCTCGTTCAAATTGCTGAGCAAATCGTGACCGTTAATGAATTTCTTTGGAGAAGTAACGGATCTTGCAAAGTTTGCCATTGTACAAAACTCCTTTACGAGTGCAAGTGTGTAGAATCGTCTGACGAAGACATATTCCAAATTTTAAAATCTAATACTTGCTCATTTTAAATCTAAAGGATTTTTTTTACAAGCTCCATCAAGTGACTATGAATACTATTGATTAGGCGGAATTCCGGAATTGGCAGATAAATTGCGTTCATTCAGACAAAATCGGGAGACCTATTTTGAATATAATCGTTTTCTACCAAAGCCGCTTAAAACTCACTATGCTATATTGATTTTAGAAATTTTGCAGTGAAGGAGAATGACCATGCTCGACAACAAAGGATTTGACAATTGGGCGGAAAAATATGAAGAGACGATTGAAGCAAACAAAGGATATCCGTTTGACGGATATGATGATGTGCTTCTTTTTGTTCAGAGCCTGATTCCGGAAGATGATAAAGTTCAAATCCTGGATATCGGTATTGGAACGGGGAAATTGACCCATAAATTGTATCAAAAGGGGCATACGATATTTGGACTTGATTTTTCCGAGGAGATGATCCGCATCGCGCGGGAACGAATGCCTGAAGGCCGTTTCTTCATAGGCGATTTCAGCGGCAGTCTGCCGGAACCGCTGCTGACCCAAAGATTTCGCTTCATTGTATCCTCCTATGCTCTTCATCATGTAGATGATGTACGAAAAATAGAGCTTATCCGCGAGCTTGCAGGGCTGCTGGAACAGGGCGGACTGTTGATCGTTGCGGATATCGCTTTTCAAACCAGGCAGGATCTTTACGAATGCAAGCGTTCGGCCGGAGACAGCTGGGATCGTGACGAATACTATATGACAGCAGAGGATATGGTGCCGCCATTAATTCGAGCGGGGCTTAATGTGGAGTATGTCCAGAAATCATCATGTGCAGGCGTTCTGCTCATTCGGCCTTAAAGCTCTGAGCTAAAAAAGCGCCGAGCTTTCAAAATATGATATAATAGCTACTAAATTATGTATTCGGAGGATCTGAATGACCAAGATTCTGATTTTCACTTTTATTTGGTGGCTTGTAGGCAACCCTTTCCTTGCGATTATCATTTTTCTGGTTATTCTGTACGCGCTTGACCGAAGATTTGTCGGCATCTTCCCCAGTCTGGGCAAGCCGCTCAAAAGAATGCGCAGCATATCGAGATTAAGACAGCAAATCTCTTTAAGCCCGCATGACGTTTCTTCCAAGCGGGAGCTGGCAAGGCTGCTGATGGAACGCAAAAAATATCGCGAAGCAGCCGCTCTGCTGGAAGAGGTGCTGGCTTACTCCGAGGATTCCGCTGAGTTCTGGGCGGACTTTGGGGAAGCTGCCATCGGTTTGGGGGATCTGCAGGAGGGCGAACAACGCATGTTAAAGGCGCTGCAGCTGAATGACCGGGTGAAATACGGGCAGCCCTATCTGAAGCTGGCTGCCGCCTTCAAGGCCAAAGATTCGGCGAAAGCGATCAAGTACGCCGAGCAGTTCCGCCGTATCCAATCTTCCTCGAGTGAAGCTTATTATCTGCTTGGCACGGTGTATCACGCTTTGAGCCAGAAGAACGAGGCCCGGGCAGCCTTTACCGAATCCATTACCGTTTACCGGCTGCTGCCGAAATACAAAAAGCGCCAGGAAAGAGGCTGGGCGCTTCGCAGCTTTTTCAAGAGACTGACGCTTTAATCGTATTTGCACACAAATAGATCCATCCCGTATCTGCGGGCTGGATCTATTTTCATTATTTATGTTCAAGCCGGGTCAGTATTCATCTTCGCTTTCCACGGCATGGTACATGCACTTGAACCGCTCGTTGCCGGAATGATCCGGACCCACACTGGTTACAGTGAAGCCTATATTCCGATAAAAGTCCGCAGCCTCTTCATCCACTTCTGCCGCAATCGTATCGGGAGATTGCTCCATGAGCGCCTCAAGAATCAAACCGCGGCCAAATCCTTGATTGCGAAACTCGGGATACACGCTAATATGGCGGATAATCAACGTACCGGCAGCATTCATCTCGAACCCGATTAGCCCGATCGTTTCGCCTTCTTCTTGATATAGGCGGAGCAGACAACCGCTTTCCTCGGAGCCATACATTTCTGTGGCGGCAGCAAGAGCACTTGCATCTTCATGTACAGCCAACTGGAGCAGTTCACGAACTTCAAGAGTTGTAAGGCTTGGTTTTGCATCGATAAGCAATGGAATCCCTCCTGAGTACTTTGATTTCAAAACATCTTAGGGCGCACCCTCCCGAGCGGTAACAGGCCGGTTTTAGGACTTATGGCGAATCGACACCGTGCCGTCTTCATGGCCAATTACCGTCGTTTCGGCCATCTCAACGAACAACCCGTGATCGACCACTCCCGTTATTGACTTAAGCTCGGCAGCAAGCTTTTTTGGATCGTCAATTCTACCAAATGCGGCGTCAATAATATAATTTCCGTTATCCGTGATGTAGATACCTTCTTCCTGCCGGCGAAATTCAAGCGGGACATCATAGCGCTTTTGCAGGTTCCGAAAAGTCCATTCACTGGCAAAAGGAACCACTTCAATCGGCAGCTTGAACGTCCCAAGCACGGATATCTCCTTGGCGTCGTCGGCCACGACAATTAGCCGATCGCTTTGAAGCGCAACCATTTTCTCTCTGAAGAGCGCTCCGCCTCCGCCCTTGATCAGGTTCATTTGAGGATCGACCTCGTCCGCGCCGTCAATGGTCAAGTCAATCCACGGTATGTCCGCTGCCGAAAACAAAGGAATATTCAGCTCCCTTGCCAATTTCTCCGAAGCCTTCGAGGTGGCCACCGTCCGGATCTTGAGCCCCTCCTTTACACGCTCGCCAATGCGCTGAATAGCCCAGTACGCGGTTGAACCCGTCCCGAGTCCAATGGTCATGCCGTCCTCTACCCAATCAACAGCGCGGTAACCCGCCGCTTGTTTCCCTTTCATTGTTAGACCTCCATCAAAGTTCAGGACGGTTATTGCGCCCCTGTCATTTGTTATAATCATCTTAGCATGAACGCTGGATGATATGATCATGATGCTGGAATGGGTGCTGAACCCCCCCTCCGGAAGCTGCCATATGTAACATCCGCTTTGGATGTTATTCAAGCTTTGATGATGCGTCCGGATCACTTGCCTGTACTATCATACCAAAACCGGACCGGTCGCAAAACTGTTTTTTATGACCATGTTACATCTTTTGTCAGAATGAATTCGAAAAGCATGACAAAACAGCTGTTCTGAATCCGCCCGGATCAAAACAGCTGTTTTCTTGTTGCATACGCCTATCCGAACAGGGCGTAGATAGGCTCAGTATTTTGCCGCCCCCCGCTTGTTCAAAATGGGTCCTAATACGGTAATTTTCCGGTACGATCCAGCTTCTGTACCCGTTATGAAAGGAGATGGATCGCCTTGACTATAAATATGCAGCAAATGCATCGCTCTCGTACACGCCGTATAAAACAGCTTTCGTTCCGCTTCACGGTGATAGCGTTGCTTAGAGCCATCATAGATCAGAACAGCGTCAAACTCCACGCCTTTAGCCAGGTAGGAAGGAATAACGTGCACTCCCTTTTCAAAAGACAATGTGGTCTTTTTTATCAGTTTGAGATCATGGCTTTCTTTCAGCGCTTCGTATGCGTTCCGGCTCTCCTCCGCCGTTTTGCAGATGACGGCGATCGTTTCATACTGCTGCGCCTTAAGGTCGGCAAGATCCGCGGAAATGGCTTCAAGAAGCTCGCTCCGGCTTGCGGCGATCCGAACTTCCGGCATATCTCCATCCCGGTTAAACGGCACGATCTGCTGGCCGCCTTCAATCATCTGCCGGGTAAAATCCACAATTTGCCGGGTGGAGCGGTAGCTTTGGGTCAACGTAATTTGTTCGGTTTCTTCCCTTCCGTATAATTCCGACAACGACGAGGTCTGCTGCAGAATCGAAGCATGGGCATAAATAGCTTGGTTTAAATCGCCAAGCGCAGTCATGCGGGCTCGCGGAAACAATCTTTTCAGAAAGAACAATTGAAACGGCGAGTAATCCTGAGCCTCGTCAATAAAGACATGACGGATATTGCCGTTCGATCTGAAGCCCAGAAGCTGCTCCTTTAAATACAGAAAAGGGGTCGAATCTTCGTAAGCAAGCTCACCTTTCTGCAGACTGTCCAGCGTAAACCGGCAAATCTCGTCCCAATGCTCAGGAAGCTCTCCCGAGCTTGCTTCCAGCATCAGCTCCTTGTTCGCGAACAATTGACCGTACAAGCCTTTGACATCGACAAAGCGAAGCGATTTTACCCATCTGCGCAAAGGCTTGAGGCGATCGCTGACCACCATTTTGGCCAAAATCAGCTTTTCGTCCTCATAGTCGCTGAATTCCCGCCCTTTCTTGCGGTTCTGCCGGCGCATGCGCTGATAGGCAATTTGGTAGTCCTCGACATCGAGCAGTTGCATTTGCTCCTCGACCCAGGGCTCGTTCACCTCATGTTTGCTGAAATCGGCCAGCTCTTTTAGCAGCCATTCCCTCAGCAGGTCGCAGCGGTTGGCAAGGGTAATCGACGGATCATAATCATAGAAGCGCTGCCGAATCGCTTCTTGTCCGATGATTTCCTTCCCCTGGAACCGCAGCGGTTTGAACAGCATGTCACTTCGTTCCAGCATTTCTCGGTAGCGTATCAAAGCCTGCAAATACCGGGTTGAAGTTTTATAGCGGATCCCCTCGATTCGCGATTCATAGCCGGGCTCGCCGCTGCTGGAAAGCACGTATTCCATTTGGGAAAACGGGTCCTCCAGCTGAAACTCGCGTCCAAGCCTGTGCTCCAGATATTCCTGGAAGGTCGTCTGCCGCATATTTTCCTCGCCCAGCTCGGGCAGTACCGTTGAAACATAGCTGTTGAACATCGGATTCGGGGAGAACAAAATCACCTGATCGGCCTGCAGATGCTCGCGGTATTTATACAACAGGTAAGCAACTCTTTGCAGTGCGGCTGATGTTTTGCCGCTTCCCGCCGCCCCTTGCACGATCAGCATCCGGCTGCGGTCGTTCCGGATAATCCGGTTCTGCTCTTTTTGAATCGTGGCTACAATGCTCTTCATTTGCGCGTCCGAGCTTCTGCCCAGCACCTCTTGAAGCAGTTCGTCGCCAATGGTTACCCCCGTATCAAACATCAGCTTGATTTGACCGTCCCGAATGACATACTGCCGCTTGAGCAGCATTTCCCCTTCGATTAGTCCAACAGGCGTTTTGTAAGAAGCCGGACCGGGCGTGCTGTCATAATACAAGTTCGATATCGGCGCCCGCCAGTCGTATACGAGGAATGTCTCCTCATTCCGATCCAGAAGGGAAGCGATCCCCAAATAAATTTGTTCCGCAGGCTCTCCATTCTCGGCGAAATCAATCCTTCCAAAATAAGGTGACTGATGCAGCCGCTTCATTTTCGAGAGCGCCGCATAAGAATGCTTGTGGCTTCTTTCGCGCTCGGACAGCACTTCCGACTGCTGCCGCAAGCTTGTGGATGTTTCGCCGACATCATCGGCTTCGCTGAAGTTAATCGTCACATCCTCCCAGAAATCCCTCCGCATCTCGACAACGTCGGAACGGACGCTGCCGACTTCCCGTTCAAGTGTTGTTATCCGTTTGTCAATGACACTGGTGACATAATCAACCCGGTTCTGTTCTTCCTGCCAGGATTGTTCGGATTTGCTCAAATGAACTCAACTCCCCTTTTATGAATAAACCTGTTGACAAATGATATTACTTGTGCTAAAATTAATTTAGAAATTTGTGCGCCTATAATATAATTTGTCAGTCCGTTTTCTATTTTACCAGTTTACGGCTCTTTTATCAATTCCATTCTTTCTATAGGTTATGATGATTAAAGTCCCGCCATTATGGCGGGACTTTTTAGATTTTCCGGGAATAAGTTATTCGGCAAGCTCGGAAGAGTGGCCGGTAAGCCGGTTCAGGCGGTCCAGCTGATGCCCGTAATCATACATGACAGCCGACACGATAGAAAGGCGAAGCGCCCCGTCCTCATGATCCTTGTAGCGATCCAGCATATGCTTCAGAAACTTGTCATTCTCCTCCTTAATCGTTTCCGCATCCACCGCCCCCGGCTTCAGCTTTTGCTCATATTTCAGGATGATATGTTCATGATACTTGATCATTTTCTCCAAATGCTGATCGAAAATCAGATTTAGTTCCGGAGAACGGGAAGCCTGAAAATAATGCTCCTCAATCGCCTCAAGCACTTCATACCCTTTCCGCAGCGTATTCAGCATTTGCTTGTACACGACGAGCTGCCGGATGCCGCTGAATTTCGGCGCCTTCAATTTCTTCTGCTCTTCTTCCATCAGCTTGTATTTATCGCCGATTGAATTGATGTTGTTCTCAAGCGAGCGTTGTTCATCCCGGAATATCGATTCTTTCATTTCATCGGATATAGCTGTTCTCAGCAGCAAGGATAAACGGTCAAAGGTACTGCGGACCTGCTCAACAAACTGTACTCTCGGCTTGGGCGGGAATACCAATATATTGATAACGAATGCCGATAAAATGCCTATCAAGCTCAGGACAAACCGGTTTACGGCAAACTCCCATTGCCCCGACGCCTCCATGACAGCGACAACGGTAACCAGAGTAAGGCCTATCGTATCCCCCATTTTGAGCTTTATGCAAATCATGATGACCAGAATGCATACAATTCCCACGGCAAACGGCTCTTTCGGGAAGACAAGACCTGCAAGCATGGCCAGCACCGCTCCCAGCGTAATGGTCTGGAGCTGGTCCAGCAGATGCCTCCAGGAACGGTAAATGGAGGGCTGCATGGCAAAAATGGCGGCAACGGCCGCAATAACCGGCGAACCCATTTGGAGCCAAAGGGATGCATACAAGGCCAGTGTTACCGCTAGGCCTGTTTTTAACATTCTGGCGCCAAAAGTCAAAGTCAAAGAAACCCCTCCTGCCTGAAATCGATAAAGATGCTATGTCTAACAATTAACCATATTTTACCCTAATGGATAAATATAAACCGGCTTGAACATTCAAGACAAAATTTATCAAATTTTAAGCTTTCCCTTAGGTAACAAACCCGAATTTTGTCAACACTAGTACAGGAAACGCAAAATTTTTAGAAAAAAAGGTGGGAAAAATCCATGAGTGCATTGAAAAAAAGCAGCATAGCCGCAGGAACTCTGGGTTTCATCTTCTGCTGTTCCCTGTTCTCCGGCCCGCTTCCCACTCACGGCGAAGGGACACAAAGCTTGGCGGCCGATGTACGGGAAGACAGCCCCAAGCCGTCCCATGACGGCCATTTCAAGCGTCATCCGCGCGGACATTTCTTTGGCGGCCATGCTGTCAAAACGACAGCAGAACTGATCGGCATGGATAAGGAAGACCTGATCACCCAGCTCAGGGCGGGACGTACACTTCTCCAGATCGTCCAGGAAAAGAAAGGCTGGTCCGAGAGTGAATATATAGCCAAGCTGACCGATGCCGCCTCGAAAAAGATTGATACGGCCGTTCAGAACGGCAAGCTCGATGCCGAACATGCAAGCCGTATTAAAGCTTCACTGCCTCTCAGGCTCAAAGAGGCGATTCACCGCAATTGGGCTAATCATTCCGAGAAGCCTGACGCCAAAACGGGGGTTCCAAACGGAATCTTTCGCCAGCATGAAGCCCTGTTTATAAAATAACGGGTTAACAAACAAATAAGAGTGCCGCTGATATTCATGATTGGCGGCAGCTTTTGTTTGTCCCTTCTTCGAATTAAAAAGGCCATCCCCTGGTACGGGACAGCCGTAAAAGTACCGTTCAGATTGAAGGTCACTCTTTCGTGCCGGATCCGTCGTCCTTCGGCGGGTTCTCCTTTGCCGGCGGAGAGGAGCTAACGGCAATCGGAACATCCAGAATGTCGAGGAAGAACATAAACACCGGAACCCCAACGATTAATCCCCATACTCCGAAAAAGTGTTCGAACACAATCAAGATCATAAAGGTATAGAAGATCGGCAAATGAGTCTTGTTCGACATAAACTTCGGATTCAGGATATAGGCCTCCAAAGCATGCAGCACAACAATCATGACGAGCACGTAAACGATTTTGATGATGCCGCCGATCTTAAAGGCAATGGCACAGAGCGGAATGAGCGACACGACGACGCCCAGCACCGGAATCAGTCCCAGCAAAAAGATCATGATTCCGAGCGCAAATAAATTCGGAAAGCCCAAAATCCAGAGAAACAAGCTGGAAAGGACGGCGTTTACGAGCGCAATCAGAAACTGCACTTCGATCACTTTTCCAAAAGAATGAACGAACTTTTTGCCGAAATATTCAAGCTCTTCAAACAGGTATGACGCCTTGCTGTTTCTGAAATTCGCGGTGAAACGGGTCACCTTCTCCTTCTCCAGCATGAAGAACAGGCTCAAAATAATGGCGATAAACAAATTCAGGCTCAGCTTTCCGATGTCTGTAAGCGTATGGTACAAAAAGTTGAATCCGTCGGAAATGTAACTGGCCAGGTCAATTTTTTCAAGCGATTCCATCAAGTAGTTGACGATCACATTGTCCGGCAGATCTAAAGGCGGCTTGTTGTAAAAAGAAATCACCTGGTTCACCAGATCGCTTAGCTCAGAAATAAACAGGGGCAAATATTTATAAATTCCGGTGGCGAGAAGCAAAATCAAGACAGCATATATGATCACAACCACCAAAGGACGGCTCAATTTGATCAGCTTGCTGCTTTTTTTTAGGATAAAGCCATGAAGACGGTTCACCAGATAAGTCAGGATAAACGTAATCAGAATAAGGTTGAGCATGCTCCTGGATATGTATAGGATAAACAGGACGAATAATAAAGCGATGACTCGCCTTATGCCAGGCAAGTAAAAAAACTGTTTAAATGTCATACCTTGTTTGCTCCTTTAAACATCGAAATATCTACTTAAAGTATTTTACGTTATAAAAAGAAAATGGTCTCAACTTTTTTCGAAAAAAATATCTGCTTCAAAATCGTACCAAGCTCCGAAGCATTCCGCCCCTCACATAAGCGCTTTAACGTAATGCAACGGTCCAGAGTGAACTTGCATCGTCCAAATGATCGTCCTATAATCCGATTAATTGATAAATACGTTGACGGAGACAAGTACCGCAGAAGCTTCCTTACAGGGACAGTGGAGCCGAAGATTGAGAGCTCGCTGAGGAAATGCGCTGCAGGAAATTCACTCCCGAGTAGACTTCTGAACGGGCCTATAAGGCCTCATTAGGAAAGTCCGGCTTCGCACCGTTATCCGCGGCATGAGCGGGAAACTTGATCAAGTTGTCCAACAAGGGTGGTACCACGGCCTGTCGGCCGTCCCTTGGGGGACGGCTTTTTTTATTTTTACCGCAAAATTTTTATGAGGGAGAGATTCAAAGATGAACGATACATTGGAACAGCTGCGAAATCGTCTGGATGACATCAATATGGAGCTGCTTCGATTGCTGAACGCTCGTGCGGAAGTAGTCCGGTCAATTGGTGAAATTAAAGAAAAACAGGGCCTTTCCAAATTTGATCCGATTCGTGAACGTAAAATGCTTGATGATCTGGTCAATCACAATCCCGGACCTTTCAAGGATTCGGAAATCCGGCAGCTGTTCAAGGAAATTTTTAAAGCTTCCCTGAACCTTCAGGAAGAAGACCACAAGCCCAAGCTGCTTGTCAGCCGCAACAAACAGCCTGACGATACCGTTCTGGACATTAAAGGTACAGTAATCGGCGGAACCGCACAGGTGATGATTGCCGGACCTTGCTCCGTCGAATCATACGAACAGCTGCGTACTGTTGCAGCCGCATTGAAGGAAGCGGGCGTTAAAGTGATGCGCGGCGGCGCTTTTAAGCCGAGAACCTCGCCTTATGATTTTCAGGGACTTGGTGTTGAAGGTCTGAAAATGCTCAAAGAGGTTGGCGATGAGTTCGGCCTTGCCACGATCAGTGAAATCGTCCACCCGGCCCATATCGATATTGCTGCCGAATATATTGACATCATCCAGATTGGCGCCCGCAATATGCAAAATTTCGAGCTTCTGAAAGAGGCCGGCAAGGCCAAGGTGCCTGTGCTGCTGAAGCGGGGCATCGCCGCTACGCTGGAAGAGTTCATTCACGCGGCGGAATATATCGCCGTTAGCGGCAACTCCCGCCTCATGCTGATCGAGCGCGGAATCCGGACCTATGAGAAATGGACCCGCAATACGCTGGACATTTCCGCCGTGCCTATTCTTAAGCAGGAAACCCATCTGCCGGTGCTTGTGGACGTCACCCACTCTACCGGACGCAAGGACATTCTGCTGCCATGCGCCAAAGCTGCGCTTGCCGCAGGGGCTGACGGCGTCATGGTTGAGGTTCATCCCGATCCGCAAACGGCGTTGTCAGACGCAGCCCAGCAGCTGGATATCCCGCAGTTCATCTCGCTGATGAAAGGCATTCGGGAATCCGGGCTCCTGAAAGAAACCGTTCAGAAGTAGCAACAACAACCAGTCCAAACACGATCCAAGTGTTGGACTGGTTGTTTTGTCCCTATTTTCCAGTTAAATTACGCCTGAATATAAACCGGCTGGACACAAACAGGCTTGGATACCGTCTCGGACACACCCGTATATTGCAGTTTGCCTGAGGCTTGATCCACGCGGAACACTGTCAAATTGTTGGTGTCCCGGTTTGCCGCAACAAGGAATGCTCCATCGGGAGTCAGAGCAAAGTGGCGCGGATGGCTGCCTTCGGTAGAGACGCAGTCCACCACACTCAGTCCGCCAGTTGACGTATCGATTGACAGAATAACAATGCTGTCATGGCCGCGATTGGAGCCGTACAGAAAACGTCCGTCTTTGGATACCGCGATCTCGGCGGTTGCATTGTCCCCTTCATAGCCGGCCGGCAGCGTGGAGACGCTTTGGATTTCCGTTAAAGTCCCTGCTTCCCCGTCGTAACGATAAGACGCGATCGTCGAATTCAGCTCGTTAATGACGAAAGCATAGGGTTCAGACGGATGAAAGACAAGATGGCGCGGGCCCGCTCCCTCCGCCGTTACGGTATCGCCGTGAAATACCAGCTTGCCCTGTTCGGCATCAAGCTTATAGGCGCGTACAAAATCCAGCCCCAGATCATTCACGAACAGGAAACGCTTGTCCGGGCTGAAGTATGCGGAGTGCACATGGGAAACGGCGTCCTTGGCATGCCGCTCCGCAGCTTCATGATGCTTGGCATCCGTAAGGATTCCAAGTTTGCCGTCTTCTTGCAGCTTTATTAGGCCGATTTTGCCGCCGTGATAACTGGACACAATTGCATAATCATATGGTTCATCCCGCTGAATATGGCATAAAGTATTGTCGAGGTTGATTTCGCGGTTTAACTCGGCAAGCTGTCCGGTTGAACCATTGATGGAGAAGGCAACGCACTCGCCAATCCTTTTGCCGCTTTCAGACAAGGTTTCGGAGATGCTGTACAGCTTTTTGCCTTTCGCATCCACGTTCAGGAAGGTCGGATTTTTCAAGCCCTTTACTTCCTGGAGACGATTCAGACCTCCGGATGATTCATCAAGCTCGTATACATATACCCCCGGCCCCTCCGCTTCCGCATAAGAGCCGATGAACAGATACAGTTTCTGATCGGAATTTGTCACAGGTAGACCTCCTTGAATCGTTATGTATATGACGTTATTTACATCATATCACTTCACTTTCCCTGCAAACAAATCTAATTTGAGAGAAGAACAGCTTTGTCCTCTCAGGGAGGTCTTAGGACAGCACTACCCGGCGATTCTCAAGCGCTGACCTCCGGCAGGCATCCAGCAGACGCAAGTTGGCCACCGCGTCCTCAGGCGGAAAATCAAGAGGCTTACCTTCCAGAACGCTCTTCCCAAAATGATCGATTTCCAGTACATAAGCGTTCATCGGCAGCTCCCGGCTTTCAACCTGTTCGCCATCCCGATAAAGCTCATAACCGGATTGCTCCATCCCGGAGAAAGCGAAAGGCATCACGATCCGGCCCTTGCTGCCTACGAGCTCTATGCTCCGTCTTTCTTCCGCCCACAGTCCGCAGTCGAACAGCAGCGATAGGCCACCCGGGAATTCAACCAGCCCGGAGGCCATCATATCCACCCCGCCATGCGCTTTGGAATACTGGGCATACACGGTCACTGCATACGGCTCCGTTCCCGTCATCCATCGCGCGGCGCTAAGCGGGTACTCCCCCAGGTCATACAGGGCGCCTCCGCCGGTTTCCTTGTGAAAGCGGATGTTCCCGGTCTGGCTTACGCTGCTGCAGGTGAAGGAAGCACGGATAAGCCGCAGTTCACCGATGATTCCCGCCTGAATTCGTTCGCGAATCTCCTTAAGCTGCGGATGATGGCGGTACATCAGCGCTTCCGCGAATTTGACATCCGCGTTATGGGCTGCATTCACCATTGCGGCGGCTTCGCCCGCGTTCAGTGCGGCCGGTTTTTCGCACAGGACATGTTTGCCTGCCTGCGCAGCGGCGATGCTCCACTCACAATGCAGATGGTTGGGAAGCGGAATGTAAACGGCATCAATATCCGGGTCGCTGAGCAGCTCACCGTAGCTGCCGTAGGCCTTCTCCACGCCAAACTGTTCGGCAATATCCTTGCTCTTCTTCAGGCTCCGGCTTGCCAAAGCGGCCAGAATTCCCGTTTCCGACTTCCGGATCGCCGGCATGACGCATTCCTGCGCAATGCTTGCGCAGCCGATAACGCCCCATCTCAATTTTGGCTTCACCATTCATGCCTCCTTTATTAAGCCCTTAAACGGCTCGATACCCGGGTGAAACAAACCGCTTTTTCAAGCCGTTTACTTAAGTCCCGCACATACAACATTTCGGGAGCTGCATTCCAAGTACGCCTCGCCGCCGCTCAAACAGCCTGTATCCATTTTTGCCTTTCAAAAAAATTTACAAACACCTTATCGCCGAAGGGAGAATATGTTATAATTGAAAGCGCTAACAAAACCATCTTCTAAAGGGGGATTTGGAAAGATGAATGTGGCATATCTTGAAAAGGATGTTTATGCGGATTTTGATCCGGCGGCAGATGCTTATTTCTTTAAAATCGGAAGCAGCGGAATGATCAGTTTTTACGGCAGAAATTATACAATAAAGAAGAGATTGTCTGCCGACGAGCAATCCGCGCTTCTCTCCCACCCGAGCTTTTTGCGGGTAACCTACCAATGTTACGCCAACAAGGATAAAATATCGGCGATGGAGAACCTGATGATATTGTTCAAAGACAAAGAATCCTATCCCAAAACGCTGAACGTTTCCCCTTGGCTGCAGCGTTATGTCAAGAAACAGCTGTCCCTCTAGCGAGAAATAGTCAGCCCAACTGGAAATTCACCTTGTTCAAAATAATAGACGTCCTCTCACTATTCAGGCTGAGGGGACGTCTTTCGTATTTGACTGTTCTTCTACTTTACATAAATCCGGGCCGTTTCTTCCCAAATTTCGCCCTGCTCCAAACCGAACAAACCGATTTCTTCGGGTGGAAGCCCTGTATTGGGAGCATTCACCAAATTCACCTGCGGTTCCGGGCAGAAAAATCCAGGCGTCGCCCCATTGTTCCAAACCATCCACTGCTTGTAGGAGCATCCCACATCGTAAACCAGAGTCATTCCGAGACGGCGATCCGTCAGCTCCATTCGGTTTCTGCCCTGCTGTGGCACTGCCGTGTAATGGTTATCCATGGATTCGGAGAACGGATAAGCCCCTCCTGCTTTCAGTTTCCGTTCAAACGAAGAAAGCTCCTGAAACCGGCCTGTCGGCAGCATTCGCTCTGTCATTTCCCATCGTTCTCCAATCGTCAGCTTGAGCACATAATCCTCTGCTTTGCTGCCCTTGGCGAACGGCGCTTTGATCGCGGTATGGAAAGCAAGAAGTCGCGGCATATAGCGCTTTCCGTCATTTTTCACAAACAGCTTCTGGAACAGACCGTCTTTGCCGAGCGAATAGCGGAGCCTGACCGTAAACTCAAACGGGAAATAACGATATACGTCATGTTGCTCGTTCACCGAAATTTTGACGGTTACAAAGCTTTCATACCCGGTAGTTCCAAACTCCTCAACCTCCCAGGGAACGGTATGTAAAAAACCGTGCAGATGATTGCCCGCAGCCTCTTCGTTGACCGGCAGTTCAAGCACATCTCCATCCCACGGAAATTTACCATCCTCATACCGGTTCGGCGGAAACAGTACGGGAATGCCGTATACCCCAGGCGTCTGTTTGAACTGCTCCATTCCGCCTTCTTCCGGCTCGCGCAAAAAGCGGTGTCCATTTGCCGGGTCCCTGAATGCAATCAGATTGCCGCCGGTGTCCGGAAGCATTGCAGCCTCGTACGAATACGCCTTCAGCCATACCGCTCTCTCTCCCTGATAAGTTCCCTCATAAGCTTGAAATTGGCTCATATTTTCCTAAGCTCCCTTCCATTATCGGTTTATATTTCCCAGGATCACTGGCCCATATCGCTGCTGCCTGCATCACGCATTCGAATACTTTGACGCTTTGCTCCGGGCGCTTACATAAATCAATCCCAAAATTCACACACTTCATGATGTATCTTACATTTCAGAATTGGAGTGCTCCTTATGAAATTAACCTGTTTCACCCGGTCCCTATCTTTGACTGTCCTGCTCCTGTTTCTGATCACGGTCTGCGCCGGCTGCGGAGCCCCGAATAACACAGATGGGCAACCTTCTGCTCAAGGTACCCGCTCGCTATCCATGGATAACAAGCAGGGCTACCCGGACAGCAAATCCACGCTCAAACCGGTGCCGCTTTCGCTCGCTGCCAAAGAACTCGGACTTCGGGTGGAAAAACGCGGCGATGAGTATCTGATCGGCTATACCGATGTTATGTACCGTGTCAAACCGGGCGAGGCAAAGGCCCTATCCATGAATCGCCCTATTGTCCTCAGCCATGCCCCCGAGGCCAGAAAGTCCGATTTGTATTTTACGGTTAGCGCTTTAGGCGACCTTCTCGGCACCCAAGTCGGTTGGGATCCGCTAGGGCATATTGTCAGTCTGTCCCCGTTCCCAGGCACTCTGGCTGACGATAAGCTCATACCCGGTTATAATTCCAGATTAAGCGTGAAGAGCGCGGTCGATTCGGATCAACTGATTGACTATGCCAAAAAATTCCTTGGCACCAAATATGAGTTTGGGGCCGAAAATTATGAGAAGAGCGGCACGTTTGACTGCTCCTCATTTACCAAGCATGTATTTAAAGAGTTTAATGTCCGCCTTCCAAGACTCGCCAGGGACCAGGCTCACACGGGAAACCCCGTCGAGAAAAGCGAATTGGAGCCCGGCGACCTCGTCTTCTTTACCGTACCCGGACGGTTTAAGGATGATAAAATTGCCGGCCATGTCGGCATCTATATCGGAAACGGCAACTTCATTCATACCTGGGGAGATCCAGGAGTCGAGATCAGCAGTCTGGAAAGCGGACACTGGAGCAAAGTGATGCTGGGGGCGAGAAGAGTCATTTAGACTTTTCTCCCCTTCTAGCAGCTGCCTCTTTACAATGCCCTGCTATTTCGCTCCTACCGCTTTCAACCAGGCATCCGCAATCAGGCCGTGTCCTGCCGGAGTCGGATGGACACCGTCTTGCGCCCAGTATGCGGAACCTGTTTGGGTGCTTGCAGAACTAAACAGACCGTCAAGCGGCACATATAACGTTTTGAATTCGCGGGCCAGCTCGCGAACGGCCAAAATTTTAGGATTCAAATCCTCATACCAGCCCTTCTGCTCCTCGTTAACGGGAACAACAAACGGCTCCAACAGAATAAGCCCTTTAATATCCAGCTTAAGCGTATTCAAAATGAGTCTCCGATAGCACTCATAATATTGTTCGGTTGACGTAGGATCGTTGCTGTCATACCGTCTCCATGTATTGTTAATGCCAATCAGAATGGAGACATAATCCGGAGCGATGTCCAGGCAATCCCTTTGCCATCTTTGCTCCAATTCAGCCACACGGTTGCCGCTGATTCCTTTGTTAATGAACGTGACGTTCTTGTCCGGATACTTTCGTCCGAACTCGGCTGCTGCCGCAAATGCGTAGCCTGTTCCCAGACTCCTTGGATCCTCGTAGTTTCTGCCGCAGTCCGTCACACTGTCTCCCTGAAAAAGAACGACCGCTTGATCCTCCAGTATCGTCACTATCCAACATCTCCCTCACTTGTCGTTTGAAAACGCATTCCTAATTGTTTATCATAATACTATGTTCTACATTGGTAAATAGCTTTGGAAAAATATTAGCCTGCCGTGACAAAACCAATTTTCATTATAAATTGGGAGCCACTATAATAGATGTAAGGCTACTTTTTATACACAGAGGAGAATAGGGGTATGGAGGAAGATTTAAAAAAGGCCTATGAAACGCTGGGGCTGAAAGAAGGAGCCTCGCGGGAAGAGGTCGACAAAAGGTTTGACCTGCTGATTCGGCAGTCCCGTTCCCGGGGGCGCTCGCCGGATCAACAGGCCGGTTTCGAGAATATCAATCGTGCCTACAGGCAAATTATCGAATATGAACATACGCTTTTGATCGAGAAGAAGAGACAGGAGCACTACGGGAAATGGGGAACGCTGGCAGGGCCTGTCGAGAAAATGGATGACTTTCTGCGGATACACAAAATCAAAATCATCGTTTCCGTTATCGCTCTTATATTGATTATTACCGGTATCACCATGTTTGTGAATCATCAGAAAGAGAAGGAAAGGCTTGCCAAGCTCCCTCCCGTCGATTTATCCGTGATGTTCATCGGCGATTTTTCCCTTCCTGACCGCTCCCAGGCGAACGCTGAACTTGAAAAGGCACTGCTGGCTTCGTTCCCGGAATGGAAACGCGTCTCGGTCAAGGTGACCTACTTGCCGTCGGACATCAGCCAGTCCGGCCAGATGGGCATAGCCTTGCAGCAAAAGGCTCAGCTTGAGCTCATGACCGAGAAGCCGGACCTCTATATGATGGACAAATCGACCTTCGCCTGGCTGGCTAAAGGCGAAGCCCTTCAAAATCTGGACAGTCTGGCCGAAGGCGAGCTCAAGTCCGTTCTGCCGCAGGCAGCCGCACTGCAGGAAAAGACGGAAAAAGAACCTTCATCGCATATTTACGGCATTGACCTTACGAACAGCAGTCTTGCGAAAAATTTGCCTGTTGCCAAAACCGATATGATTGCGGGAATCCGAATCGGAAACAACGTATCCGATCAAACCCTGTTGTTCCTGAAGCGTTATCTTGAAGCGGGAGTGAGGCAATAAGCCGCAAACAAAAAACGGATATCCCTTTTTGTACGGGATATCCGTTTTTCTCATGGAAATCCGTCAGCTCTCGGCGGTAACCTGTGCCGCTTTGGCTTCCGTTCGTGAAGGTTCCCTATTGATCTGTACTCGCCGGATGAAGAAGGCAAGCAGAAGGGCTGCCACTGTGATCCAGGTAGCCACTACAAAGGCATGATCAATACCGTAAATAGTCGCATCCTTCGTAAGCTGCAGCACAGTTTGTGCATTTTTCGGATCATTCGGATTAACGCCTTGACTCATGAAAAGCTCTGCTGCTCGATCTTTTGCCGTGTTTGACATAATCGTCACCAGCAATGCGGTGCCAAGTGCACCGGCTATTGTCCGCAGCGTGTTGGACATCGCCGTACCGTGGGCATTCAAACGGGCGGGAAGCTGATTCAGGCCGGCCGTTTGCACAGGCATCATGACCATCGACATCCCGAACATGCGGGCTGTATAGATCAATATCAAGTGCGTATACGTCGTTGTTTCGGACAAAGTGCTGAACTCCCATGTCGTGATTGCCGTAATCGCCAAGCCGATCACAACAAGCCATTTTGCACCGATTTTATCAAAGATAATACCTGTAATCGGGGACATAATCCCCATCAGAATGGCGCCAGGCATCAGCAGCAGGCCAGACTCAAGCGGTGAAAATCCGCGGATGCGCTGCAAATAAATCGGCAGCAGAATAATGGCGGCAAACAGAGCCATCGTTACAATAACGTTAATCACGGTTGTTAAAGAGAACATGCTGTATTTAAAGACCCGGAGTTCGAGCAGCGGTATTGTGGAAACCATCTGACGCCACAGGAACAAGACGAGGGCCACGGATCCAACTATAATGCTGATCACAACCTGGCTTGATCCCCAGCCGTCGCTGCCGGCTTCGCTAAAGCCATACAAAATTCCGCCAAATCCGATCGTGGAAAGAATAACGGACAGCATATCCACTTTCGGTCTTGAGGTATCGAGTACGCTCTTCATGAAGAGAACGCCCAGCAGCACCGAAAGAAGGGCAAGAGGCAGAATAATCCAGAACAGCAGGTGCCAGTTATAATGCTCAATCACCCAGCCGGACAGGGTCGGTCCTACCGCCGGTGCAAAGATCATGGCAACCCCCATCATCCCCATGGCCTGACCGCGCTTTTCAATCGGAAATATCGTCAGGAAAATAACGTTCATCAAAGGCATAAGTACGCCGGCGCCGGCAGCCTGAATTAAACGGCCCACCAAAACAATCGTAAAGTCGCTGCCTATACCGCATATAATCGTACCTATAGAAAAAAGAATCGTAGCGGCGAGAAACAATTGTTTGGTTGTAAACCGCGCCATCAAATAAGCGCTGAGCGGAATCAGGACGCCGTTCACAAGCATGAATCCGGTCGTAAGCCACTGAATCGTCGTTGCGCCGACCCCAAGATCATCCATCATTTGCGGTAAAGCAACGTTCATCAGCGTCTGGTTCAAAAAACCAACAAAAGCCGCAATCAGGATCGCTGCGACCAATGGCCCCCTTCTGTATGCGGGCTTTGCTGTCTGTGATTGTGCACAATTCATTATGATTTATTCTCCTTCTCTCTCTGTTTCCAGTAAATGAATCATTTGCCTGAAGGTCCTGATTAAATGTTCGAACTCTTCCTCCGGAATTGCATCCAGCCTTGATATGGCCTGCTTGTAAAGCTGGTTGGTTCTTTCCTCAACCTCCCTTCCCTCCTCCGTAAGCTGAAGGGTTACGGTACGGCGGTCAACCTCGGAACGTCTTCGCTCCACATATCCGGCCTTTTCCATCCGGTCGATAACGCCGCTTAAGGTGCTGTTTCCAAGATGCAGCTGTTCAGCGAGTTCAGACATGCCGATGTCGGGTTGTTTCCTGAGCGCAGACATTGCGTGAAATTGAACCGCTGTTATGCACGACTTCTCGGCTTCTTTGGATATGACCTGATGAAAGCTTCTTCTTAACTCACGAAAAGTATCAAAAAGCTCGTGGTATATTTTCCTTTGTTCCAAAGACCTACTTCTTCCCTTCCGAAAATTTATGTTCTTTAACATTTCGCACACGAAATATTAAAGACCTTTTTTAACCAGTTGTCAATATGAGGCAATCTGTAGAACGTGGCCCGCGAAACCGAAGCGATGACCCAAGCTGTATTCCAGCTCCAGAAGACAATTCAGATCTTCAAAATATAAATGTCGTCTGCTGGCATGACTTTTCATTGACATATCGAAAAAGGCCGATATAATGTACGTATGGACTATACTTTAATTTTCAAAGCCCTTTCCAATGAGATAAGGCTTCAAATGCTGCAATGGCTGAAGGAACCGGACGTTCATTTTCCAAAGAATTCGGGTACGTCCGCGGACCCGGAATTCACTGATGGCGTTTGTGTCGGAAAAATACAGGATAAAGCCGGGTTATCCCAGTCTACAACTTCCCAGTACCTGTCTCTGCTTCAGAGAGCCGGACTGCTTGAAGCCAAACGAGTTGGACAATGGACGTACTATCGGAGAAATCAAGAGACTTTAAGGCAATTGTCAGACTGGATCGGAAAAGAGCTTTAAGCAAGTCTTTTCCTTTTTTGAATCGCCAGTGATTTTGTTGGCATCTTTTTTTCTCCAAATCGTGTATTCTTGATTTACCATATATCATATTTAGGATCTTCGGGGTAAGGTGAAATTCCTGACCGGCGGTGATGCTTGAAGAAGCTAAGCCCGCGACTCGCTGCCTTCTATTTCTTGCGGCGACTGACTTGGTGCGATTCCAAGGCCGACGGTAAAGTCCGGATGGTAGAAGATCATACATAAACATGTTCGCCATGGTTTTTTTGCCATGTTCATTCATGCTTATATGATCAGCCCCCGTCTTCCTTATCAGGCATTCGGGGGTTTTTCCTTTTCAAGATCCGTGAGGAGGCTGTAATGACAAGTATTAACCAAGCTTTACTTTACCCGCAAGAACGCGCAAAATCCGGATTCTGGCTCGTGGTTCTCGGTGCCGCCCTTTGGGGTGTCGATCCCGTGTTCCGGATTCTGCTTTCGAAGTACCTCACTTCGTCGCAAATTGTCCTTCTGGAACATCTCATTCTGTTCCTGTTCGCCGCTCCTGTTCTTTGGACTCACCGCGCGGAGCTACGCGGACTTCATCCGCGCCATGTTGGAGCGCTGCTGTTTATTTCCTGGGGCGGTTCCGCACTCGCTACCATTATGTTCACGCAAGCCTTGGCGACAGCCGTTAACTTCAACTCAGTATTGCTTCTCCAAAAGGTTCAGCCGCTGTTTGCCATTATTCTGGCCAGAGTGATTCTTAAGGAGACACTACCCAAGCGGTTTGGGTGGCTGCTCATTGTAGCTCTTATTGGTACTTACCTGCTGACTTTCGGTTGGAAAATTCCTTTTACCCAGATGAATGAGTTCGTTCAGGTTGCCAGTCTGCTGTCCCTTGGCGCCGCTGCCCTGTGGGGCGGTTCTACGGTTATGGGCCGTATGATGGTAGACAAGATGGAATACGGGACGGTAACCTCCTTGCGGTTTATACTTGCTCTACCACTTCTGTTTGTGATCACCATAACCCAGGGATCGGGGTGGAATATCCCCTCGGACGGAGGTGTGATTGCCGGCTTAACCATTAACATCATCCTGCAAGCCGTACTGCCTGGACTATTAAGCCTTCTTCTTTATTACAAAGGCCTGATGAATACAAAAGCATCGCTCGCCACTTTGGCTGAACTCAGCTTCCCGATGGTAAGTGTCCTGATTAACTGGATTCTATACGACCAGGCCATTACGCTCACCCAGCTCATCGGATTCCTGCTGATCTGGATTGTATTGTTTATGATTTCCCGCCAGCAAAGCGCGAAGGCCCAAATTGACACGGCGAGTCCGTCCTTTTAAGAAACGGTTTTCGGCCATGGTGCTGTCCTTTTCAAACCAAAGGGGGTTGCCCAAGGTTTCACTGAACCTTGGAGCAACCCCCTTTTTTGCGTTACATATTTTTAATCGTATCGATCACTTCTTCTGCAGAACTGGCATGGAGCAGCTTGTTTCTGAAATCCTCATGGATCAATTTTCGGGACAAGGCTACAAGAATCTGCAAATGTTCGTTCCCGACGTTCGCTTCAGGTACGGCGATCATAAACACGATCGAAACCGGCTGTTCGTCAAGAGACTGCCATTCTGCGGGTTCCGCCAGTTTTGCAAAGGCAAGCCCTGCCTTCACAACTCCGGCGGATTTCCCATGCGGAATCGCTACTCCAAAACCGATTCCCGTTGAACTCGACTGTTCCCGGGCAAGAACGGCCTGTACATATTTCTCGGTATCTTCAACCACGCCGGCTTCTTTAAACCCAGCAGCCATTTGGCGTATAATGTCCTCTTTGCTCGCGCTTGTCTCAAGCGGCAGAAATATTGTTTGCTCCGTAAGCAGATCATGTATATTCATTATCGTTCACTCCAGTTTTGTAATTTACTCTTCGATTGGTTTGTTTCTTTTGAACCATGTTACCAGGATGGCGGTCAGGACTGTACCGATCGCAATCGCCAGCACATACATCAGCAGGTTGCCGATCGCATTTGGAATCAGCAGAACGAAGATTCCGCCATGTGGCGCCATGAGCGTAGCTTTGAACAGCATAGACAACGCACCCGTTACACCCGATCCGATCATGAAGGCCGGGATCATCCGCAGCGGATCCGCAGCCCCGAAAGGAATGGCTCCTTCCGTTATAAATGACAATCCGAGGACTGAAGCAACTTTACCGGCTTCACGTTCTTCTTTCGTAAATTTCTTCTTGGCGATTACAGTTGCCAGCCAAATGCCAAGCGGCGGAGTCATTCCGGCCGCCATTACTGCGGCCATCGGTCCATAGATATGGCTTGCCAGAAGTCCTGTGGCAAACGTGTAAGCCGTTTTATTGAAAGGTCCGCCCATATCGATAGCCATCATCGCTCCAAGGACGCCGCCAAGAATAACTGCGTTGGCCTGACCCATGCCTTCAAGCCAGGATGTCAATCCGTTCATCAGCCAACTGAGCGGCGTGCCGATGACGAACACCATAAGCAATCCGACAATGAGCACAGACAGAAGCGGAATAATAAGAACCGGTTTCAGGCCTTCCATTACTTTTGGAAGCTTGATATATTTGATCATCCATTTGGTCACATACCCGGCCAGAAAGCCGGCGATAATGCCGCCCAGGAAGCCGCCGCCTACTTGCGTAGCCAAAAGGCCGCCTACAAGCCCCGGAGCAAGCCCAAGCTTGCCGCCTGCGATGGAATATGAAATGTAAGCGGCAAGAATCGGTACCATCATGCTTATCGCTGCGGATCCAATGGAGGCAAGCTTCGCTCCAATTGAACCTTCTGCTGGATGGAGGCCGAACAGGAAGCTGATCGCAATGATGAGGCCGCCTGCAACGACGAGCGGAAGCATATTGGATACACCGTTCATCAAATGCTTGTAAACGCCTCTTCTTGCAGCATTCTCCTTCACCGGTGCCTCGGACGAAGCTGCCGGGCTGCCTGCGGACGGTGTTTTGGCCAGCGCCTGTTCAATCAGCTCACCCGGGATGCGGATCCCTTGGGATACGGCAACTTTTACGACCGGTTTCCCGGCGAAACGGGCTTCATCCACATCGGTATCAGCAGCAATAATAATAGCGTGAGCTTCTGCTATTTCCTGCGGTGTCAATTCATTTTCGACTCCGACGGCGCCCCGGGTCTCCACTTTGATCGGGACATCTCTGTCTTTTGCTGCTTTTTCTATTGATTCGGCTGCCATGTACGTATGGGCGATTCCGGTCGGGCAAGCGGTAACAGCAAGCAATTTTTTCATTATTAACTTCCCCTTTAATTTTACAAATTAGTATCCATCTGAGATGATAACATCCTTCAAGTGAGCGTTAACCTCTTCCAAACTGCATACTTCCGTTCCCGGTTTGGATGCCGTAATGGAGCCCGCCGCGGTTGCCCACCTGGCCGTTTCTTCCAGACTGCGCTCTCTGAGCAAGCAGGAGGAGATCGCTGCAACCATGGAATCCCCGGCTCCCACTGTGCTTTGCGGCACAATCGGGAACGGTCTCGCTCTAACGATTTGATCCTCGCTTATAAAAATGGAGCCGGCGCCGCCCATAGATACAATTATCCACTTTGTGCCTTCGCCGAGGAGCCTTCTTGCCGCTTCGACAATTTGCTGATCGGTTTCAAGCTTCATGTCCAGCAGTTCCTCAAGCTCATGGATATTGGGCTTTATAGCAAAAGGTTTCGCTTTCAATCCTTCGGACAAAGCGCTGCCATCGGCATCCAGAATCGTTTTGACTCCTTTGGCTGTCGCCATTTCGATCAGCTCTTTGTAAATGGACACCGGCAATCCCGGCGGCAGGCTTCCTCCGAGTACAAGAACAGAGGCTTGATCCAGCAGCAGATCCATTTTGCTTAGCAGCAGTTCTTTTTCCGCATCATTTACCTCCGCGCCCCGTTCATTTATTTCTGTGGTCAGTCCTTGGTCTTCGTCCACAATTTTGAGGTTGGTCCTTGTCTCACCCTGGATCGGAATAAACTCACAATTAATATTAAGCGCTTTCAAATAGGCGATTAATTGTTTTCCCGCATATCCTCCTGCCAGACCCACGGCTGTCACTTGATCGCCAAATTGCTGAAGGACTTTGGTCACATTAATTCCTTTTCCACCGGGGTCGGTTCGCATTTCTTTGATACGATTCAATCCCCCGACCTGCAAGAAAGGCAACGTAACCGTTCTATCGAGTGCGGGATTTAAAGTAACGGTCAAAACAGACTTTTTCATGATCATTGCTCCAATCTATACAAGTGTCACGGCTATTCCCATTTTGCCAAGCTCATCTGTAAAAGAGACAGGGGCTTCCAGGTTTATAACCAGCCGGTTCACTTGATTTATTTCGGCAAATTTGGCGTAAGCGATTTGGGCAACTTTGCTGCGGTCAGCAAGTAGAATGACTTCCTTGGCCACCTCGATCATTTTGCGTTTGGTTGAGGCTTCAAGCAGATTCGGCGTTGTCAGACCATTGCGTATATCTACTCCATTGGCGGCAATGAAGGATTTATCTACTCTGATCATTTCCAGCGAAGCTTCCGTCATCGGTCCGACAAAAGCGAGTGTTTCAGGCCTTAAAATCCCTCCGGACAAAGAAACCTCTGCATTTCTGCATTCCCTTAGTTCATTCAGAACAATCAAAGAATTTGTTATAACTTTAATATTGGACATGTGACGCAGTTCTCTGGCCAGATGCAAAGTCGTTGTTCCCGAATCCAGCAGAATTGTATCACCCTCTTCAATCATCTCGGCAGCCTTGCGGGCAATCCTAGCCTTCTCCTCCCGAAAATAGTCCTCCTTCACCAGCACATTCGGTTCGAAGTTCGCATTCTGCAGATTTACAGCCCCGCCATGGGTTCTCTTCAGCAGTCTTGCCTCTTCCAATTCCTTTAGGTCCCGGCGAATGGTTGATTCGGACACCTCAAACGCTTCGCTTAGCTCTTGTACGGAAGCACGCTGATTTTTCTGCAAATACTGAAGAACGCTTTGTTTTCTTTCTTCCTCAAACATTTGTATTCCCCCAGTAAGTGAGCGAGTTTGACCGTTATTTAAATGATTTCATGATCATTTGTGATCATCTCTGCTCATTTATGATTATAACAGCGCTTTCATGAATTGTAAATAGAAATCTGTTAATATGGATTCCGAAAAAACGAAGCGTTCGCCTTTGTTCTCAGATTTCTCCATAACTAATCAGCCCATTCAAAGAAAACACATGATTCATCATTTGTTCAGCTTATACAGACACGCAAAAAAAAATCTGCCGACCCAGGTCAGCAGAACGAGGAATCAGTTATTTTTGGTCGTGCCCTCACGTTTATTAAACGCCAGTTCGAACAGACCCGTAGCAGAAAGGCCGGCTAATCCGCCGGACCAAAGACGAAGAACCAGGGTAAGCTCCGTAAAGGGATAAGCGGCGGCGCCGATCAGTAAACCTACAATTACGCCTACCATCGGCACATAATTTTTGGGAATCGGCCATGTATTTTTGATGAGTTGAACGAGCGCCATGATAATGACGGAAAGCGTTGATGCAAAGGTCAGAACATTTTGAAATACTTCATTTTGCATGATCAAATACCCTCCTTTATTACAGTTTGGCTGCTGATTCATCCGGGCTCCAAAACAACCTGGTTTCAAAGATGTCTGTAATTGAACATATGCTGTTTCTTCATAGATTTGAACATTTTAAACTGCAGGTTGTTCTGCTAAAGGCTTAGACTTCTTGTCCAAGTAACGACTCCAAGCGGAGCTCATGCTTCAGCCCATGATCGAACAAATGCACTTTCTGCGCTATTAAATTGGGGCTTACTGTCTTTCAATTGATTTTAAGTAGAAAATCGCTGGGCAGCTAGATACAAGAGTTCTTGGGATTGCCCCATATGTTTAAAACAAATCGGCCGTTTGCTGAAATTCACACAAACAAAAAAACCCTTGCACAGCAAGGGTTTAACACATTTTTAGTATGGAGCGGGTGATGGGAATCGAACCCACGCTACCAGCTTGGAAGGCTGGAGTTCTACCATTGAACTACACCCGCATTTTATAAATGGTCGGGACGACACGATTTGAACATGCGACCCCCTGGTCCCAAACCAGGTGCTCTACCAAGCTGAGCTACGTCCCGTTAAAAAGATGGTGCGGTCGAGAGGACTCGAACCTCCACGGGGGGTTAGCCCACACGGACCTGAACCGTGCGCGTCTGCCAATTCCGCCACGACCGCATATGCAATTAATTAGCCATTTCATATTTAAATGGCGGAACCGACGGGATTCGAACCCGCGATCTCCTGCGTGACAGGCAGGCATGTTAGGCCTCTACACCACGGTTCCAAGAGAAAAATAAGAATGGTGACCCGTAGGGGATTCGAACCCCTGTTACCTCCGTGAAAGGGAGGTGTCTTAACCCCTTGACCAACGGGCCTTGCTAAAATAATATGTAATCCCAAAAGGGTTCGCTTGGCGGCGTCCTACTCTCCCAGGACCCTTCGGTCCAAGTACCATTGGCGCTGGAGGGCTTAACGGTCGTGTTCGGGATGGGTACGTGTGGAACCCCTCCGCCATCGCCACCAAACGGGCATTTGCTTCACAAATGCTTGTTTCAAGCTTGATCGCTTGAAAACTGGATACGAAACTTCATTTGCGTCTTATCCCCTTACTTGATCCCCGGGGTCCCCGAAAAGTATTCGGCATACTCTTCGAAGCCTCCGCTTCACTTTTTGGGGTTCTTTTGGATAAGCCCTCGACCGATTAGTACTGGTCAGCTCCATGCATTGCTGCACTTCCACCCCCAGCCTATCTACCTCGTCGTCTTCAAGGGGTCTTACGATTTGGGAAATCTCATCTTGAGGGGGG
>NZ_JAIOGQ010000049.1 GCF_019904135.1 Paenibacillus caui | reverse complement strand
AACGAACAGAAATTCTGCAGGTCTGCCCTTTTTTATGTCCGAAGTCACCTGAGACGAAAATACACCACCAACTACTCCTTAGATTCTGCTGTCTAATTCTCAATCACGGAATTATGCAAAATGCTCAATTAAAAAAAAATGTACGGTTTAGAAAAAAGTTTAACCGAAATTGTCTCTAATTTCGGTTTTTTCTTATTTAGCTAAAGGGGCAGTTTAGTTTCTGGATAGGATCATCCAATCAGCAATATTGGAACATTTTTCCGTTGATGTTTACAAAAGATATATGTATAATCCTAATCGTAATGTTTACGATTTGAAGAAAAGGGGTGCTATTAATGAAGATTTCATTTGCAAAGGGGTTAAGCATATTAACTATTAGTTCACTATTAGTATTGGCAGGCTGTCAGACTTCAGGTTCATCCGAAAGCAAGTCTAATGAAGCAACACCATCCTCATCAGTTGCAGAAGACTCTTCTAAAACGAAAGAGCAAACATCTGAAAGTCACACACATGAAAGTGAACACGAACACGATCACGACCATAATCACGACCATGATCACGATCATAGTCATGCACATGATGAAGAAACTGAACAAATTTACGAAGGCTATTTTGAAGACAGTCAAGTAAAGGATCGTTCACTCTCTGATTGGGAAGGAGACTGGCAATCTGTATATCCATATCTACATTATGGTACTCTTGACGAAGTATTTTCTTATAAAGCAGAACATAAAGGCGACATGACAGCTGAAGAATATAAGGAGTATTATAATAAAGGGTATCAAACAGATGTTGACCGTATCGTGATTTAAGGGGATACTGTAACGTTCTTCAAAAATGGAAAAGAATATTCTGGTGAGTATATCTCTGATGGGTACGAAATTCTAACATATGATGCGGGAAATAGAGGAGTAAGATATATATTTAAACTAGCAAAAGAAGCTGAAGGAGTTCCTCGGTATATTCAATTTAGTGATCATAGTATCTATCCGAATGAATCTGGTCACTACCACCTGTATTGGGGTGACGACCGTAAAGCTTTATTGGCTGAAGTCATAAACTGGCCTACCTACTACCCATCAGAAATGGATGGACATGATATTGCCCACGAGATGATGGCGCATTAAATTAGGAGCCATGATGATTACTTTGACAAATATGTAAGATACAAAGGTTAATACTGAAGCGTGTTTTGATCCATTTTTTTCAAAACACGTTTTTTTCTATTTGCTCTTTTATTTCAATCTACAGCTAATAAAATAAAATTATGAATAAAAAATATTATTCGGCAGGATTCGAGTGATTTATGTCGAATTATATACCAAACTGCTATCCGCTGTTACTTTTTTGGGAGAGGTGATTAGATGAAACCTGCTGGTGTTGTACGCAAAGTGGATCAATTAGGCCGAATTGTTCTGCCTAAATCGCTTCGCAAACGTTATCAGATGAATGAGGGAGATCCTGTCGAAATTTTGGTGCAGGGAGACCATATTATTTTGGAGCGTTATCGTCCGAAATGTGTATTTTGCGGCTCAATGGAAGAAGTTTCGGAGTTTAAAGAACGTACGGTTTGTAAACAGTGTCTCACCGAAATGAATGCGCTGCGGAAATTGGGCTGATACATAACGTACCCTGACAGGCAACGAAAGGGACAAAGAATATCCTTTGGGAAGGATGCTCTTTGTCCCTTTTTGTGCACAATACACAGTTTATAAGTTTCCGGGGCCCCCGCAAAGTACCTGAATCCGCCTCGAAGTAAAAGTTATTTGAAGAAGAGAAAATGTGTAGGTACGGGCCGAAGGGCTTTGTCGGAAGGACTATTGACCACCCGGTCGTTAAGGATGAGGGACGAAGAACCGCCTCCGTCCAGGTTGTAAGCATCTTTGATCCCGAGGTTGATCAATTTGTTTTGCAGCTCTTCCAGGGTTGCGCCGGACGCGCCATTTTCATCATAGCCGTCGACGACGATGATCAGCAGCTGATCGTCTTTGTAACTGCCAATGACCGTCCGGGGAGCGCGGTAAGGCGTGCTCTTCCATTTCTCCGGCAGGACCATCCGGTTCCCGCTCCTAAGCAGCACCGGAACGAAGCTCGCCCCGAAGACCGGATCGAGCATGTCCAGCTGCTGCTGCGAGTAGAATTTCCCGCCAATCAGCTTGCCGGAAGAGTTTAATCCGACAAAGGCTAAATCTTTGTAGCTCGGTTCAAACCCTGTTACGTACTTTCCGTTCAAGACCGTCGTGCTCAGCGGATATCGCTTCCCGCCTGCATCCGCAAATCCTCCCGCATTGATGCCGGCCACGGCGCCGTAGCGTTTGACGGCCTGCAGCGTCGTTTCCGCTCCGCCAAGCTTGTCTTTGCCCAGAACCATTTTCATTGCCGATGGATCCTTGAGCTTGATCTTCAGGGCGTGCCCTTTGTAAGTTCCCGGGTTCAAGCTGTACAGCTCGATCCGGATCCGGCTGGATTGGACGGTCTGATACGGCACTCCCAGTCTGGAAACGATGCGGTTGTTATATATCGTCTCAGGCCGTGACACCTGCGCTTTGGCCGTGCCTACAATATCATTCATAGTACGGGTGGTTTGTTTGTACAGCACGGATGTCTTTCGAATCGTAGTAACGGTAAACTGGGCGGTTTGCTTCGCCTGGGACAATCCGGCCGAAATCGTCTGTGTGCGTTCCAGAATGGTCTGATCCGAAGCGGCCACGGCGGGCGGCTTTGCCGCCTCCCAGTTCAGGGAGTGGCTGCTGATCCAGAGCGTCAGAAGCAGGCCGAAGAAAGGAGCCGTCGCCAGCAAAAAGAAACGGTTAACCTGTTTGACCCGGATGTTCATCGGAGCAGATCCATTTTCTTCTTCAGCTCGCTGAGCTGCTTTTTGACTTCATTCAGCTGGGTGTACAATTGATTGCTGTTGTCCGTTTTGTTGCTGGCATTATCTTTGGTAAAGGTTAGCAGCTCGTTGAAGGCTTGGACTTTGTTCTCAAGCTCGGCAACTTCTCCGTTCAGTGTTTTGAGCTGGGTCTGGTAGTCGGATTGCATGACCCAAATTTGGGCCTGCCATTTGGCGTCCAGTTCTTGAAGCATCATTTTTTTCATATGATTGCTGTATAAAATGGTAGCAACAATTCCGGCTCCGATCAGCAAAATCCATACGGCCAAAAAAACTTTCACGGATGGTCCCCGAGTTCTCTTGCTGCGTGGTTCCGTTGGCGTGGAAACAGGTTCCGCGGCGTATGGCATTGGATCACCTCTGCAGTTTTCTAATTTTTTTCCAGTCTTCATTCTATCATGGCCCTATTTTTTTTGCAAAATTTGACAAGATTTTCATAGGTTCATAAAGGCAATAAGGTAAACCTGCAAAGGTCAAACTGATAAGGAGGGAACAAGATGCGCCAGGTTGACGGCGGTGAGGCGGGCAGATGGATGGAAAGGATCGGGTCTGACGGAGGAAGGGCTCCTGAAAATGAGCGTCTGATCTCCCTTGCGGAAGAAAGGCCGGATCCGGAGCTTGTTCCGTGGGACGCGCTGCGGGAAGCTTCGGCGGCCGCATGGTCCTCTAGTTCAGACCTTAGAGGTTCAGACGACCCTGCCGGAAGCTTGAACCTGCGCAGCTGGCTGGCGGATGCCATAAGCGAAGCCGGCGGAACAAGAGCCGGCGCGGAAGAGCTTCTGCTTGCGGCAAGCGGTCTCTCGGCGCTCGACCTTGTCCTGCGCTGCAAGGTCAAGCCTGGAGCGGCCGTGCTGGTCGAGGCGCCGGCTGCGCCAGAGACGCTGCGGCTGCTGCGCCTGCATGGCGCCGCCGCAGTCCAGGTCGCAGGCGACCGGGACGGCATGCTGCCGGACGCGCTCGCTGCGGCATGCGGCAGACATGCGCCGCCGCTGGCGATTGTATCGCCGGCGCCGCAGCTAGGCGGCATTGCCGGCGGCGGCTGGAGCCTCGAGCGGCGCGAGGCGCTGCTTGAGGCGGCGCAGCGGAATGGCATGACCGTTGTGGAGGACAACGGTCATGGGATTGCCTGGCGTGCGGAAGAGGGCACGCCAAGCCTGTTCGCGCTGCAGCGGCAGCGCGCCGGCGGCGCCGGGGAGAGCGGCGTCATCCAGATCGGCTCGCTGGAGCCGCATCTGCCGCCGCTCGGCTGGCTCCGCGCCGGCAGCGCCTGCCGCGGCGCGCTGGCCGCGGCGAAGGCGGCGCTGACGCCGCCGGGCGCCGCCCTGTGGGGTGAGCGGGTGCTGGAGCACCTGCTCACCGGGTCTGCCGGGGCGGGCCGGTTCTCGCCGGCCGCCTATGAAGCAGCGATGCGCCGCGAATACGGCGAGCGGCGCGAGCTCGTCCTGTCGCTGCTGAGAGAGCCGTCCTGGCAGGGGACGGCTCCTTTGGAAGGCGGCGGACGCCATATTTGGGCGCGGCTGCCCGAAGGGTGCAGCAGCGATAAATTGCTTCGCGCCTCCCTGCGGGAAGGCGCGGCGTTTCTGCCGGGGCCTCTCACTTACGCCGAGGCCCCGCCGGAAGCGGACCGGCTCATCCGGCTCAGCTTCACGGGCTGCGGCCGCGTGCAGCTGAAGCAGGCGCTGGCGCGAATCGCCGGGGAGCTTGAAGCCTTCACCGCAAGGTGGGATCGGCAGTAGAATAACGAACGACGCAGGGAAATGGAAGTTGGCCCTAGCGGATTAAACGGTTTCCTGCGGCCGATTGCAGGAATGCTCACAGAAACATCAAGGCAGCCCCTTGCCCGCTTCCAGGCTAAAGTTCTGAGCTTGACGCCGTCTGCTTCAGACTGCTGAGCATTTCTTCATATTCTTCAAGCGCAGAGAGCCCTTCCGGCGTAAGGCAGTAGCGGCCCCTGGCGATGCGGCGGAACCAGCCGTAATAATTGCGCTGCATGATGGCTGCGGTTGCGGAAACGCCGGACAGCTCCTTGGCCTGGCGGGGGGACATTTCCCCGCCGCTTTTCACGGCGGCCGCCACCTTGAGCGCTTTTTCCCTATAGGCGGTATAAAGCTTTCGGCCGGTGCTGCCCCCTACGTTATAGTCTCCGGAACGTTCATGAAATTCGTTCATCAGCCGGCTGACCCGAGGTTTGATCACCCGGGGCAGGTAAGAATAGGACGGATCGCTGGCAGCAGGCCGGCACAGCACCTCTACGAACGGAGGCTTCGTTTTATAGAGCGTAACCGTTATGAGACCAAGGCCCAGCCGCTGGCACAGGGCCGTAATTTCACTCCAGCGCTGGTTATGGGCCCCTTTTTTGGCTCGATTTCGCTCCACCGCCACATAAACTTCCTTGCTCAGCGTCTGCCGCTGAAGGCCTTGAAGCAGCAGAGGAAGATTGAAAATCTTTTTGATCTCCACGATCAGAGGTTGTTCCCTTTCAGGATGTATGCCGACAAGATCGCAGTGTCTGACTTCGCTTTTGACGTCATAGCCCTGCCGTTCGAAAAAAAGCTTCAAAGGCTTGTATAATTCGGTTTCATGCTGAACAGCCATGTCCTTGATTCCCCTTTGCGTGTCAGGCAGCATGGCCCACGTTTCCCACAAAGCGGTTTGCCCGGTCTGCCGACAATAATTCCTTTTTCTTAAGTTTACCATAATTACGAAAGGACTCCTGAATTGCTCATACTGGCAGTTCCTTTTATCGGGCATAACCTGGGTGCTCGTTTCAAAAAAGCGGCAATAATCCCGCGGCAGCCGCATAGTTATGTATTAACCTTTTTACAAATGTTTCAGGGCACTAAATCATTAACAGGGCGGCGGGAAGAATGCGAATACTAAAAGCGGAGCACAGGAGGTACCGATCATGGATATTTTCGAACGAATAGCAGCCTATCGGGCAGAACATGAATCGCTAGCATGGAGCGGCACATTTAAAGAATATATCGAACTATTGCGTAAAGATCCCAGACCCGCTATGACAGCGCATGCCCGGGTTTATGAGATGATTCGTTCTTACGGGGTAGAGGAAGAGGGAGGACACAAAAAGTACAAGTTTTTTGAATCGGAACTTTACGGGCTGGACCGGGCGCTGGAGAAGCTGGTTGAGGAATATTTCCATTCTGCTGCAAAGCGGCTGGATGTCCGCAAGCGGATTTTGCTGCTGATGGGGCCAGTCAGCGGCGGGAAGTCCACGCTCGTGACGATGCTGAAACGCGGGCTTGAGCAATTTTCCAAGACCCCGGGCGGCGCCGTGTACGCGATCGAAGGATGCCCGATGCATGAGGATCCGCTTCACATGATTCCGCATGAGCTGCGGCCGGATTTCGAGCAAGAGTTCGGCATTCGCATTGAAGGCGAGTTGTGCCCGGTGTGCCAGCTCAAACTAAAGAACGAATACTACGGGGACATTGAACAGATGGGTGTACAGCGTGTGATATTGTCTGAAGCGAGCCGCGTCGGAATCGGTACATTCAGCCCTTCCGATCCGAAGTCGCAGGATATCGCGGACTTGACCGGAAGCATCGATTTCTCAACCATTACGGAGTACGGATCGGAGTCCGATCCCCGCGCTTACCGGTTCGATGGCGAACTGAACAAAGCGAATCGCGGGTTAATGGAGTTTCAGGAAATGCTCAAATGCGATGAGAAATTTCTGTGGAACCTGCTGTCGCTGACCCAGGAGGGAAACTTCAAGGCCGGGCGCTTTGCGCTCATCAGCGCGGATGAACTGATCATTGCCCACACGAATGAAGCCGAGTACAAGACGTTTATTGCGAACAAAAAGAACGAGGCGCTGCAATCCCGAATGATTGTCATGCCGATCCCCTACAATCTTAAAGTGTCGAAAGAAGAGAAGATTTATGCCAAGCTGATCTCGCAGAGCGACATGAGCAAGGTTCACATAGCGCCTCATGCGCTTCGGGCAGCCGCGACCTTTTCTATTTTGACAAGGCTCAAGGAGAGCAAAAAGCAGGGAATTGATCTATATAAAAAAATGCGGTTGTATGACGGAGAGGAGATTGAAGGCTTTAAAGAAGCCGATCTTAAGGAACTCCAAAACGAATACCTGGATGAAGGCATGTCCGGTGTCGATCCGCGGTATGTCATTAACCGCATCTCAAGCGCCCTCATCAAGCAAAATTTGGACTCTATCAACGCGCTCGATATACTCCGGGCGATCAAGGACGGTCTTGACCAGCATCCCTCCATTACGAAAGAAGAGCGGGAGCGTTATCTGAATTTCATTTCCATCGCCCGCAAGGAGTATGATGAGCTGGCGAAGAAGGAAGTTCAGAAGGCTTTTGTTTATTCCTTTGAAGAGTCGGCCAAAACCTTGTTTGAGAATTACCTGGACAATATTGAGGCCTTCTGCAGCTGGACCAAAATCCGTGATCCGCTCACCGACGAGGAGCTTGATCCGGATGAGCGCCTGATGCGTTCGATTGAAGAACAGATCGGCATTTCCGAGAATGCCAAGAAGGCGTTCCGCGAGGAAATTATGATCCGGATTTCCACCTATTCCAGAAAGAACAAGAAGTTTGAATACCATCATCATGACCGGCTCCGCGAAGCGATTGAGAAAAAGCTGTTTGCCGATCTCAAGGATATCGTCAAGATTACCACTTCTACGAAAACGCCGGATGAAGCTCAACTGAAAAGGATTAACGAGGTTATCAAAAGACTGGTCGATGAGCATGGTTATTCGACCGTTTCCGCCAATGAGCTGCTTCGTTATGTAGGCAGCTTGCTGAACCGCTGATCGGGCATGACCGGGGATCCCGGTCTCTTTTTGTGGCCTCCGTAAAAAACACAAAGAAGAAGCCCTGCGACGGGCCTGGTTTAAGGCCGCTTGCAAGGCTTCTTCGCTCATAGCGTACTATGCCTGATTTTGCAGTACATAATCCTTTAGCGCGCGCTTGAATACATATTGGCGGGTAAGGGGCTTCTTGTCGTACAGCAGGACACCGCTGCTGACGATCTGTGCTTTGTAGAAAGGATGAACCTGATTGAAATCCACGATCATCACATCCCTGTTGAGGTAGCCCGATAATTCGGTTGCAGCAAGTTCATGAGCTTCTGACGAAAGAGAGGAGTCAGACAAAAAAGCGACATCCACATTGCTGTCCTTCCATAATGATTGCTCTGCTGCTGAACCGAACAGAATGACGGAATAGGCATGAAGGTTACGGGCGAGACAGCGCACAATTTGAATTTTTTGTTCCTCGGTCAACCCGGTCATGACTTCCACTCCTTCGAATTCATCAATTCCTTGATAATACAATATATAAAATTTGCTTAAATGTAAACAAATTTGACACCAATAAGTGATTGGATTATTTTTCGGCACATAAAATTACATTTATTAGAAAATAACTGTATTGGTTGACGCGGTTTTGTAAATAATATTTACTTTATATTTACGCGAAATGACCGGGTTGTGTGAATGGGGAGAAGCCTTATTAAAGAAACGTTCTTCTCCAGCCTTCGAGCTGCGGCAAGGAGACGCCGTTCAAGACGCAGTTGATATAGAGCGGTTCCCTCAGGTCAAGAAAGTCGTTGTCGTAGCCGGCTTCAATCAGTTTGGCGACCACCGGGATGCTTTGCTTGGAGCCCATAAAGCACAGGCTGCCTGCCAGTTTGGTTGCATGCGTCAAATTTTTTTCTTTCTGAAGCAGCCGGATTACGGACATTTCAGCAGACGGCAGCGGAATTCGTCCCAAGCAGTCGGCGGCATAGAGCTTGAAATAATCGTCCTGTTCGGTTTCATAACGCGCCGCAAGACGGGTGATTACGTCTTCCGTGCCGATCCGGACGAGGGCGTCGCATGCCTGCTCCGCCAGCAGATCGTTATCGGCAGCCAAATACTCGATCAGTATCGGCACCGCGGCTGACAGCTTCATCTTACCGGCGAGCTGAGCGTAATAGACCGCTTCATAGTTCCCGGGATCGGCGGGATCGGCGCCGTCCAGCTTTTTCATCACCTGCTTAGAGGAAATCGCCTGTTTCTTGACGATCTCGTTCACCAGGTAATCGAGATAATCAAATTCCAGATCTCCGTAATCAAGCCCGCGGCTGGCAGCAAGCATCTGCTCGAAGGCCGCCTTTAGCTCGCCTTGGTTCAACTGGCCGATACGGATATGTTCTTCGGCTTTCGCCGCCGTTTCAGGGGAAAAGGTCTGAAGCGACTCAAGCACAGGCTCCAGCAGAGTGGGAGCGCTGTTCAGCAAAATTTGAGCCAGATGAACGCGGGCATTGCCTTTTACCGAACCGCTGCGGAGCATGTCCATGATTTCAGCTACCGTGGACGAGGTTTGCGGGAATTGGTATGCCATGTGCAGATAAGTTTGGTCCGGATTCGCGCTGCTCCGGAGTTTGCTCAGCAGAAGCTTCATGATTCCGTCGGCGTAATTGAAGGTTTCGGCAAAATATTGGATCGCGCCATTGCTGACGATACTGTCGTCATGCTGCAGGTAGGGTATGACCTGTTCGGATGTATGCATGGTTATGGACAAGTCCTTTCCTTAATCTAAAAATTCCATTGATTGGGCCTTATGGTTGCTCCATTATAACATATAAGACATTCCCGTCTTTACCGTTAAGCGGGCATAATCAAACAGATGCCCAAGCGAAAGGGTTCTCCCGTAGGGGCATCTGCTATGTGGCTGGCGGGAACGGCTGCAGTTTTTCAGGCCTGTATAATTTTGCGGGAATGCTTCTTCCCGTCGTAGCTGAACAAGGCTTTCTGTCCTTCGACAACGGTCTCGATATGAACGGGGTGGCCCCAAAGGCTGTACACGTAAGGAAGAGTGCGCTCCAAATATTTTAGATCCAGCTCAATTCCTTCATATTGATGCTGCAGCAGCAGCTCGCCCGTTCGGTGGTAATCCCCATCGGAAACGACAATATACGGACAACCGCCATTCACCCGGGAATAGACGAGCTGATCGCGGATGTTCTCCCACGTTTTGTCGGTGATTTTCCATTCCGGCCCCTGTTTCTCGAAAACATATAAATCGAGGTCTTTGACCAGGTCTTTCGTCAGGTAGTTGCGAATGAACGAGGTGTCCATATCCAGTTCGCGAACTTCGAAAATTTTCTCGCGGCCCTTGCCGGGCTTGCGCCCTAGCCGTTCGCGTTCCTCCTCGGTCGGGGAATCCCAGCGCCGCTCGATGTCCTCAAATATTTTCAAACCTAGATAGTAGGGGTTCAGGCTTTGGGTGGACGGCTGCACAACCGAAGAATTGAGCTTCGCGTATTCAATCGTTTCCTCGCTGGTCAGATCCAGTTCGCGAATAATGCGCTGGTGCCAATACGAGGCCCAGCCTTCGTTCATGATCTTGGTCTCCATCTGCGGCCAGAAATACAGCATTTCTTCCCGGAGCATGCTCATGATGTCGCGCTGCCAGTCTTCCAGCATCTCCGAATATTCCTGGATAAACCACATGATATCCTTTTCCGGTTCAGGAGGGAACGGGATGCGGACGGCTTCTTCATCTGCGTCCTGATGATCCGCTTGCAAATCGTCCAAAGACCAAAGATCGTAATATTCGCCCTCCGGCGGACCTTCCTTTAGAGACTGCTTTGCCTCTTTTATTTTCTCTTCCATATATCTGCGTTTATCGAGCTTGCGCGGTTTGATGATCTGGGGATCCACTTGTTCCTGGATGGCCAGAACGGCATCGATAAATTTTTCGACCGTTTGGGCGCCATAATTCATTTCATATTGCGCGATTCGTTCGGCGGTAGCGGACATGCTCTCCACCATATCCCGGTTGGAACTCGAGAAACGGACGTTGTTTTTGAAGAAATCACAGTGAGCGAGCACATGGGCCACGATCAGTTTATTCTGGATCAAGGAGTTGCCGTCGAGCAGAAAGGCATAGCAGGGATTGGAATTGATCACAAGCTCGTAAATTTTGCTGAGCCCGAGGTCATACTGCATTTTCATTTTATTGAAGCTTTTACCGAAGCTCCAATGGCTAAAGCGAGTGGGCATGCCGTAAGCGCCGAATGTATAAATGATGTCAGCCGGGCAAATCTCATACCGCATGGGATAAAAGTCAAGACCGAATCCTTTGGCGATTTCGGTGATTTGGGCTATGGCCCGTTCCAGTTGCTCTATTTCATCCTGATACATTTCGATCCCTCCGCATGGTCTAAATTCGGTCAGTCTATACTTATGGCAAGCCTGGCAGGAACATGACAACGCGCCCGAGGCTGCATGAAATTCTGTGAAATGTAGTATAATCGTGTCAAAATGACTATCAGTCGATAAAGAGAAGGATGAGAAGGATATGGAGCGCGCTTGCAAATATGTGAGAGAAACCCGCTGTTTCAAGACAGCCAGAGTGTTTCCGAGTGATGTAAACAACCATAATACCTTGTTTGGCGGCAGGCTGATGTCCTACATCGATGATATAGCTTCCATTGCGGCAGCCAAGCTGTGCAGAGGAAATACGGTCACGGCTTCAACGGACTCCGTTGATTTTTTGTACCCGATCACCCCGAGCGATTCCGTTATGCTTGAGGCCTTCGTGACGTGGACCGGCCGAAGCTCCATGGAAATTTTCGTGAAAATCGTGCGCGAAAATTTAAAGACAGGCGACAAGGTCATTGCTGCGACCGCTTTTCTGACTTTTGTGGCCATGGATGAGAATAATCAGAAATTGCTGGTACCGGAAGTGATTCCTGAAACGGAAGAGGAAATCAAGCTTCACCAAACGGCTCCCGCCAGGGCGGAGCAGCGCCGGCATCGCCGTCAGGCAAGCCGGGAACTTGCTGCCTTTTTGACAACCGAATACCCCTGGGAGTAATACACAAAAGGCCGGTTCACTTGAATCCGGCCTTTTATTTCGTTAGGTTCGGCTGCCGCAAAGAAAGTCCTGCCCTCCTGGTCGGGAATAAAGCGACTGACTACACGCTTGCCTCGCGTTTTAGAAAGAAATGCTTCAATGCATGGTAAACCTCGCCGCGCTCCTTGATTACATAATGGATAAACTCAGTTTTTTTAATATTGCGGTAGGCGGACATCAGCGTGCTGCTTCGGTTGTATTGGTTCACTTCCCCGTAGCCAAAAATATTGCTTCGTTTCAAAAGTTCGTCAATCAGCTTGACGCATCGTTCATTGTCAGAAGTCAAATTATCGCCGTCCGAGAAATGGAACGGATAAATATTGTAGCTGGACGGCGAGTAGCGGCTGTCAATGATCTCAAGCGCTTTAAGATAGGCCGAGGAACAGATCGTTCCGCCGCTTTCACCCCGGGTGAAGAAATCCTCTTCGGACACTTCTTTAGCTTCGGTATGGTGGGCAATAAATACAATTTCCACTTTTTCATATTGTTTTCGCAAAAATCGGGTCATCCAGAAGAAGAAGCTTCTTGCGCAGTACTTTTCGAATGAACCCATAGATCCCGAGGTATCCATCATAGCTATAATGACGGCATTGGACCGGGGAATCACGATTTCTTCCCATGTTTTATAGCGCAGATCGTCCGGCGAAATGCCGTGTATGCCTGGCTGGCCCTGACGGGAGTTGCGGCGGAGATTCTCGAGAATGGTGCGTTTCTTGTCGATGTTGGACATAATGCCTTTTTTACGGATGTCATTAAAACGGATCGCCTCGGTTTCCAGTTCCTGTTTGTCTTTATTCTTAAGATGGGGAAGCTC
Source organism: Paenibacillus caui (assembly GCF_019904135.1). Taxonomy (GTDB): domain Bacteria; phylum Bacillota; class Bacilli; order Paenibacillales; family Paenibacillaceae; genus Fontibacillus; species Fontibacillus caui. Next base: position 4,405 of record NZ_JAIOGQ010000049.1, on the reverse strand, counting down.
CATTTCGCTGAACAGAATCTCTTCCAGATCTTCGATATTCACTTCGGCTTCGACGACGTCCTCGCCCGGCTGATCTCCTGCTTCTCCGCCTTTCCCGCCTTTGCCCGATTTGCCTGGCCGCTCCCTGGCAATGACATCGCCTACTTCGGAGCTGCCGTCACCCTGGCCGACATGCTTTTGCTTGTTAAAGTTATGGACAAACCGGTATTCTTCCAGATTGCGCAGCGGGATTTTCACAATTTGTTTGCCGTCCGACATGATAATATTTTCTTCGGAAATCAAATCGGACAGGTTCTCTTTGATGGCATCTTTAATTTTTTGCTGATGGCGCTGTTGATCCTGGTAACCTTTCCGGTGCAGGGACCAATCTTCGCGCGAAACAACGAAATTGTAAGCCTGCGATGAAGACATTAGCGGCACCTCCCCGTAGAAGTCAATTGCCTCAAAGTGAAACCTATTGTAAGTAAAGTATATTCACATGGGTTACAGATATGTGAGGGATCTTTTTCATTTAAAAGAAAGGAGACTTGCGTTTTTTCTTATATAATATTTATTTCGCTTAGCTTTGATAACAGGGGAGAACGATTTTAACGCGGTGACGCGGGTAGCTTTCTGAATCGGAAATCCGGTTGTATAATCGAGTCTAGGATGATGGTGAATATGATGTCGAAGATGATACGTACACGACTTTTTAATAGAGCCGGCACGATATGGAGAGGAGCTGAGACATGTCTTCACTTTTATTTGTAAATGGCATTTTCTCTTTTAATTCTGGAGAAGAGAATAGCGATGCGGTTTATGTGGAGAACGGAATGATTCGCGCGGTGGGTCGTTCGGCCGATTTGAAACTTGAGCTTGCAGGCAAGGGGATCAAAATTGTGGACTGGGGCGGGAGTTATGTCCTTCCGGGTCTGGTCGATTCCCATATGCATCTCGGTATGCACGGCATGAAGCTCGATATGCTTGATTTTACGGGAGTTTCTTCCAAGGAAGAGATGCTGCGCCTCATACGGGAACGTGCAGCGGTAACGCCGCCGGGCGAATGGATTTTGGGGCTTAACTGGAATGAAAATGAATTCAATCCGCAGGCAGCTCCTGATCTCGCCGAACTCGATGCGATCTCGGACAGGCACCCCATTTTTTTGACACGGACCTGTTTTCACGCCTTTTTGGCCAATTCAGAAGCGTTTCGCCGGGCAGGCATTTCGGATGACACGCCAGATCCGGATTCAGGTGCGTTTGGGCGTAACGAGTCCGGAGGATTGAACGGTTGGGTTTATGAGAATGCGAGCGCGCTCTTGTATAAGATACAGCCCGAACCCGATTACCATGGGAAAAAGGAAGCGATTCGCCGGGCTTGTCTGGATGCGCTGCGGCTCGGCTTGACTGGTTCTCATACGGAGGATTTGAGATTTCTAGGCAGCGTGGAGACGATGCTGTGCATTCATCGCGAGCTCCGGGAAGAAGGAATCGCTTTTCGCACCCATCAGCTGATCTATCATCCTTTTCTTGATGAAGCAAAGGAGCTGGGTATTCAAGCGGGCGCGGGCGATGAATGGCTCCGGATCGGGGCTGCCAAAATCTTTGCAGACGGGGCTATCGGTGGACGCACGGCTTTGTTGAAGGAGCCTTACAGCGATGCCCCGGATACGAGGGGGATGGCGATTCAGACGGAGGAGCAGCTGCACTTAATTGTTGCCAAAGCCCGGAAGCTCGGCTATCCCGTTGCGGTTCATGCTATCGGCGATGGGGCGGCTGATTTAACACTCACTGCAATGGACAAGAACCCGCTGAACCCTGCTTCAGGTCTGCCTGACCGTTTTATACACGCGCAGGTTTTGGACCATTCGCTGGCAGCACGGATGAAGCGTCTTCCTTTGATCGCCGATATCCAGCCCCGGTTTGTCGCGAGTGACTTTCCATGGGTGCTGGATCGGGTGGGCGAGCAGCGGACGGGCTATTTGTATGCCTGGAGGAAGCTGCTGAATGCAGGGGTTGTTTGCGCTGGAGGCAGCGACGCCCCGATTGAACCGCTTGACCCGTTCCTCGGCATTCATGCCGCTGTAACAAGATGTAAACCCGGGCAGCAGCATGAAGGTTACTTGCCGCAAGAAAAGCTGTCACTGCAGGAGGCGGTTGATTTGTTCACCAAGGGCAGCGCCTCGGCGGTTTCTGAAGGAAAGACCCGGGGCTTTATTGCGGCCGGCAAAGCGGCTGATTTCACGGTTATCGACCGGAACATTGCAGAGGATCCGCAAGAGCTGCTTAACGTCAAGGTCAGAATGACCGTGGTGAACGGCCATATCGGATATTCGGCGGATTGACCTGAAGCTTGCACATTGTTCTTAAATGGACCATATGTTGTATTACTTGATAGTATAGTACGGAGGCTCCTTTAGTGATGCGATTTAAGGATGTATTTTCAATTATTGGGCCGGTTATGGTGGGGCCTTCCAGCTCCCATACGGCAGGGGCGGCGAGAATCGGCCGCGCGGCTCGCCATTTATTCGGACGGCAGCCGGATAAAGCGGTCATTGTGTTTTTTGGATCTTTTGCAGCTACCTATCAGGGGCACGGTACAGATCGTGCTATCGTCGGAGGGCTGCTGGATTATGACACCGACGATTCGCGGATTCCCGATGCTTTGGAAATCGCCGGGCAGTCGGGGCTGGTTGTATCTTTTGAAGAGGGACGGGGCGCTATTCGCCATCCCAATACGGCCCGCTTGATTTTGTCGGCAGATGGCGGCAAGCAGAGACTTACAATGACAGGCATTTCGATTGGCGGCGGCAATGTTGAAATTATTGAAGTTGATGATTTTAACATTAAAATGACCGGGACATACCCGACGCTAGTCATACAGCATCATGATCATCCCGGAGTGATCGCATATATAACCAACACATTAAGCTCAAGAGGGACCAATATTGCCCATATGTCCGTGGATCGTAAAAGCCGCAGCGGAAACGCGATGACGGTAGTTGAAATTGACGGGGAGATTCACCCAGAGATTGTCGGTCAGATCGGCAAAATGGACGGGTTGGTTTCAATCGCAACTGTCGATCTGTCCCAAAAGTCAATCTCTTCTGAATGGATGGTACTGCCTAAGGAGGATTAAAAAATGAATTTTAAAACGCTGGATGAGTTGGCATCCCTTTGCGCGGAGCGGAGCTTATCCATCGGCCGGTTAATGGTTGAGGAGCAAAGCCTGGAATCGGGCCGATCGCCCGAAGCTGAGTTTTCTACAATGGCTCAATATTACGAGGTTATGAAAGAGGCGGTAGAACGGGGACTTACGGAAAATACGACATCGCCGAGCGGGTTGACCGGTATGGACGCTCAGCGAGTGGTGAACTACGGCACCCAACAGGAAATGAATCTGGGCGGTGCTGCGGGAGAAGTGATGGCTTACGCGCTGGCCGTATCTGAAGTGAATGCTTCCATGGGAAGGATTGTAGCCACGCCTACTGCAGGATCGTGCGGGGTGATTCCGGGTGTTTTTGTGAGCTCCCAGAAACGGTTTGGCTGGAGCGACGAACATATGGTGTATGGCCTGTTTGCTGCCGGCGCAATTGGTTATGTCATTGCCAACAATTCATTCATTTCTGGCGCTGAAGGCGGCTGCCAGGCAGAGATTGGATCGGCAATCGGGATGGCTGCCGGGGCACTGGTCGAACTTCGGGGAGGAACGCCCGCTCAGGCCGTTCATGCCGTGGGGCTTGCTTTGAAGAATACGCTTGGCCTGATCTGTGATCCGGTTGGAGGTCTGGTGGAAGTCCCTTGTATTGTACGTAACGGATTTGGCGCGGTCACAGCGCTTGCTGCGGCTGACATGGCGCTTGCAGGCGTCCGGAGCGTCATTCCATCGGATGAGGTAATTCAGGTTATGATGGAGGTAGGATCATCCATGCCTGAAAAACACCGTGAAACCGCAAAAGGCGGTCTTGCCCAAACGCCGACGGGACGTAAAATCATGCAGGATCTTTAGAATTTCGGCAAAAAGCCGCCGTTTCTTCTTGACTTTATAAGGAAGGGATCGGCGGCTTGGAATTGGTATGTATAGTTTGGAAGATTTTTTTTTGGGAAAATGCTTGCTAACTGTCTTGGGTATGTGGTATATTCTTATTCCGGCCGTTTGATACTAAGTATGGCTGATCCGATTGGACAAGAACTTGTGTGATTGAAAATTATTTTTTTTAAAAAAAGTTCTTGCCAAACGGTTGTGAAAGTGATATGATATAAGAGTTGTCGCTGAAATGAAGCGATAAACAAAAAATGAGTTTGATCTTTGAAAACTGAACAACGAGTGAGAGGATTTTACGGATGTAAAATCCGGATTTAAGAGAATTTAGGATGGCTTGAATGTTCATTCGAGTTTCATCTAATCTCGTCAGATTCAAAATGA
>NZ_JAIOGQ010000048.1 GCF_019904135.1 Paenibacillus caui | reverse complement strand
CCGGCGTGGTGCATGGGAAATGTCTCGAAACACAAATAATGCCCTTCCGACTTCTTTCTGGGAAGCGAAAGGGCTGAAAAGTTTGCTTTCTCGTTATTTGGAACTTCGTTAACCTTTTGGAACCGCCGTATGCGGACCCGCATGTACGGTGGTGTGAGAGGACGGGGGTTAGCCGCCCCCTCCTACTCGATTTCACTCTCGTTTGGAATTCAGCCTCTGCACGGGATTCAAGGACAACTTCTCTCATAGCTTTATAAAAAGAGGCATAACGTATACCATTAACCATTACATCCCAAGGGAGGATAAAGGTGGAACGATACATATTGGCACTTGATCAGGGCACAACCAGCTCGCGGGCCATTCTGTTTAACAAAGACGGCAGCATGGTGCATTCCGCGCAGCGGGAATTTCCGCAGTATTTTCCAAGGCCCGGATGGGTGGAACAGAATGCCAACGAAATTTGGGGCTCCATTCTGGCAGTCATCGCTTCCTGTTTGTCCGAGTCCGGCGTCAAAGCCCATCAGGTGGCCGGCATCGGCATTACGAACCAGCGGGAAACAGCTGTCGTATGGGATAAAACAACCGGATTGCCCGTCTATAACGCGATTGTGTGGCAATCCAGACAAACGGCGGAAATATGCGAGCACATGAAGCAGCAGGGGTATAACGATCTGTTCCGCCAAAAGACGGGCCTGCTGATCGATCCGTATTTTTCCGGGACCAAGGTAAAATGGATTCTGGACCATGTGGAGGGCGCGCGGGATCGAGCGGAGCGCGGAGAACTGCTCTTCGGCACCGTTGATTCCTGGCTGATCTGGAAGCTCTCGGGCGGAGCGGTTCATGCCACGGATTATTCGAACGCTTCCCGCACATTGATGTACAACATTCATGAGCTCCGCTGGGATGATGAGCTGCTGGCCATCCTGGACATTCCGAAGCGGATGCTGCCGGAGGTTCGCTCTTCTTCGGAAATTTACGGTTACACGGCGGAATATCATTTTTTTGGTGCCAAAGTTCCCATTGCGGGAGCTGCGGGAGACCAGCAGGCCGCCTTGTTTGGCCAAACGTGCTTTCAGGAGGGCATGGTCAAAACAACCTACGGAACAGGCTGCTTCATGCTGATGAACACGGGGGACCGCCCCGTAGCTTCCAGACACGGACTCGTGACCTCCATCGCCTGGGGCATTGAAGGAAGAATTACGTATGCGCTTGAGGGAAGCATTTTTGTCGCGGGCTCGGCCATTCAGTGGCTCCGAGACGGGCTGCGGATGCTCCGGACGGCCGGAGACAGCGAAAATTATGCGCAAAGAGTGACTTCTACGGAAGGAGTTTATGTTGTGCCCGCATTTGTAGGGCTGGGAAGCCCCTATTGGGACAGCGATGTACGAGGGGCCGTATTCGGCCTGACCCGGGGAACAACGAAGGAACATTTTATCCGGGCGACATTGGAAGCGCTGGTTTATCAGACCAAAGATATTCTGACCGCGATGGAGCAGGATTCGGGGATCACCGTCAATACGCTGCGTGCCGACGGCGGAGCGGTGGACAACAAATTCCTGATGGAATTTCTGAGCGGCTTGCTGGATGTGCCGGTTGAACGGCCCGTGATCAGCGAAATTACGGCACTCGGGGCGGCATATTTGGCCGGGCTTGCCGTCGGCTACTGGAAGAACCGGGATGACGTTTGCCGGAACTGGAAGCTGGACCGGCGTTTCGAGCCGCAGATGGATGAAGAGGTAAGGCAGGGCTTGTATGGAGGCTGGAAGAAAGCCGTCCGGGCTGCTATGGCATTCAAGTGATGGCCGTATGTTCAGATTGCTCGGCATGACGGTGCTCATGGAAGATGAGCCGGTCAACTGGGTTTGGCGGGATTTGCATACGGCGGCGCAGCACGGCGTTTTTCAGCCTGTATAGACTGCTAGCGGACAGGGAACCCGGGAATCGCCCATTTTTGCTTTGCTACCGCACCATTGTATAGACCTATTCATAAAATGTGTTGACTGTATCCCTTAACCTTGTTAAACCAAAAACCCGGGCAAGGAGGGGTGACACATTTTGAAGGGCAGCGAACGCAATAGTAAATTTTTGCTTACTCATCGAGAGCGGGAAGTTTTTGAACTGCTGGTTCAGGACAAGACAACCAGAGACATCGCAGAACAATTGTTTATCAGCGAAAAAACCGTACGAAACCACATCTCGAATGTGATGCAAAAACTTAATGTCAAGGGCCGTGCACAGGCGGTCGTCGAGCTGATCAAGCTTGGGGAGCTTAAGATTTGATGAGCTTCAAGGTTCCTTGTACTGCAAATAGCCTTTCCAAAATCCTGGTTCTTTCAGGAGTGTTGGAAAGGCTTTTTTGTTTATTCTATGAAATCTTTAGCGAATATTGCTGCTGTTGTTTATCAGTGAAAAAACCGTATGAAACCGCATCTCGAAGGAGATGTGGTTTGAAACACACCCTGAGGTGAGAGGTGGAAAACGCTGATTTTATTGGGGTTTAGAGTAAATCCAAACGAATGTTAGAAACTGCGCAGCACTTTGTGAGGGGAACATTAGACCTTGTGAGGCGCATTTTTTCATCGTACATTATTTAATTGGCAAACTTAATCTCCATTGTTTCAAAATCGGCTTTGCATTCGGCTCTTATCATAAAATCAATGCCAAGTATGCCGTCAAAGCCGTAAGGCTCTTGTATGGATCCAAGTTGGATAGGAAAATCATTCAAAGCAAAATGTTCAATTTGAAGCTCAGGGATCATCTGCTCATAGCAAATTTCACTTGTTCCCCCTACTCCATACATTCGCTTTGCTCTTCCGTTTATGAAATCAATGTAAATGCCAATCTGAGCAAGCACATCAGTATCAAATACCGTTGCTGCACAGCCAGTATCGAACAGGACGTTTGGTAAAATAATCGATTGTTCGTTGTGAGTTAAGGTCACAGAGACAATAGGCAATCCACGCTGGAGATGTATCTTCATGGGCGCTGCCGCACGCCTGAGAAGAACTCTTCAACCACTTCTACATCGCTGCGGCTGGTATGGAATACGTACAGTTCACGTGTCGGATGCACCTTGTGAAAGTGTTTGTATCCGCTCCACGCTTCTTGCGGATTGTCGTAATCCTGAATAACCGCCATATCCTCCAATTGACGCACACGATTATTGGAGCTTGCTTTTATCGCTTCCACCAATACAAAACGACTTGGATGCAATTCGATAATTTCTCCCCATTTCATCGGCTTCACCTCGCTTGGTTTTCTTTGTTGTATTATATCATAAACGTTGAAAGAGCAATGAATGGTGTATAGGGATATGTCCCCTCCAATTAGACAGATGCACTGAATTAAATATCGAATTGAATTTATCTTCAAAATCATGGTTTCATCAACTTGGTCTTAATTGATCTGCAACTACGATCATCGTGATAGCGGAGATGTAGTGTTGGATCAATTGACTTATTAAGTGAAAGAAACCTCCAAATCTACTGCAGATCAGTATTTTGGAGGTTTCTTTTTTTGAAGACAGCTAGGACTCCCTTTTGCTTTGGCTTAAAGGGACTTCAGGTACTCGACAATGGTCAGGAGCCCTTTATCGAAATTTTCAATATTAAAGTGCTCGTTCGGCGCATGCAGATTTTCGTCGGGCAGTCCGAAGCCCATCATAACGGCAGGTGCGGACAGCACGCGGGACAGCGTTTCGACGATCGGAATCGAACCGCCGTCTTTCGTGAACAGGGCGCGTGTGCCGTAAACACGCTCATAAGCGTCGGCCGCTTTCTGCAGCAAAGGCTGGGAAGGATCGATATTGAATGCGAACGCTTTTTCTCCCCCCACCATTTTCAGGCTCGCGCCAGCGGGCAAATGCGCATGGAGGTGCCGCTCAATCTTGTCCAGAATGTCCTGCGGATTCTGATTGGCTACAAGTCGGCATGTGATTTTGGCATGGGCTTCCTTCGGAATGACCGTCTTGGTGCCCTCGCCCTGGAAGCCCCCGTACAGGCCGTTGATTTCGAGCGTCGGACGGCCCCCGGTTCTCTCGACAAATGAATATCCAGGCTCGCCGAACAAGGCGCTGAGCCCAAGATCCTTTCTGATCTTGTCATCGTCAACATTTTGTTTCTTGAATTCGGCTCTCATTTCTTCGGACAGCGGAAGCACGTCGTCATAGAAGCCTTCGACCGCAACACGGCCGTCAGCGTCGTGCAGCGAATTCAGCAGGGATACGATGGCATGCAGCGCATTCGGCACGCCCCCGCCATAGGTTCCCGAGTGCAGGTCGGTATTTGCCGTATTCAGCGTGATTTCCAGTGCGCATAGTCCGCGCAGTCCGGTGGAAATCGCCGGTTTGCCTTTTTCGATCAGGGATGTGTCTGAAATCAGCACGACGTCGGCAGCCAGCTTCTCTTTATTTTCCTCGAGAAAAATAGGCAGATTCGGACTGGTTACCTCTTCTTCGCCTTCGATGCAGAACTTCAGATTGACCGGAAGCTCTTTCTCCTGGGAAAGAAGCGCTTCAGCCGCTTTAATATGTAGAAAGATTTGGCCTTTGTCGTCCGTTGCGCCGCGTGCGTAAAGCTTGCCGTCACGGATCGCAGGCTCGAACGGAGGCGTCTCCCACAGATGGAGCGGATCGACAGGCTGCACATCGTAATGTCCATAGACGAGGACGGTCGGTTTGCCCGGCGCGTGCAGATGATCGGCGTAGAGGATCGGATGGCCGTTCGTTTCATGGATCTCTACGTGTTCCAGTCCCGCATGGGTCAACGCATCGGCAAGCCATTTGGCCGCCCGGTTGACATCGGGTTTATGCTCTGAAATAGCCGAAATGCTAGGAATGGACAGCCATTCCTTTAACTCATTTAAATGCTGCTCTTTTCGATCGGCAAAATAATCGGTGTAATTCATATCCTTCTATTTCCTCCCTGGCTTAAGTCTACATTATATTGTACTACGTTTTGGTCCAAATACGGAAATCATTCCCTGAAACCATGTATCCTTTGTTAACATTAAAGGAACCTTAAAAAGATGAAGCATAATTTTTAGTAAACCTTAAGGTTTTGAAGCCGGGTTTCTGGTATCTTAATAAAAGCTTAGCAAAATAAGAAGGGAGTCATTTATTACATGGCAGAAGAGAAAAAGGACTTGCAAGGACAAGGAATGGATCCAAAGGCCCCTGAGCCGGTTGAAGAGGAGCAGGCACAGGCGGTTGAAGGAGAACATAAAGCTGGAGAAGCGGCAGACGAGCCTGTGGCAGGACAAGCTGAAGCGCTCGCCGTAACGGGTACGGGTGGAGGCAATGAAGCGCTGGCGGCCGTTTCGGGGGAAGAACCCGCCGGGGAGGCCCAAGAGACTGCAGTGAAACGCGGAGGCAACCAGGTATGGATCGGCATTTCCCTGCTGCTGGCCGTGCTGCTTGTCATTTCATTGTTCAAGAGCCCGTTCGCGCAGAAGGATTCCGAAAAGGCGGTTGCTACGGTCAACAATGTCAAGATTACAAAAGGGCAGCTATATGATGCCCTGGTAAAAGCCGGCGGCGAACAGACGCTCAGCGGCATGATCGATGACGAGCTGATCCGTCAGGAAGCCGAGAATGCGAAGGTCCAGGTGACGGATGCGGATGTTAAGAAGGAGAGAGACTTCTACATCAAGCAATTCGGCTCCGAGGATTCTCTGAATCAGCTGCTTGCGCAGAATGGAATGACCGAAGAGGATTTTCAGAAGCAGCTCAAGCGGGAAGTGCAAATCCGCAAGCTGCTCGGACCAAAAGTAACGATCACAGACGAACAGATCAAGCAGTATTTTGAGCAAAACAAGGCGAAGTTCGATACCCCTGCGCAGGTCCGCGCATCCCAGATCGTTGTAGCCACCGAAGCGGAAGCCAAGACAATCGTCAAGCAGCTTCAGGGCGGAGCGGATTTTGCCGCTCTTGCGAAGGAGAAATCCACAGACACCGCAACCAAAGAGAACGGAGGGGATCTCGGCTTCTTCAGCAAAGGTTCCGGAGCTCTGGATACAGCTGTTGAGGACGAAGCCTTCAAGCTGAAGAAGGACGAAATCAGCACTCCGATCAAAACGGGCGCAGGCACCTATGCCGTGATTAAGGTAACGGATACGAAAGCAGCCCATACGGCTACGCTTGAAGAGAAGAAGGAAGAGATCAAGGACGTGCTCATTACACAGCAGGTTTCCTCAATGTCGCAGTCATGGCTTGAGGATTTAAGATCAAAAGCCAAGATCACGAATACCATTGAAAAGAAAGCGACGGACAAGGAAGGAGCGGCTGAAACCACGCCAAACGAATAGTTTCGGTTCAGTCATGCAGGCCCAAGCAGCCGGAGGCATTTGAAGCCTCCGGCTTTTTCCATGTATTTGATGTTTCCCGGCAAAAGGTTATAAAATATCAATATACCAAAGAGACAGTTCAGGAGAGGGACGGGTTCGATGACGGAATGGTATGAGCAAAGTTTTGGGGAAGACTACCTGCTCGTTTATAAGCACCGGGACGTAAGGGGCGCCAAGCAGGAAGTGCACCAGATGATCGGATGGCTGGATTTGGGGAAGGGTTCGGAAATTCTTGATTTGTGCTGCGGAATGGGCCGCCACTCCATGGCTTTGGAGGAGGCCGGGTATAAGGTAACGGGCGTGGATTTGTCGGACGTGCTGCTGCGCGAGGCAAGAAGGAATGACCCTGAAGGGCGTATAACCTGGAAGAAGGCGGATATGCGGAACCTTCCGTTCAAGGATGAGCAGTTTGACGCTGTGGTGAATTTGTTCACCTCCTTCGGTTATTTTGAACATGATACCGAGCACCTGAAAGTTCTTAAGGAGGTCAGAAGGGTGCTGAAGCCGGAAGGACGATTTATTATAGATTTTCTTAACCCTGAATATACGGCGTCCAAACTCGTGCCCGCATCCGAGCGTGTGGATGATGGGCAAAGAATCAGCGAGAAGCGAACGATTGAGCACGGCTTTGTCAAAAAACGGATAGAAATTACGATGGCGGAAGGAGATCGGGGAGAGCCGCGCCGCTATCTGGAGCGTATCAAGCTCTACTCCCTCAAGCAGTTCCAGGGAATGCTCCGTGAGGCGGGTCTCACTCTTGATGCCGTTCATGGAAGCTATGATGAAGATGAATACGATATTCTGAAATCGCCGCGGATGATTATGGTGGGAAGAAGGGTGTAACGATGCCGGAAATTCGGGATTGGGAGAACGGGTTCCTGATTCAGGCTCCGATCTCCATGGCGCCGCCGCTGCGTCAGGTTAACAGCTACATCCTCCGGGGTGAAGAAGGCATAACGATCATCGACCCGGGGCCCAGAACGGAGACAACGGAGCAGGAATGGGCAGACATTTGGAGGCAGCTTCATATCCGGCCGCAGCAGGTCAAGCAGATTGTGCTTACACACCATCATCCTGACCACTACGGTTTGGCCGGATACCTTCAGAATCTGACAGGAGCCAAAGTTCTGATGTCCGAAAGAAGCCACCGGGAGGCTCGCCTGATGTGGGATGAAGGAAGGGCGATGAATGCGGAACTGCCGCCCCTGTTCCTGCATCACGGCCTGCCCCGGAAAATCGCCGGACAGCTTCCGCCTCATTTGGAGAGCTTCTTCCCTCAGGTCAACCCGGCGCCTGAAGTGACCTATATTGACGAAAGCGATCGTCTTGTGATGGGGGGGCGCAGCTGGCAGCCTGTTGAAACGGGCGGGCATGCTTCCGGCCATTTGTCGTTCTATCTGCGCGAAGAAGGCATTATGCTGTGCGGGGATGCGGTGCTGCCGCAAATTTCGCCGAATATCAGCCTCTATCCGGGAGGCGACCCGCAGCCTCTGCAAACTTTCCTGGATGGGCTGCAGAAGCTGTCCGGCTATGAGGTGAAAATGGCTTATCCGGGGCACCGGCGGCCGTTTGATTATTTCCGCTCCCGGACGGAAGCGCTAATTGCCCATCACGAAGAGCGGCTTGCGAAGGTGCTGGGACTTTTGCGGCAAGGGCCGAAGAACGCCTATGAGATTTGTCTGGCCCTGTTTGGGAACACGCTCGGCATTCATCAAATGCGGTTCGCCATGTCGGAGAGCCTTGCTCATTTGATTGAGCTCGTTCGCCGTGGACAGGTCAGGATGGAAACGGACGAAGAGGGGAGCGACCGGTTTGTGATGGCGGAGTTCTCCGCAAGACGCTGATCTACTGTAAAGGCAGCGGAAGGGACTGGAAATGGGTCCTTTTCGCTGCCTTTTCTTTTGCATAATGATCAGAGCCTTGCTGCCCTGCACCCTGGAAGCTTTACTTGGTACCGGAAGAGCCTTTCTCACCCAGCGTATGGGCGGATTACTCGCCTTTCGCCTGCTCGCGCTCGGCCTGCTTGCGGTGGGCGATCCGGCTGCTTGCCGCAGCGGCCACAGCGCCAACGATATCGTCCAGAAACGTATTGACCGGACCCAGACTTTTATCGTTCAGCTGCTCAAGGATGCCGGCCTTAAGCTTGTCCACATAACCGTAATTCGTAAAACCGATGCTTCCGTATACATTGAGAATGGAAAAGGCCAAAATTTCATCCACGCCGTACAAACTTTCATCGTGCTTGATCATATCCTGCAGTTCGGGAATGAGCAGCTCCTGCTCGCACAGAATATCAAGCTGAATGCCGGTCAGAATGGCGTTTTGGACCTCTCTCTTGGACAACACCCTTTCAACGTTGTGAATGCATTCTTCCTTCGTGAGATTCGGAAAGTATTTGTTCTGCAGCAGCAAAACCAGCTCGGCAATCTGCTCCACTTTAACGCCGCGTCTCAGCAGCCATTCCCGGGTCGCATCGGCGACCTTTTTGCTGTTCAGCGCGTACGGGACCTTCGGTTGCTCCATTTTATCACCTCGTCATCAATATATAGTGTCCATATCCCGTAAAAATATAGTTATTTTTAAAATCAGGGCTCGTATACATAGTAGTACAAACCACCTCAAAAAACGTAGGGAGGACCCCGCATATGAAAGTATTACCTCAATGGAGAATGACTGCCGCTGCCGGAGCGCTTGCCTTGCCGCTGCTCTTGTCAGGCTGCACCTATTTCGGAGCAAACCCTTCACCGCAAATCGACCCTCCGCCTGCCGGCGTGGAAGAACAGATGCTTGGCGGCGAAACCCCGACAACGGCACAAGTGGCCCATGATCCGGCTTCTTTGACGACCGTCTACCTGGAAAATGGACAAGGGCTGCTTGCCCCGGTATCGCTGCCGCTTGGCGTGAATGACAGCGCGGCGGATGATCAAGCTGCCAAAACTGAATCGCAGGAAACGTCTGCAGCCGATCCCAAAGGTACGAGCGATGCGAAAGAAACGAGCGGTATCAAGGCCAATGATGATCCCCTGGCTCGCAGTCTTGAGGTGCTTGTGAAGGACGGGCCGTACCAGTCCGAGCTTCCCTCGGGGTTCAGCGGCGTGCTGCCGGCAGGAACCGAAGTCAAGGTTTCCTTGAACGCCGATCAGAAATTGGCTGTTGTAGAATTTTCCAAAGAATTCGAAGGGTATGACGCCAAAGATGAGCGCAAAATACTGGAGGCTGTTACCTGGACGCTGACAGAGGAAGAAGGCGTGAACGCCGTAGAAATTTGGGTGGACGGCCAGCGGCTGAATGAAATGCCGGCCGATCATACCCCGCTGACGCATCCGTTAAACCGTTCCGTCGGTATTAACCTGGAGCTGAACAACGGAACGAGCCTTTCGAGGACGACGGCGGTTACGGTTTACTTTACGGCTACCTCGGAGGACGGGGATCCGTATTTTGTACCGGTCACACGGTTTGTTCCTGTTAACCAGGATCCGTTGAAGGCGGCGCTTGGCCAACTGATCCAAGGGCCGATCCAGGGAGACGGGCTGGAGCAGGTGCTGACCGAGACCGCATCCGTCAAATCGGTGGAATCTTCGAAAGACGGCATCGTGAACGTTGCGCTGAATGACGATATGTTCGAAAGCGGGGAGAGAATTCCGGCTCAAATGCTGCAGGCCGTCGTGCTTACGGTTACGGAAAATTCCAAAGGCAGCAAGGTACGCATTACGTTCAATGACAACCGGAACGTGGTGGACAGCGATAACCGGCAGTACAGCGATCCTGTGACGAGACCGGAGAAAATCAACGATCTTTCGGTTTAAACGATACCGGTGCAGGGGCCAAGCCGGTCGGACTTATTATTTTCAACAAGAGGGACCTTACCCGGTCTCTTTTTTTTGCTTAGCTGTGCGGGGACGGCTTAGGCAAGGTGCTTTTGCAGCGGTACTTTGGTAGAATAGGGAAAGCGTAAGACAGGATGAAATGTAGGAGGCAGAATATGAGACTGGAAGGTCGTGCTCAGAACGAGCGCAGGCAGATGAAATTGACTGTTAATACGAATAAATATGCAGAAGGATCCGTCTTCATTGAAGTCGGCGATACGAAAGTAATCTGTACAGCGACTGTGGAAGAGAAGGTTCCCCCATTTATGAAGGGTCAGGGAAAAGGCTGGATTACCGCGGAGTATTCCATGCTGCCGCGGGCAACCCATTCGCGGAACCAGCGCGAAGCGAGCAGAGGCAAATTGACGGGCCGGACGATGGAAATCCAGCGGCTTATTGGCCGGGCGCTTCGTTCGGTCGTCAATTTGGAGGCGCTTGGCGAACGTTCGATTCTGATTGATTGCGATGTCATTCAGGCGGACGGGGGCACCCGAACAAGCTCGATTACCGGAGCGTTTGTTGCGATGACGATGGCGATTGACAAGCTGGCGAACAAACACCATTTGTCTGTCTTCCCGGTGACGGATTTTCTGGCTTCGGTCAGCGTAGGCGTTATTGGAGAGCAGCTTCTGCTTGATCTTAACTATGATGAGGATTCCAAAGCGAAGGTAGATATGAATGTCGTCATGACCGGACAGGGCAAATTCGTTGAGGTTCAGGGCACAGGAGAAGAAAATCCGTTCTCCCGCGAAGAACTGAACGGCCTGCTCGCCCTTGCCGAGAAAGGAATCGCCGAGCTCATTGTCCAGCAGCGCGAGGCGCTGGGGCCGATTGCCGGGAAAATTGCGGGCGGTTCATCGGGAAGTGGCGTATGATGAGCGAACAGGTTATTATCGTCTCGACCCGCAACAAGGGCAAAGTGCGTGAATTTGCTCACGCTCTGGCCTTCCTCGGAAAACCGGTCCGCAGCATGTACGATTACCCCAATGTGCCGGAGGTGGTCGAGGATGGTGCAACGTTTGCCGAAAACGCGCGCAAAAAGGCCAAGGAGGCCGGGGATTTACTGGGTCAGCCCGTGCTGGCGGATGATTCCGGTTTATGCGTGGACAGGCTGGACGGAAAGCCCGGCGTCTACTCGGCGCGCTATGCCGGAGAGCATGCTACGGACGAGCAAAACAATAAAAAGCTGCTTGCGGAGCTTGAAAAGCTGACGATAGGCGAAGATACGGAGCAGCCGCTGCTTAGTCCGGCACGTTTCGTATGCTGCCTGGCTTATTACGATCCGAATACGGGCAGCTTTGTGGAAGCGGAAGGCGAGGTGCAGGGCTGGATTACGTCTGAACCCGCGGGAGGCGGAGGGTTCGGCTATGATCCGCTGTTCTTCCTGCCCGAATACGACAAGACGATGGCTGAGCTCACTCTGGAGGAGAAGCAGGCCATCAGCCATCGCGGGCGTGCTCTGCGCAAGCTTGCCGAGCAGCTTGGGGGCGGAATTTAAGCATTTGCAAAAAAAGGACGGCATCCGAGCGGATGCCGTCCTCATTTTGTAGAGAAACCCTAATGGCCATAATAACTGCAAGTTTAAGGAAGGGGGTATCCCCTTCTCACGGGTTTGAAGCACGCAATTCGGATCCGTTTGTAATCTTGCATAATACGCATCTTCCTGCCATAAAATCGGTTTGACGATTCGGCTGACTTGCTCCACGACAACCTGTTGATCGTGCTCAGGCAGTCCTTCCAGAAAGTCGCCGCATAAATTCGCGATCCAGCCCGCGACCCCCTGCTCTCCATCCGCCAACCGGGTTGGCCTGTCGAAATGGACGGCGAACTTGACTTCAAACCCCTGCTGCTCCAGGAGTGGCGCATATTCGCCAATGCTGGGAAAATACCAAGGGCAGCGCTGCTCGCCGTCGATGCCGAACTCTGTGCGGAGGACGGACTGGATAGCGGTTTGCAGCACGTTGATATTTCCTTTCCCGCCGAACTCGGCGACAAATCGGCCTCCCGGCTTAAGCACATTCCACACGGACGAGATGACGCCGGCAGCGTCTTTCATCCAGTGCAGCGCGGCATTGGAGAAGACGGCATCATAGGGAGCCGGCATCGTAAAATGCTCGGCGTTTTTCACCTCGAAAGCTATATTCGGGTATTTGGCGGCCGCCTTGGCGACCATGGTTTCGGCAGAGTCGATGCCCGTAACGATCGCCCCGCGGCCAGCAATCTCATTTGCCAGATCGCCGGTGCCGCAGCCAAGATCCAGGATGGTTTCGCCGCTAGCGGGCTTCAGAAGTTCAATCAGGTCTTTGCCGTATTCGGATACGAAAGACAGCTGTCTGTCATAGGAATCGGGTTTCCACTGGTTCATTGATGCATCCTCCTAATTATGGATGCATCTATTGTGGCACAAACGGATTAATAATAGAAATATATTATCAGGATAAATGTTATAGGTTATAACTATATATAGGCAGATTAGCGGATGGACACATGATAGTCTTTCAGCCAACGGTTCACTTGCGTTAAATAAGCAAACAGCTGCGGCCCTGACATGAGCTGGCTGAACCAGGGAAGCTGGGAGGCAGGGGTTGTGGCCGCCGCAATCTCCTTCAGTTTTTTGCTGTCAATGAGGGGAAGAATCGGCGAAGACGGATCATCGAGAACGGCCAGCATCTGAGTTCTTACGGCATCGAGATAAGCGGGATTATGCGTTTTGGGGTAAGGACTCTTTTTCCGGTAAAGGACATCCTCTGGAAGAACGCCTTCCAGCGCTTTGCGCAAAATTCCTTTTTCCCGTTCGCCGGTCATCTTGATGCTCCATGGAATATTCCATACATACTGCACCAGCCGGTGATCGCAATAAGGAACCCGGACTTCAAGGCCGGCGGCCATACTCATGCGGTCCTTGCGATCCAGCAGGGTCGGCATAAAGCGGGTGATATTCAAATAAGAGAGAACCCGCATTTTGGCGTCTTCGGCATTTTCATCTTCCAGCGGCGGCACTTCGGCTAAAGCTTCGCTGTAGCGTCTGTTTATATATTCCTGCGGTTTGATCAACTCTCGGCATTCTGGGGAAAGCAATTCGGCTCTGAAACCGCTCGATACCGACCAGGGGAAGGTTCCGGAGTCTCTCAGTTCTTTCCGGTGAAACCAGGGGTACCCGCCGAAAATTTCGTCTGCGGCTTCGCCGGATAGCGCGACAGTCGCCTGTTTCTTGATTTCCCGACAAAATAAGAGCAGTGAGGAGTCGACGTCCACCATACCCGGCAGATCCCGGGCTTCCGTCGCATCGTCAAGGGCTTCCACCAGAGATTCGGTATCGATCAGAATGTAGTGGTGCTTTGTCTTTAATTCGTCGACCATTCTCGCAATCCATGGCCCGTCAGCCCCGGGCTGGAAGCTGTTCTCTTTGAAATGCTTGTCGTTGCCCACATAATCTACAGAAAAAGTATGAACCTGACCTTGGCCGGTTTCCTGATAATATTTGACGGCCAGCGCAGTCAGGGCGCTTGAATCCAGCCCTCCGGAAAGAAGCGTACAGATCGGAACGTCGGAGATGAGCTGGCGTTCGACCGTGTCTTTCAGCAGCGAGCGGAGTTTCTCGGCTGTCTGTTCTACGCTGTCTTCATGAGGCAGGCTTTCCAGCTTCCAATAGGTATAGATCCGCAGTCCCGAACGGCTGTAAATCATCGCCTCCCCAGGGCGAAGCTCCTTCAATTGCTTGTATACGCCATGCCCCGGCGTTCGGGCCGGTCCGATTGCGAATACTTCCGCGAGCCCCTCCGCGTCAACGACCGCTTCTACCCGGGGATGCTGCAGAATCGCTTTCGGCTCCGAGCCAAACACGAGCAGCCCATCCTGCTCGCTGTAGAACAGCGGCTTTACCCCCAGACGGTCGCGGGCAAAAAAGACATGCTGGTTCACGCTATCCCACACGGCAAACGAAAAAATGCCGTTCAGGCGGTCTACACAAGCCGGACCCCATTCGGCATAAGATTGAAGCAGCACTTCCGTATCGCATTCCGTCCGGAACTGCCGCCCTCTTGTCTGAAGCTCTCTTTTTAATTCGGGTGCGTTATAGAGTTCCCCGTTGTAGACAATGGTGTATAGCGAATCGTCATCGTAAATAGTCATGGGCTGCGCGCCATTTTCCGGGTCCATAACGCTTAGTCTCCGATGGCCGAAGGCGCAGGGATTCGAAATCCAGGTTCCATGAGCGTCGGGTCCCCGTTTGGACATCGTTTCGGTCATATTCACCAGGAGCTCGGAATCCTGAGTTAAATCCCGGCCCCACTCGATAAATCCGGTTATTCCACACATGCTCTCGTTCATCCTCTCTATCGGCCGTACCTCTGTTTTACATTCTCTTAGCCGCAAAGTATTAACACATTATGCCGAACAAGGGCATAAAATGTCTGTCCGTTATGGAAAACTATAGAGGAAGCGGATGCATAAGCCGATCCGTACAACAAACTGGGAAGGGGAATGCTGACATGTTCAACATCCAAAAAGCGGAATTCCGCAGAATGTCGGAGCTTGAAGGAAGACGGTGCGCGGAAATTGAGGTGACTTCAGGCAAGCCCGGAGAGCAAAACCTTCTTGTCTATGTGGCCAAGTCTCCTCAGGAAAACGATTATGAAATTGTGCATATGTACCAAATGGATACTGATCCCGAGCTTGACTGGTACAACAACAATTTGCACAATGCTTATGAGGAAATTGCGGAGGAGGAATTCGGCCCCGGAACTGCTGAAACCTTTCAAAACGGAAAAGCCTGGCAAGAGCTTTTCAAAGAGAAACTGCTCGCATATGGAAATATTGCCGAGAAGCTTAGCGAGAACTTATAGGCTTGTTAACATGCCAAAAACTAAAACCCCCGGCTGCGGGGGTTTTAGTTTTTAACACTTTTTTTGATAGGGCCTTTGGCAAATACCAATTGCCCTGTACCCAATATCATTCTTCGGCAAGAACGCGGACTCCTTGCACAACGTTATATACAAACGCTCCGAAATAGAAAAGGGCAAACAGGATGAGGTATCCCAGTATGGAGCCGGCGCTGCCGATAGAGAAGATGGAGTACAGCAGCGGGATGGCTGCAATAAAGGGAAACAGATGGGAGACCAGCGCTCTTAACGAATGCCTGCGAGTATAGGCATCACTGGAGATGGCCCATATGATTATCGGAAACAGGAACGGTGCGAAAAAGATGCTGAAGTACGATAAGGCGGACAGCCATTGACGCATGACACGACACCTCTTTACATAATTGAAACCTGCGATATTTTATATTACCCTAATTTGGATTGAAACAAGCATCGGCCGGCCTGAAAAATGTTACAATTTCCATCCAAAGCTTGGCAGGGGCTTGAAAAAATTTTAATTTGCGCTATAATTATTACCGTTGTCCGTACATATGTCCCAGTAGCTCAGCTGGATAGAGCAACGGCCTTCTAAGCCGTCGGTCGGGGGTTCGAATCCCTCCTGGGACGTAACAACAAAAAGCTCTCCGTCATGGAGAGCTTTTTTATACGTCTGGGGATGAGAACCCCAGGGGGGCGCCAAGAGCAAACGGTTAAAACTTGTTGCCGGATTTCCAATACCGAAGTAAAATGAGTCAGTATATGTCTGAAGGCACAGCCATTTTGTCCGATTTTGCAAATGGAAGGTTTTGATATTGGAATGATAAAAGCGTATCATTGGTTCTCGAGATCCTTGCCGAGGTGGGCGCCACTATTGCTTATGCTGATTTTCCCGGTCCTCGGAAGCATCTACGCACTCGTGAACCACCCGACGAAGCGTGTGTATTCCCTTGTTACCGAAGTGGATCGCGCGATACCGTTCATTAAATTTTTTGCATTGCCTTACGGCGTCTGGATCTTTTATATTTACGCCTGTCTGGTCTATTTTTTCTTCCGGGATCGTACTTCGTATTACCGGTCGCTTCTGCTGTACACCGTTTGTGCTCTTACATGCTATGCCATTTATACAGTATTTCAGACGACCGTGCCCCGGCCTGAGGTTACCGGGAACGACGTATTTTCCCAGCTTGTAAGATTTATTTATCATCGCGATCAGCCTTATAATTGCTTTCCGAGCATTCACGTCTTCTCAAGCTATATGGTCATGCGCATGATCCTCACGAGCCCTGCACGAAATCGTTGGAACGCGTCTCTGATCAGTACGATGTCCTTGCTGATTATTGTTTCGACACTGTTTATGAAGCAGCATGTTATCCTTGATGCGATATCGGGGATAGCGATTGTGGAATTTTACTGGGTTGTGTTCTTCAGCCTTCCTGCGCTGCTGGCCAAACGGTCGGCTGTTAAGCGCCGGGAGCTGCAGGCTTAGTATTTAGAAAGATGGATTCAAATGAAGGTAATTATTTTTGGTGCAAGTGGTACAATTGGACAAGCAGTCGCTAAAGAATTGGGAAAAAATCATGAAATTATTCGGGCGGGACGAAATGGCTTGGATGTTGTCGTTGATATTACCTCTGTCGACAGCATTAAGAACATGTACAAACAGGTTGGAAAAGTCGATGCAGTCATTAGTGCAACAGGTGGTGCGCATTTTGGCCCGATTTCAGAATTAACGCCGAAGTTAAATGAAATAGGAATTGAGAGTAAACTTAAAGGTCAAATTAATTTAGTCCTTTTAGGAATGGATTATGTTAATGACGGAGGGAGTTTTACCTTAACGACTGGAATTCTGATGGATGATCCAATTCCTCAGGGCGCATCAGCAGCCATGGCAAATGGTGGTGTCAAAGCATTTGTAAAATCTGCAGCAATTGAAATGCCAAGAGGTATTCGTATAAACAGTGTTAGTCCTAATGTCTTACAAGAATCGTTAGACAAATATGGTGAGTTTTTCCCAGGTTTTGAAGCAGTTCCTGCCAGTCGTGTAGCACTTGCGTTTAAAAAAAGTGTAGAAGGAGCTCAAACCGGACAAAACTACGAAGTCTATTAAGTAAAATAGCGTGCGAAATCCGCATTTTGTTTGGCACTACTCCATTTTGAAAAAAACTAAGCCACAAGCTGACGCCGGAACTCTACCGGTGTCAGCTTGTTTTGTTGCTGTGAACGAGCATTAGCGGATTGCTGATTGCGATTTACGGCCTGTCCGCCGTTGTCGTTGCCCCTTTGTTCAATCATTTGGCAGCGGATCTGAATTGGATCGATTCGCTTCGCATCGTTGTCGCCTCACTGACGCTCATTGGTTGGATCGGAGTTTTCATCCTGCCGAAGTATGCGACGCCAGAGCGGACGGCGAAAGCGTCCGTCAAATTTTTCACCGTATTGAAAAATCGCGAACTGCTTGTTAGCGCGGCCATTTTAGTCCTTACAGCGCCGTTATGCTCGATGATCTTTGCCGAAATCGGGAACCTGATCGGCCATCTGTCGGCTTCCCCGGCATGGATTTCGCTTTCGGTCGTCCTCATGTCCATCGGCAACAGTACAGGACGTTTTTTCGGTGGAGCATTGGCCGATCGGAGCGGTGGACTGGCCGCCCGCAATCTTGTTTTGGGGCTTAACGTACTGAGCGGAATCGGAATTCTCATGCTGAGCGGCTCGCTCATCGGCCTTGTGCTGCTCGCGTTTATGTTCGGTCTGGGGTTCGGAGGACTCGCGGGCATTCTTTCCCCGCTTGCCAAGAAAGTCGTTCCGCAAGCCCCGCATACGGCGTTCGGCTTCTTATTCGGCGGTTTTGCGTTCGGCTCCTTTATCGGCCCTCTGCTTGGATCCTGGTTCGGTTCGGGAACTGGTGAGATTATGCTCCTTACGATGATGGGCATCCTCATCGCCTTCCTATGAATCCGAAGCAGGCTTCGCCCTATTACAGATTTTCCGAACGGGAAAGCCCACTACGGGTGCGATAGCACCCCCTTTAGGGGTGGGATGATAGTGAGGTCGGATACGAGTGCCACTAAAAACTGAAAGGTTTGTGGCGCTTCAAGTATCCGAAAATTTCACTCTTTTTTATTGCATGTCCGTTT
>NZ_JAIOGQ010000047.1 GCF_019904135.1 Paenibacillus caui | reverse complement strand
GGTGACTTCCTCCATTCTGGGGTTTTTGGTTTGGTCACCGAAAAACTTCGCCAAATTGGGGTGAAGTCCCTTTTTTATGCCTGAAAATCCTTGTGGCTCAAGGGCTTATATTACTGCAAAATGCTCATTTAAAGAAATGCGTCCTAATCAATGGAGTAAAAATCTACTTGTATTTTCTGCCTTATTGTTTTCTCTTCAGAAAATTACAATTACTAATCTATTCCATTTATTGATTGGTTTTATTTTATTTTGTTTTATATCAGGTTGTGTCTATATTATTAATGATTTCTATGATAGGGAAGCCGATCAAAAACACCCCATTAAAAAAGAACGTCCCATTGCTTCTGGTATGTTAAATTCAACTATTGCTCTTTTTTTTGCTTTCTTTTTATTTTTTTGTTCTTTTGTTATAGCCCTTTTCCTTAATGCATCATTTTTATTAATTCTTCTTTGTTACTTTATACTGAATGTAGCTTATTCAATAAAACTTAAGCATGTTGTAATAATTGATATTATGTCTATTGCTGCAGGATTTGTTATTAGAGCTATAGCAGGTGGTTTTGTTATTATCACACCATGGTTTCTGATGTGTATCTTACTCTTATCTTTGTTCCTTGCTATTGGAAAACGAAGACACGAGTTATTTTTATTGAGAGAAGGGGACACACACAGAATAGTTTTGAAAAGGTACTCAATTCCTTTGCTAGACCAGTTAAATAGTATAGTAACCACTTCAACTATACTTTGTTACTCATTGTTTACGTTTACTTCTGGACGAACTCAATATTTAATGTTGACAATTCCTTTTGTTATATTTGGAATATTTCGCTATCTTTATCTGATTCATATTGAACAGAAAGGAGGAGCGCCTGATAAAATCCTGTTTGAAGATAAACCTATCCTAATTACTGTTATTTTATATGTAATCACATTAGTCATTATTTTTTCTGTTTTTGAATAACATTATTTCCTACTAATAATTATAGAAAGGAAGCTAATTAAATGTACAAGCTGCTCGTTAACGGAAAGTCATATATGATTTTTTCTTCCCTATTCACAGCAATAGGTCAACTCTATTGGAAATGGGGAAGCATAAATATTTTTTATCTGATACTCGGTTTTGGATGCTATGGTATTAGTTCAATATTTATGTTTAAATCCTTTTCCATTGAAAAACTCTCCGTTGCCTATCCGTTATTGAGTACGAGTTATATTTTTGCATTATTAATTGGCTATTTCTTTTTACATGAGTCTATCGATTATAAAAAAATTATAGCCGTGATTTTATTAATAACAGGAATAGCTATTTCATCCTATGACAAGTAAAATTTTAGCACTTATTATTATGATGACACTGTTAGGTTCTATAGGTGGCGTTTTTTTTAAGATGGGAGCAACACAAAAGAAGACAAAATATATATTTGGTGGGCTGCTAAGTTATGGCTTAGGATCTTTGTTAAACATTTATTTACTTAAGAAATTACCTTACACAGTTGTAATGCCTGCCAATGCGTTTACCTTTATTTGGACATTATTTTTTGCCCGTTGGTTTTTTAAAGAGAAAGTTGGCAGATACCAAATTATTGGGATAGTAGTTATCACGACAGGAATATATATTCTAGTTAATTAGCTTTGGAGGTCTGACAATGAATTTTATTAGTTATTATTTAAATTCAAAAAAAGATATTTGTAGAGCAATTTTAATATTTTCCAGCTTTTATATCTTTTATTTTTTCATAAATATTCCATATATATTATTTATGTCGGAACATACAAAAATATTAAGTGAACATAACCCTTTTTATGGCGTTCCGTTTGGATTAAATCTATTTAATTTTGATCCGTCTATGTATTATGGATTCAATAACTCTTCTATTATTCATCCACTTTTTAATATAGTAACAGGTACTTTAACCATGATAGCTAAACTTTCAGTAGGCAACCTGTTATTTCTTTTTATTCAATCAGCTATAAATTCTTTATCTGTTTTGTGTTTGTATTTTTATTTACAGAAATGTAGCTCAACTTATTTTATCCCGCTTATGATTGCGATTTTCTTTGGTATTAGTTCTTATAATATATTTACAGCTTTTATTCCGGATTCCTACCCATATGCACAATTAATTTTAATCATTTCTGTTTTGTATTTACAGTATAGTAGAAAATTAGATAAGACACGAACCCTTCCCTCTGCAATCTTGTTACTTTTCAACTTTTCAATCACTTCAACGAATGTTTTACCAACTGCCGGAGCCTTGTTTTTTAATTTGATTAGTAAACATTACAAAAAAACAATATTAAAATTTTTAGTAATCCTTTCTGTGTTTTTAACATTGGTAGTAATATTAACAATTGCTCAAAATATTATTTTTAATAAACATTCTTGGATCAATAATATCAGCAAAAGTATTAACAATGGCGGGTATAGTTACGTTGGAACATTTTCTTTTCAACAGCACTGGAAAGCTATATATATGTTAGTAATAAGTCCAATATTGACTCCTGTCATTGCTATGGTTGATCCTAAAATTGTTGCTTTTGCTACAGACCTAAATAAAAGTTATCCAATATATGTTTCGATTACTGGCTTTACCATGATAGTTGCTGCCGGTTTGGGCTTTTTAATAAAAATAAAAACCAGAGAGGCCTGGGTCTTATTTATGTATCCAGCTTTCGCTTTTTCGCTACATATTTTGGAAGGATACGGACTAAAAGCATTTAATTATGACATGTATTTGTACGCTGGTCATTATTTGTTCGCATTCTTTCTTCTATGCGGACTATTTATCACTAGCTTAAAAAAAACAAAATTTAGAACCAGTGTTATAGCCATATTGCTGCTATGCATTGGGATTACAATTTACAATAATGTTATTTTGCACACAAAAACATTAGCTTATATTAAAAATTTTTATGAGATTTTATAGTCTCTGATCCCTTTTAAATGAACAGTAAGACATTGTTGTTACAAAGGTATTTTTTGATCCATCATTTAAAAGAATTTTAAAACAAACTAAAAAGGAATATATATTAAAGAAAAAGAAATATTATCCTTTTTTTGAAAAATATTGATAACTTTGCAAGTAAAGAGGAACTAGAAGTTGTTAGTACAGTTCAAAAATATTTTAATGCTGAAAAAAATCATGATTTAACAACAATGCTTGATGTTTCTACTGATAGTTTGTACCCAGATAAAGAAACAAAAGCACATTATTTGGGAGAATCTGCAAAGCAAATAATATCCTTTGAAGTTTCAGACGTACAAAAAATATCTGGTAGTGAATATACTGCGAACATCGATGTAACTTACGATGATAATGAAGATTACCCTAAATACCCTATCCATATTATTAAAGATGCCGGGACATGGAAACTAAACCTAGAATTAGTTGCATTCTTTAAAGATAGTAATGGTAATTGGAATTATGAAATTGTTAATTCTTCACCAATCCAATCTATTAACACAATTACTGCCGCTTCTACTGTTGCAGTTGGTGATTGGACTTCAGGGATTTCAGCTGGAAGTTCAACGTATGTAGGACCAGAGTTTACTTATAACGCACTCTACAACTTGACAATTAGCGGTTGGCAGCAACCAGTTTCTGATTACAGTGAAGAACCATACATTGAATATGATCTTATGTTAAAAACCGGAAGTACAAGTTACAGTCAAGAAAGTGCATTATCTTATTACGGTACTGTATATCAATCAGGAGAATGGTTCAGCATGCAATTCAATAACACTTCAGCAGGTTCTACTTATAGAGTTTTAGTAAAGAATATTGGTTCTATAAGTAGCAAGGGAGCATTTAATATATACAATTAATTAGGTAATTATTAATTACTCTTAAGATTTATAGGAAAGAGGCCCTCCTTAATGTGATAGGCTCCCCTTATAGTAACAGGTTAAATAATCAAACCTGCTGCTGTGAGGGGATCTTTTTCATACCAAAAGTACAATATAGTGCGTCAGAGAAACTCGCCGTTCTACAAGAAAATTGAAAGTGATCAGATTGGCGTTAAGGCTGCAGCTAAAAAATACGATATTACCAAAACAACCTTGGCAAAATGTAACGACTATAATTGCCCCGTCGGCGCCGGTGTGAAAATGACCCACCCCGTCTAGAAATATATTGCTGTAAATGACATCGTTTGGATCAGAGTTTACCATAGTCAATGATACCCTTATGTTAGGTAAATTAACTTTTTGTAGCCTGTGAATTCGCCGCTAATTTGATAAAAAGCGACGGATTCCTCTCCTAAAATATGCTACTTATTCATATACTTCGGTGTATTTTTGTCATTAACTGTATGTTGTTTTTAAAATACCTTGTTCTCATGCAGCTACAACAAGAATAAAGGATCGAAAACTTCTGATGCCTAAGAGGCGAAAAACGCCAAAATGCAAACTGTTTAATATTATCATACTGTTGTATCATGTTCGAAATAAACGTAACTGGAGGTTCTGCATTTGCTCAAAAAATTAAAAGTTTACATGAACCTATCATCAATTTCGGACGTAAAACGATCCAAAGGCGTGTCCATTTCCCGTCTTACAAGAACCGTCGCTAGGCGCCTTGTACCTGTGGCGATCATTAGCGCGCTCCTCTTTACGGGCCCACTGCCTGGGACTTCGTTTGCGGCAAGCGATGTCGATGTTGTCGACCTCGGTGTCGTCAGGCTGGCCGATGCTTTGGAAGCCGGGGAGATTACCAGCGTTGAGGCCGTCCAGCAGTACCTCGACCGGATCAAAGCATATGACAAAGAGATCAACGGCAAACCGGGCTTGGGCACCATCGTGACGCTCAACGAAGATGCGCTCGCCCAAGCTGCCGAGCTTGACGCC
This sequence comes from Paenibacillus caui, assembly GCF_019904135.1. Classification (GTDB taxonomy): domain Bacteria; phylum Bacillota; class Bacilli; order Paenibacillales; family Paenibacillaceae; genus Fontibacillus; species Fontibacillus caui. Next base: position 14,647 of record NZ_JAIOGQ010000047.1, on the reverse strand, counting down.
GAGCGTGCGAGCGGCAAGGTTCGCGGCCCGCTGCACGGCATCCCCGTTCTCGTAAAGGACAACATTAATACGGCCGATATGCCTACCAGCCATGGCAATCAAGCTCTCGCGACCTATCAACCGCTGGAGGATGCGACTGCCGTCAAGCGGCTGAAAGACGCAGGAGCAATCATCTTAGGGAAGACGAATATGGCCGAGTTCGCCATGTTCTGGGACACCGTCAGCTCCGTCCACGGCCGGACATATAACCCGTACGACCCCGAGAAAAATATCAACGGGTCCAGCGGCGGCACGGGCGCCGCGGTTGCCGCGAGCTTTGCGGCGATTGGCCTCGGAACCGAGTCTTGCGGCTCCATTACCGACGTCTCCGCGTTTACGAACCTAGTTGGCTTCCGTCCGACGATCGGGCTCGGCTCCATGGCGGGGGTCGACTACAACCCGCTCGGCGATGCGATTGGACCGCTTGCGCTGTCGGTCCAGGACGCGGCCGTGCTGCTCGACGTGATCGCCGGAACCGATCCTAAGGACCCCTGGACCGCCAATGCGGATGCCAACAAACCGAAATCGTATGTCGATTCGCTGTCTGATACGTCTCTCAAGGGCGCGCGGGTCGGGTACGTAGTCGCGCCGTTCGGCGGGTACGACTTTATCCCGGGTACAGAATCCGATGCCACCCTCTCGGTTGTCGACAAAGCGGTCGCCGAGCTGGAAGCTCAAGGCGCCACGGTAGTAAAAATCCCGCTGAATCGGAGCTGGTGGAACACCTACGCCCCAGCGGACGCATCTTATTGGGCGACAACCGGACACGAAGATTACTTCGTACGCACCAAAGCGGAGTGGCCCGCGGGTTTGGCCGCACTGACCGAGCCTTTTGACAAAATCAACTTCGGCGACATCATCGCCGGCAGCCCCAACATGGAGAAAACCGCTAAAGAATGGGTGTCATGGGATGACAACCAGCCGCGCGACCCCGTAGGCTTCCCGGCCGCAGTCGACGCCCGGAAGAAGTTCGCGGAAGGCGTAGACGGAATTTTCTCCGGATACCAGCTCGACGCACTAGCATATCCGACCGTCGCTGCTCCGCCAGCGAAGGTCCACGAAGACCCGGCCGTGCTCATCGACCCCGAACAGGTCGGAACCCATTGCGGCTGGGCTAACTACACCGGACGCCCCGTTGTCACCGTACCGGCCGGGTTCGCCGATGACTTCCCGGTCGGGATCAGCTTGCTCGGTTCGAAGTACGCTGATGCCGAGCTGCTCAGCCTTGCTTACGACTTGCAGGAATCCACACGGAACCGCAAGGCGCCTAAGCTGACACCTTCGTTGCTTGCAGGGGTTTCATCTGGCGCCAATCCGGAGCCGGCTGCGATGCTTGAAGATATCAAAGAACATTGGGCGGAGGTGCAGATCCAGGAAGCATTCAGTAAGGGACTTGTAACGGGCGATCCGGATCGGAAGTTCCGCCCGGATGAACCGATTACACGAACGGAATTTATCGGGTTGCTCGTCCGAACGCTGCAGCTGCAGAGCAGTAACAACGGGCTGAGCTTTACCGATCAGGCGAATATTCCGGAATGGGCGAGGGAGGAAATCGCGGCAGCGGTTCATCTCGGTATCGTTACTGGCTACGAGGACGGGACATTCCGTCCGAATCAGTCAATTACTCGCGCGGAGATGGCTATACTGCTCGGGAAAGCGGCCGGCTTGGCACAAGACCAACGAGCGGAGCTTGTGTTTACCGACAGCGATGAAATCCCTGAATGGGCGTCGGCTTCCGTCCTGGCCGTGACGAAGGCGCAGCTGATGAACGGGCGAAGCGAGAACCGTTTCGAACCGACCGCCGCGTCGACACGGGCTGAAGCGGCAGTGATTCTGGAACGGTTGCTGGGACTCAAGTCTGAATAGTTATGAATAACGAAACGAAACATAGCGAAGCTGCCGATTTTTCGGGCTTCGCTTTTCTTTTTTGTGAAAATAATTGTTATTCTAATTTCAATACGATAAAATTAGACAATCTACATAATCAAATTCATAAAGGTGAGTCACTATGACAAAAGCTGCGAATCATGAATACGTTCCTGACGAGGTAGATCATCAACTCATTCGAATATTGACCAACGACGGACGCATTTCATATCGGGAGCTAGCGCAAAATGTATCGTTGTCCGAGACTCGGGTACGCGTTAGAATTCAACGACTGATCCGGGAAGGGTACATTCGCATCGTAGCGATTCCCAACTTAATCAAATTGAATGCAACCCAAATAGCCATGCTCGGCATCCAGGTGTCGGGTAATATCGAAAAGGTCGCCGACATTCTTGCCGAGTACGAACAAATCACGTTTCTGACGATCTGCGCGGGAAAGTATGAGATTATCGTTGAAGTAGCCTACCAAAACACAAACTCCTTACTGGAAATCATTCAAAAAATTCGCAGCATTCCTGACGTCAAGAACACGGACTCATTTGTGTATTTGAAGACGTCGAAGTCGCTGTATTCGGCCGACCCTGGAATCATGAGGTAGTGAATAAAAATTCAAAGGAGCAAAACAAATGTTCTGCTCCCCCGCCTTGGCCTGATTCCTGGTTAGCAAACTTTATTAAGTCAATACAGGAGTCTTTTTCTCATGCTCCCATACACCATTAGTTAGACCAAGCGACCGCGCTGTTGAAGTATGAATTTCATGCATAAGTTCCGGGTTTTCAGGCAGTGACACACCATAAAAAGGAATCATTTCTTTTATTTTCGGTTCCCACGTTTTTATATATTGCGGGAAGCATTTTTCTATGACCTCAAGCATGACGGAAACGGCGGTAGAAGCACCCGGAGAAGCGCCGAGCAATGCAGCTATCGAGCCATCAGCGGCACTAATCACTTCCGTGCCAAATTGAAGCGTTCCTTTGCCGGCAGCCGTATTTTTGATAATTTGCACACGCTGGCCCGCTACCACTAAATCCCAATCTTCGCTTTTGGCGTTCGGGACAAAATCCCGTAAAGCTTCCATGCGCTGCTCTTTCGATAACATCAATTGCTCGATCAGATATTTTGTCAATGAAACGTTTTTTACGCCTGCCGCCAGCATCGTGACGAGATTATCTGGTTTTACAGAAGTTAACAAATCAAACACAGACCCGAATTTTAAAAACTTTGGTGAGAACCCGGCAAACGGTCCAAAGAACAACGATTCTTTCTTGTCGATGAATCTTGTGTCAAGATGCGGAACAGACATGGGAGGAGCCCCAATTGCAGCTTTACCGTATACTTTGGCATGATGCTGCGCTACAATATCCGGTTTCCGGCACACCATAAATAGTCCGCTTACCGGAAATCCTCCAATGCCTTTTCCTTCAGGAATACCAGATTTCTGCAGCAAATGCAGGCTTCCTCCCCCGCCGCCGATAAAGACGAATCTCGCCGTGTGGCGTCCTACGGTACCACTATCCATATTCCGCACTTTCAATTCCCACGAGCCGTCGCTCGTACGTTTAATATCATCAACCTGATGTTTGAACTTAATATCAACGTTCTTACTCTTTAAGTAATCAAACAATATGCGCGTTAAAGCGCCAAAGTTGACATCCGTTCCCGATTCGATCCTAGTTGCCGCTATGGGCTGATTCAATGCCCGGTCTTTCATCATAAGCGGAATCCATTCCATCAGCTCAGCCGGGTCATCGGAAAATTCCATCCCTTGAAACAGAGGATGGTCTGATAGCGCTTTAAATCGTTTTTTTAAAAACGTTACATCCTGTTCCCCTTGTACAAAACTCATATGAGGCACTGGCACGATAAAGTCCCGCGGATTGCGTATCCGATTACTGTTTACCAGATAAGACCAAAACTGCTTGGAGAACTGATACTCTTCATTCACTTTTATAGCTTTGCTAATATCGATGGATCCGTCCGGTTGTAGGGCGGTGTAGTTAAGCTCGCACAGTGAAGAATGCCCCGTTCCCGCATTATTCCATTCGTTAGAGCTTTCCTCTCCTGCGCTCGCGCGCCGTTCAAACACGGTGATTTCCCAGTCTGGCACTAATTCTTTCAGCAGTGAACCCAAAGTCGCACTCATGATTCCGGCACCAATTAAAATAACGTTGGTTTTCGTTTGTCCGTTGCTCATTTTTACCATCCTTATACCCTACGATTTGCAGAAAGGATGTAAGGCGCTCCTGCTTAGGCGCAACAGCCAGTAAGAGCGCGAGCTAGTCACACACCTTTTCTGGATCAATTATGACCTAATCTTAGTGTATCACTATTGGTTGTAGATTTTAATATTTATCTAATTTTTTATAGAAACACTTTTTGGATACCCAGGATTTTATCCGCCGGGAGAAGTCATTTATGATGCGCTTCTAACCGTTAGCGCTGTTAGTGGTATTACGGCTAAATTGATTCACAGCACTAAACAGAGCTTTTACAGATGAGGTCATAATATCCAAGTCAATGCCGCAACCCCAATATACGCTGCCGTCTGAAGCCGTGATACCGATATAAGAGACAGCTTGTGATTTAGAGCCTGTTTCCAGAGCGTGCTCTTTATAGATCAAATCGGTATAATTCATTCCCATATAGGTTTGCAGAGCATTGCTGATCGCATCGAGTCTTCCGTTTCCGGTGCCTTCAATTTCCTTGACTTCATTGCCGATCCGTATAGTGACGACGGTTTGAAAATCTTCATTGTCTGTAAAGCGGTATTTGACAAACTCGACAGGTGTCTTTATATTCACATATTCCTTCAAGAAAATATGGTATATTTCATCGGGCATCAGTTCCTTTTGCCGATGATCCGATACGTTTTTAACGAAGTATCCAAAGTTTTCGCGCATTTTCGCCGGGAGATCGAGTCCGTACTTCATCTGCAGCACGTATCCGATCCCGCCTTTGCCGGACTGGCTATTAATGCGGATAATATCGCCTTCATACTCCCTGCCTATGTCCTTGGGATCAATCAGCAGATAAGGGACCGACCAATGCCGGGGCTCCTTTTCCTCGCGCCATTTCATTCCTTTAGCAATGGCATCCTGATGCGAACCAGAGAAAGCGGTGAATACCAGCTCACCTCCGTAAGGATGTCTTTCGCCTACTCTCATTTTGGTCAGTTGTTCATAAACGGCGATGATCGCAGGGATGTTCTCAAAATTCAGCTTCGGGTCTACCCCGTGTGAGTACATGTTTAGAGCCAGCGTCACAATGTCTACGTTCCCTGTTCTTTCCCCGTTTCCGAACAAAGTGCCTTCGACGCGCTGGGCTCCGGCCAGCACCCCCAGCTCCGCATCCGCCACACCTGTTCCCCTGTCGTTATGCGGATGGAGCGACAAAATAACATGCTCCCGGAACTTCAGGTGCTCGCTCATATACTCGATCTGGCTGGCGTAGACGTGGGGCATCGACATGGATACCGTTGCAGGAAGATTGATGATGACTGGGTTCTCCGCCGTCGGCTGCCATACGCCGAGCACGCTGTTGCAGATGTCTAGCGCAAAATCAATTTCTGTACCTGTAAAGCTTTCCGGTGAATACTGGAACTGAAAATTCCCCTCCGTTTCCTCTGCGCACTGCTTTAACAGCTTTGCGCCGTTCAAAGCGATCTCGATAATTTCTTTTTTGGATTTGCGGAATACCTGTTCCCGCTGCGCGACGGATGTCGAATTGTACAAATGTACTACGGCTTTTTTCGCGCCTTTCAGCGCTTCAAAGGTTTTGCGGATAATATGCTCCCTCGATTGGGTAAGCACCTGGATCGTTACATCATCCGGAATCAATTCCTGCTCGATCAATGTCCGCAAAAAGGTGAACTCCGTTTCCGATGCTGCGGGAAATCCGACTTCGATCTCCTTGAATCCGATATCTACAAGCAATTTGAAGTATTCCAGCTTTTCCTCTAAATTCATCGGAACGATTAATGCCTGATTTCCGTCGCGAAGGTCGACGCTGCACCAAATCGGCGCCTCTGTAATATATTCCTTCCGGGTCCAATTCAAGCTTGTCTCCGGCGGCATAAAATATCCTCTGGTGTATTTTTTAACATTTTTCATGGATATCCTTCCCTTCATCAATTTCCTGTGCTTATCTGCCAAAGATCGGACGCGCAAAAAAAGCCTTTCATCTCCACTAAACAGAGACGAAAGACTTTGACATCTTACGCGGTACCACTCCGAATTCATGCCATAGTCGGCATGCACTCTACGGACACGGGTTTGCAAAAACGGACAAACCTTGTATCCTCCTGAAGATAACGGTCAGGCTCCGGCTCCACTTACTTTACTGGTTCAGTGAGCAACTCCAAGGTGAGTTCCGATTTTCTCCACGGCTGTTTCACACCGTCCAACAGCTCTCTGTTCGCTTGGAAAACCGTACTATTCCTTTTCAACGTATTTTAAATATTTGAAACAATGCTATATCACCAATACGATGGTGTCAAGTGTAATCTGATCTGATCTTTCACATATAACGAAAATGTGGTCATCAGAATATCGGAGTATAAGTGCGATTTTTTCTATATAATCAAGTAATTTTGGGTTTACTTATCAGCTATTTGATAGAATTCATTAACTCGAAGAAGTATTTGGGTTCATGAGTCTGATAAAGATTGAACCATGAATGTAATGTTTCTGGTGCAAATACATCCAGCACCTTCAATACATGCATCGCAAATTCCAACGGAGCTATTCCTGATGCAGTCACTAAATTCCCATCAGTTACTGCTGGTTCCATTTCATAGTATTTTTCTCCAGTATAATTAGGACAAATCATTTTCATATATTCTAGATTGTTGCTTGTATGCCTTCTTGAGTCTAGCAATCCCATCTTGGCAAGTCCCACTGTTGCACCACAAATCGCCGCAACAACAGTGCCTTCTTCTAAAGATTTAGAAACTTTCTTCAATATAGGTTCGTGAATTGCTTCTATCCAGGTATTTCCGCCCGGAAGAACTAAAACATCAGTACTGTCCAAAATACACTCATCCATAGAAATACTAGGTAGTATTTTCAATCCTCCCATTGTAGTAACAGGATTTTTATCAACGCCTACTGCAACCACCTCTAAAGGCGCTAATTCTTTTTTAAAATACCTTCCCGAGTTTAGTTCCGCAATTAAGTAACCTACCTCCCAGTCTGACATAGTATCAAAAACATAAAGGTACACTTTTCTCGTATGCATAACACACACTCCTTTTGTAATGGTTTAATCGATATGCCCTATTATAAAAAAACTTTACTGACATCCTCCGTCAGTAAAGTTTTTAAGCTTGATAATAATCAATTAACTCATACAGAACTTCAATTAGCTTTTGCTTTAAACTTATGGGTTCAATTACTTGAATCGATTTGCCATAGGGTAAAAGTAAATACGGTACATACGTATGAATTGCTTCTTCTTCTAGTAGAAATGTCACCTTCTTTGAAGTCCGTTCTTTAAAATGATGTCCTAAAAACCAATGCTCGCATAAGCTATCCAACGCACTTGTCTTACCACCAACAACTAAAGGCATAAGTCCTTGCTTATCTTCTACTTCTGGAAGCAGGCTTTTCCTAAAAAATTCACCTGCCGAAAAAAACTTTGGACGATTGAAGGTACTTTCTGTTTCAATAATACGGATAATTCGCCCCACTCTAAAACTGCGAATTTCATTCCTTAGATGACAAAATGCAATGACATACCAGTTATTATTCCAATAAATAATTCCATATGGATCAACAATCCTACGCTTAGGTTGCTCTTCACGACTTGTATGGTATTCAATTTCTACAGATGATTCGTTTACTATACCTTGCTCCAATTTCTTCAATATTGGCTCCAAAGATGATTTTCCAATTGGACTTATGACTTCAAGCCCTTCCAAATGTTGCTTGATCATTCTTTCCTGCTCTTGATTTGAATACATTTTTAGCTTTGCTGTTGCTCTGTTTAATGCCTCTCCTAAAAAATATCCAGCTTCTTCTGCAAAAACAGCAGCATGAAGTAATGCGGTTTGCTCATCAACATCAAAAAGAAGAGGACTTTCAATAAAATTATTCAACAGGGTATACCCCCCATTATGACCTGTGTCAGATATAATCGGTACACCACTGGCAGAAAGTGCATCCATATAACGGTAAACAGTCCTTATATTAATCTCTAACTTTTCAGATATTTGTTTGGCAGTAATTTTCCTGCCTGAATTCAGCATCCATAGAATCGCCATCATATTGTCAATTTTAGACATAATATTTCACCTCATTATTCCGCTCTATACGAACGTGTTCATTTCCCACGATCTACGGTCACAGTTTGAAAGGTGTCTTGAGGATATTGGCTTGCAACTAATTATGTTACATATCTAATTAACGGTAAGTTTTTATCTACATGTAGAAAGCGCATCTTGTAAGCGTCTTTGATGTATCCAATAATTTCCTCTTATCCCCTCTTTACGTACTATACCTTCTGAAACCAACTGACTTAATATTGAAGTTACGGTCTCTCTCAAACTCCCCGTCATACTCGCTAATTCCTGATGCGTGATACCAATTTCCAATTGTACCCACTCCGAATCAACCAATTGATTCGACCCGAATTTACCCAAAAGCTTATTCAGCAAAAACAGAAGCCGCTTTCGCACGCTTCCATAAGCCATATACTCGAGCATTTCCTCGACCTCTGTTAACCTTGCTGTTACGATATCGATATATTTTAAAGCAAGTTCTGATTTTTTACTGATTATCTCGTGGAATTGTTGCCGGTCTATCTCGCAAATGATGGATTCTTCCATCGTCACGGCGTACATATGAGACCCGGTTTTAAAGGAGGTCATTTCTCCAAAGACATGCCCTGTCCTTAGAATATCAAGTGTCAGTTCCTTCCCCTCTTCTGTCAGTTTATAAATACGAACCTTCCCTGATTTCACAAGGTACAATACCTTTGCCTCCAAATAAGGAGATGCAACTACGGCTCCCTTTCCATGTGTATGGATCGGTGTTACAACGTCCAAGCGCCTTAATTCCTCTTCGCTAAGTCCACTAAACCAATCAATTCTGGATAAATATTTAATCCTTTCCAAATACCTCTTCCTTATCACTTTGTATTCTAGACTACATACATCAATGGTTTACTTCAATTAGACTATCTTTGGAAGTAAACATATAACTGGGTAAAACAAAGGAGCGAGCGACAGATGGAACAAACTTGGGTCATCCTATTTCAATTCATATTAATCGTTATGTTTTCAATATCCGCTTCGTTAAAGTTGTTTCAGACTCCTTCAATGGTTCATCACTGGAACCAATACAAATACCCCATGTGGGCAATGTTTGTTGTTGCCGCTGGAGAATTGATAGGCGTCTTGATCATGATAACAACGATCTGGATTCCGGGGAACAAGGACTACGCAGCCGCTCTATTTATTGTTCTAATGCTGGGCGCTGTTCATGCCCATCTTGTTCGTGCCAAGCATAAACCAATCATGGCGGTAAATGCAATATTAATGCTTGGTTTATCCGTTAGCTTGCTGTTTCAGTAGGTTGGGGCTAGTTGTGGTACGGTTCACCCCGCTAGGGGGAACTGCAAGTTGTCAGATCCCAAGCAGAAAAATACGCACCGACTCCATGAGAAGTCAATGCGCTCATAACAGCAAAGCTATTTGATGTTCTTCGCTATTTTGCTGCTTTTTTCCTTTTTGCTTCGAATCGAATGCAGCAGGAATAACAGAATAAACCATAGAGGGGTGAGCAATAAAGCCGGACGAGTTTCTTTAGCGATCAGCATGATGATGAGAATCGCTGCAAACAACGTCAAGACCACATAGTTAATAAATGGCGTGAAGGGTGCCTTGAATTTGGATTTGGCCTGTAATTCCGGCCGGGTCTTCTTATACCTAATATGGCAGACGAGAACAACGCCCCAAACCCAAATAAAACAAATGGCACTTATGGTTGTCACGATTCCAAAAGCCTGCTCCGGAATGAGTTTGCTCAAAAGAGCGCCAACGGATATGACAAGCGTGGAGATGAATAACGAGTTCCCGGGTACATGATTTTTATTCAGTTTGGCAAATTGAGAGGATGCCTGGCGGTTCTTGCTCAAATTATAGAGAATTCGGCTTGTCGAGAACATCCCGCTGTTGCAAGCGGAAGCGGCTGAAGTTAACACGACAAAATTAATAATCCCTGCGGCAACCGGAATTCCTACTAAAGTAAAGGTTTTAACGAATGGACTTTCTGCCGGACTGAGCTCCGTCCATGGGTTAATGCATAGCAGGACGAGAAGCGCGCCAACGTAGAAAAATAAAATCCGTAGAGGAATTTTATTAATAGCCGATGGAATATTTTTCTCCGGATTGGATGTTTCCGCTGCCGATACCCCCACTAATTCCACACCGACATAGGCGAATACAACCATTTGAAAGGAAAATAAAAAGCCTGAAATGCCGTTCGGAAAAACTCCCCCGTGTTCCCAAAGGTTTGTTACCGTCACCGATCCTGCATCCGTCTTGAATCCCATGACCAGCAAAACGACTCCGGTACCGATTAAGGCGAGAATCGTGATCACTTTGATTAAAGCAAACCAAAATTCCAGCTCTCCGAAATTTTTTACAGTTAACAGATTGAGTCCCAATAAAATGATTAAGCAGACGATAGCAGGTACCCATTGCGGGATATCGAACCAGTACTGCACATATACGCCAACAGCAATCACATCAGCCATAGCCGTCATGATCCAGCAAAACCAATACGTCCAACCGGTGATGAACGCGGCCCGAGATCCAAGATAGTCTTCGGCAATATCCGTAAACGATTGATAACCCGCTTTAGACAACAGGAGTTCTCCCAGCGCCCTCATCACGAAAAACACGGCGATCCCCACGATCAAATACGTAAACATGATGGATGGGCCTGCCTGTTGAATCGCTTTGCCCGATCCCAAGAATAATCCCGTACCAATAGTGCCGCCGATGGCGATGAGTTGAACATGCCGATTTGCCAGCTCTCTTTTTAATTCTGGTTGTGCCATACTTAGTTCCCCCTTATGAATGCAATACATTGGTGCCAATAAGAAGAAACGCCTGACGGCGTCTTTTAAGACGCAAGTACGTTTCTCGTAAAAATATAAGACCAAACGATAGGCGCGAAGCTTATATAGTCTTATATTTAAAAAAAAGAGATTGGATGTCCTCCAATCTCCCGGTTCATAAGAATATCGAATCATACTTGTCCTGCTGACAACGATCAGCATAACAAATACATATCCAGTACTCTTCTGTCCTTTTGCCTGAGATTGTGAACCCTTCGGCGCCGCGGAATTTCCGCGGTCTCTCCAGAAGCTGCTCCTGCTATAGTGTGACCCCATAGCAATCATAGCTTGGTAACTATTTAGTTAATTAAGAGGTAATGCTTTTCTGATATTTTAACATATTACTTGCGATGTTAGCATTTTATCTGTGACGAAAATCACAACAACTTTTCTAACCCTCTTGGGTTTAAGGCTACGCCCTGTTAAAAATGAGGTTACTTGTGGTAGGATTCTCTGTAACGGTCATAACGAAAGGAGCATGCCGCGGCTGCTCCTTTCGTCACTTATTTGAATCAATCCCGTTCAGATAGGACAATCTGCTTTAACTGGATGACCAGGCTCTTAAGCTCCTGCTCCTGTTCCAAAAAGGCGCACAGCGCCTGGATAAGCGGCCGCTTTAGCTGCGGCTGGGCAATCTCAGCGCCTAACAGATGAATAACCTCTTGTAGATCCTTCCGCCGAGCGCTCCCGTTAGGCCAGACCTCCAGTGCAGCCGTCACTCTGCCAAGCAGCTCCTCAGCAGCCTGCTCTCTTTCCCTCCGCCAGTCGTCCGAGCCCATGTGGATGAAAGCGTCGTAAGAACTTTGCCCGAGCAGTGCCTTCGAGCCTGCTCTTGTCATATGTGCGGCGAGCGCATCCAACTTATCGACGATAAACCAAGCCGTATCTTCAATCGACAACGGCTTCACCTCATAAAGGATGCGCAGCAGATAATCCTTAAGAATGGCACGGTATATAAAGACCAGATCCCACAGAAACGGCTCAATTTGCGAACCATAAACTTCTAGCAGCCAAGCCTTGTGCCACTCCATCATACGGCCGCGAACATGATTCCGAAGCGGACGGAAGGTAGCATCCTGTGTAATAGGGAGCTCCGTAAACTCAACCAAAATACGATTGAATTCGATAAAATACTGATAGCGGAACACAATCTGCTTGACGAGCCCTTCCTTGGGAGTCCCCGTCTCTGTTTTCTTCAGATGCTCTGCCCGGTCAAAATACGCCGTCTGGCACTCATCGAATACGTGGCAGAATAGGTTCTCCTTCGAGGGAAAGTATTTGTACACCGAGCCCTTGGCAATGGAGCAGTCCTCCTTTCCGGATCGGGTTGGCTACCACTACGCTAGATCACGGGGGAATTCCTTGTCAAAGGGTTTACACAAAATTATTGATAGACCCCATTAATAAAATATTGAAATAGATCTAATTGACCTTTAGGTCTTGTATTATAAAGTACGTCCTCTTTGAAATATTTATTTAATGCAACGAACAAGGGTGGGACGCTATCTAGTTCACCATCTTCTATTAATTCACTAAACTTTTTCATATATACTTTTGACAATTCTGATTTTTTATCTTCTATAAAATTAATAAATTCTATTTTTTTGGCCTCTGCCTCAATGGAACTGGAAAAAATAATACTGTTTTCCCCTCGCAAATTTGTAAATTTTAATGTATCTACAAATGTATACTCATCATAAGGTATATCAACTATTTCTTTCGAATGTTTTTCAATGACCTCTTTCAGAGAACTGATCCAAGTTGATACATGTAGAACATCTTCAATTCTTGTAACTGAATATTTTTGACCTGGTTGGTAATTATCAAAATTCACCAATTCAACTTCGTTTGTAACATCATTTTTTTGTAAGCGTTTAAGTTGTATGTCACCTGATCTATCTTTTAATAAATCTGTATTGTCCCTCACATTATCATCTGTATCAGTTAAACATAGTACCTTCTTTCTACTGCTTATCTTACTTTCAATTTGTAATGGCATAACTAATAGCCGATATAAATTCCTAACATTATCTATACCACCAACAGGAATTATCTTAACCTTAGAGGGATCTACTAACGTCTCTAGATATCGTTTATCTGTACCACCTTCACAGATAATCATATGCTTAGCATTATTCTTTTTAATATAAGTGTTAAGACTAATCGCTAAATCATAAAGGCTTTTTAATTGAATATCATCTGGGAAATGTTCCTTTTGGTCCAGGTAATTATAAAAATTAAAGACTGAGAATCTATTTTCCCCTTTATAGTTGCCATCCGCTGATATATGTAATAAAGTGCCATTTTCAATCACTGGTAATATACCGTACCAGTGTGTTGTTACTAATACTTGATTGCCAAAAGTATTGGACAATTTCTCTAGTCGTTCAAACTGCTCAAAACAGTGTGTTATATCTTGGGAAATCTCGGGCTCATCTATTGCCAAAATTACGTTTCTACCGGTTGATTCCTTTTCTATTCCTCTATTCTTTAGAAATGCGTAAACAATATCTATTAGAGCTCTTCTTTGTTCCCCAGAACTTAATTCTGACAATTCTTTATCAGAAATTTTTAGTGTTCTTTTTACAAAATAGGCATCTAAGATATTTTCTAGTATATCTGAAGGTCTTATATTTTGTTTTTGATTTTTTTTAGCCTTGTACTCATATTCTTCATCTACTTGTTTAATCGTTTCATTTATCTTTTCTACAAAGGTCGCCATCTGGCTATTAATATGATCAATAAATGACTTACTTTTGCCATCTACATTTATTTTATTATCCAAAAACCCTTCAATTCTTCTTACAACATCTTGGTTCATTATTTTTTGCATCTGAATGTTTTCAATTTTCAATGTATTATGAGCGTGTTGCTCAACAGGTATATAGATATAGTTGTAGTAGTTTTCAATAGCATAATTAATGTTATCTAAATCACTAACCTGTAAAGATTTCAAGCCACCAGAAAAGGGTTTATTGGTACTTTTACTATCAGTATTTTTACCTATCGAAATTAAATAAAATTTTTCATAGTGTGTACTTTTTATTCTGCTTTTTCTTCTAATAAATTCCTGATTATACGGTGTTTTTGTAGCACCTTTAAAATAATCATCAGATTCATTCCATAAAAATTCACTAATCGTATTAATTCCAGCTATAACCTTGCTAGATTTCCCCTTAAACTCACTTGTGCTTTCAATCCAGCTATCAAATGACTGCTTTTCAATAAGAAATACAGGCGAAACAAACATATCATCCTTATTTTTACTGCTTTTATTTTCATTCCATACACCTTGTTTAAAGAAAAAGTTCAACGCCTCTAAAATGGCACTTTTTCCAGTACCATTTTTACCAACTATAGTTGTAAATTTATACTTTTCATTCTCATTGATATGTACATATTCGGTCTGGGAATACGACTTATACCCATTAACAAATAACCCATAAATCATTCGTGTAATATCCCCTTTACTAATTGAGCATTTTGCAGTAATATAAGCCCTTGAGCCACAAGGATTTTCAGGCATAAAAAAGGGACTTCACCCCAATTTGGCGAAGTTTTTCGGTGACCAAACCAAAAACCCCAGAATGGAGGAAGTCAC
>NZ_JAIOGQ010000046.1 GCF_019904135.1 Paenibacillus caui | reverse complement strand
AATTATCGGCATGGGAGTGTGCCCGAAACCAAAACCAAAAAGGCGTGGACTGGCAGTTTACTACCGATGAAGCAAGGATCAAATTAAAACGCCTTTACCCACAATTTAAGGATTGATGGGGTACTAGGGGCGCTTAACTTCCCGCAAATTCTTCCTCGGCCCACTGCTTTAATTCCGAGGCTCCGACTGATTTTTTGCGTTCATCCGCTGTGCGCCGCAGGCGCAGCAGAAGTGACTCAACCATGAGCTCATCCGCATCAATCCCTTCTGTTATCAGCGCATGGCGCACCGAGCTGCGCCCGGAATGCTTGCCTAGTACAATAACATGGTCCATCCCAAGCTCGGTCGGGTCAAGCACTTGATACGTCTCGCGGTCTTTCATCAGACCATCTACATGAATCCCCGATTCGTGGGCAAAAGCAAGCCGCCCTAGCAGCGGTTTCGTATCCGGCAGCTCCCTGCCGGATGCCTTGGCAACAAACTCAGCCAGCGGTCTGAGTTTATCGGAACGTACCGCGCACTCGCCATGATATAAGTGCCTCCAGGCCATCACCACTTCTTCCAGCGCCGTATTGCCTACCCGCTCACCGATCCCCAGCACCGTAGTGCTTGCCCATACCGCTCCGGCCTCAATTCCGGCCAGCGTATTGGCTGTGGCCAGCCCAAAGTCGTTATGGCAGTGGATTTCAAGCTCGATATCAGGCGGACAAAGGGCCAGAAGCGTGGATATCCGAGCATGCAGCGAGCCTGGATGGTGCACGGACAGCGTATCCGCGTAGCGAAACCGTTTGATGCCTTCCCGCCGCAGCGTGCAGATCAGATCCATCAGAAATTTGAAATCCGCACGTGAAGCATCTTCAAAACCGATAGACACGGTTAAACCTTTTTCGAGCGCATAGTTGGCGATGGATTTCCCGATTTCAATCACTTGACCGGGGCCAACCCCCAGCTTGGCCTTCATCTGGATGGCCGAAACGGGCAAGGCTATATGCGCCCAATCCGCCCCGGTCGAAACGGACGCGTCAATATCGGAACGAACCGCCCGGTTCCATGTCAGAAGCCGCATGGGCAGTCCAAGCGACACAATCCGGCTGATGGCCCGGCGTTCGTCATCCCCCATGGCGGGAATGCCTACCTCCGCCTGCTCCACCCCGCTTTCAGCCAGTCGTCTAGCAATTTCAAGCTTTTCGTCTGCCGTAAACGCAACACCAGCGGCCTGCTCTCCGTCGCGCAGCGTCGTATCGCATATGCGCATTTTTTTCATGCAGCTTCCTCCTCTCCTCATCTGTATAAGTTGAACAAATGAATGGCTGCATGTGTCACTCCGAATATGGATCATTCTTCCGATCGTTGTTGCCCCCTGATTTCTTCTATTGGGTAAGATAGGGTTGAAATCAGGGGGCAAAGGCGAACGCAGCTTATGCTTACGAAGAAGCTTTCTTGCAGAAAGCTTTTAGCTTCTTCAGAATCGATCCATCTTCTCCGTTCACCATGCTGTTCTTAAGTTCAACTCATCTATTTTCCACCACAACACGAACACTCGGGATTGCGTTTTAAGGAGACCACATAATTGCTCAAATCCAGCGTGTTGATCCGGTGCATCACATTCGTAAACGGCTTGCCGATTCCTGTAATCCACTTTACTGCCTCCATAGCGGCCAGGCAGCCTGCAAATCCGGAGGTGGCGCCAAGCACCGGAAAGCCAAGCGGTTCCCATTCCTTGGCGCTTTCAGGATACAGACAGGCCAGACAAGGCGTCGTTCCAGGCACAATCGTTGTCAGCGAAACCTCGAACCCGTACATCGCCGCTTCGACCAGCGGCTTGTCGGCAGCAACACACAGGCGGTTAAGCTCATAACGTTCGGGAAAATCATATCTTGCGTCAATGACAATATCCGCTTCCCGGACCAAGGGCTCGGCTTCGTCAAACGTAATCCGGGCATTATGACCTTCAATCACGACTTCCGGGTTAATCCGCTGCAAGCTTTGAACCGCCGTACGGATTCGCTCTTCTCCTACCTTGGCGGAGTCCATCAGAATTTGTCTGTTCATATCCGGCAGGTGGATGATCCCTTCATGCGCGATGATCAGTTTGCCTACACCGGCAGCGGCCAAATAGATAGCCGCCGTTCCCCCAAGGCCGCCTACCCCTGCAATCATGACGGTGGCTTCCTTGAGTTTGCGCTGTCCTTCGCTTCCAAGCAGCTTGAACTGACGGTCATACCTGAGAACCGAATCCTCCACCCTGCTTAACTCCATCTTATCAGCTGCAGTTTGTGCAAATGAATTCATTGCCCTGCCCGCCCTCCCTTCAAGAGCAGTCGTCTGCTTAAGCGAACGAACAAAACATATTCAGCGCTTTGCTGTGACTTCATCGTGGCATTTTGCAAAGCCCAGCGCTTCCCTCAGACTGCTAAGAGCAAATTTCTCCAGCTTGGCCTGCGAAGTAAACGGGAACCGAAGGCCCGCTCGCAGCGTCGTGGATATTAAGATTAGACGGCCGCTGGATACAATGGCTCGACCAAATCCTTCCGAGTTCATATCCACCATGCTCTGCACAAGACAATTCGTTTCAGCCTCGAGTGTCAATGCAAGCGCCTGAAACACATTTTCGACCTGCTGCCGCAGCTTGGGACTGGGTGTACAGTCCATGCCTAATGCTTGCTTCTCCTCTTTAGTAAACAATGCGAGTCTGGCAATTTTCTCGTCACCACTTAGAGCGCTGCCTTTGCCGAAATAGTCATAAGCATCGAGGATTTGACACAAGGAGCGGCCAAATTGCTGCAGAAGCCGCTTATTTTCAGTCTCTTCTGACAGCTCCTTGACCGCCTGATAAAGAGGACCTTGATTGCTTTCTGTCCATTCCGCATTCATCGTTTCAGCTTTTTCCACCATTCATCCCTCCTTATCCTCACGGACTGATGTCATCTTGTCAGCCATCTTGTTCAGAACGGAGCACTTTGCTCAGCCACATTGGCGGCTTGCCGCGCAGCATCTCAAGTAGCCGGCTGACTTGTTCGTCGATCGAGCTGCTTGCCGGCACTTTAACAGGCATCATTTTACGCCGTGTGACCCGTGCAGCAGCTGAAGCTCCGATTTGCATCAGAAATACAAGCGTACAGTCTTCAATCAGACGGATTCTCGTATCGATCTTGCCTGACTCATCTTGGGTAATCGGCATGGGAACCACCCGGTTTTCAACGAAATGGGCTTCCCCCGGACGGACGTCATACACGGTGAACATCGGACTTTGACCGAAGTGAGCATTTACCCTCAGCCCGTCATCCGTGGCAAACGCTACTTTCATGCGCATTCTCCTCTCTTTGGATCAGCCGGTTACCCGCCTTGTTGATCAGCTCCATCGTTCCCCTGTACCCGGCGGTCAAGGATGTATAAGCTCCTAGCTCGTCAAGCACAGGAAAGCCCATCGCCATAAAAGCGGCGCCGCAGCGCTTTGCCCCGCTCTTGCCATGGGAATTGCTGATCCATAAATCCGCCCCTTCGGCCAGCTGCTCCGCATCGTCGAGATCACCGATCCAAATTTCCCGGTCCAGATTTTGCAGCAGCGGCGTTTCGTAAGAAGCGACCAATCCTTTGAACTCTACACCCATCTCCTCCATCCAGGAAGCGGCGGACAATAGATGATCCGGTTCAAGGGCAACGATAGCCGACACCCCTGCATAATTGAATTGGGCATCCAGCATACAATCCAGCAGACTCTCTCTCTGCCAGCGGTACCGGACAGGGATGCTCTCACGGCTGAGCTCCTGCAGAAAATAGAAAAATTCATCACTGGAGGCAAGTCCGGATACGCAAGGAAACACACGATACGGGATGCCGACCGCGTTCTTTAATCGCCGTGCCGGCCGCTCCATGCTTGAGCCAATTGCAATCGTGAGTCCCGAACGGATCATTTGCCGGGCGGAATCAAGCGGTACCCCGCCGCGCGTCAACGGGGAGAAACCGGTCAAGAGGTGACCGGACAAGGATGTCGACAGATCAGGCAGCGTAATGACCTCAAATCCAAAGGAGCCGATGATTTCCTTCAGCTCCATTACATCCCCGGCGGTAAGATGAGAACCGGGCAAAAGATTAATTTGATCTTTGATCAGCTTGCCGGGCCGCCGTTCCGTCTGCTCCAGCAAACCATCAATAATCGACTCCACCATCAAGCTGTATCCCGATTCCAGGGAACCGCGAAAATCGGGGAGCGAACTGGTAACCACGAGGGTATCCCGTAGGCTGTGGTCACGCTTGAATTTCTTAACTTTGGCCAAATAATCCGTTCCCGAAGCCTCCGTCAACGCAGTGCTTAAAACTCCGATCACATCTGGCCTATGCTTACTCAGCACGGTTTCAAGTGCTTCTTCCAGATTCCGGTCCGCATCAAAAATAACGTCCATCTCCTGAAGCGCGGTCGTCTGCACCGCGATCGGCTCCCGATAATGCCTGGTGAGCAGCGTCTTGGCGAACGATGTGCACCCTTGCGCTCCATGTATAATCGGCATTGACCGGTAAATTCCCTGCATCGCAAGGACGCCACCGAGGGGCTGACTGATTTTAAGCGGGTTGCAGCTGAGCGGTTTAACGATTTTCCTAGTGGTCATCCACGCTCCCCCTCTCCCATGGCGGCGTTGTACGAACCATTTTCCAAACCGGATTATCCAGAACATGCACAACCTGTTTAGCCAGTCGGAGCAGGCCTTCATATCCGGCATACGCCGTATGCCGCTCCTGATTGATATCCACGAACGGAATTTGCTCTTTGATCGCCATATACATGTTGCGTCCGCCGGCTATAACCATGTCCGCCTTGCGCTCGCGTACAGTTTTGAGGATGCGTCCGGATCCCCCTTCAGGAATATAAACCGCATCATCCCCCACCCTTTCGGCAATCCGGGCAATGTCTCCATCCGTGCTTTTATTCGTGCCAACGCCGACTACTTTAATCCCAAGCTCCTGAAGCGCCGAGATGACCGACCAGCTTTTGACCCCGCCCGTATAGAGAACGGCTTTCTTGCCTTTAAGCACCTTGCGGTATGGAGCCAGCTCGCGCATCAGGCGCGTCTCTTCGCGTTCAACCAGATGATCGACCCTCCGTTCAACCTCCCGATTGCCCAAAAGATAGGCCAGCTGACGCAGGGAATAGCTTGTTTCCTTGACCCCGTAAAAAGACCCTTCAAAATACGGAATCCCGTACTTTTTCTCCATTTTGACGCCCAAACCGAGCAAGGCGCGGCTGCACACAATCATGTTCACCTTGGCCCGGTGGGCTCCTGCAATTTCCTTATACCGTCCGTCTCCGGTGATCTTGGCATGAACACGTATACCTGCCTGGTTCAAGAGCTTCTCAATGTCCCAGGTTTCGCCGGCTATATTGTATTCGCCGATCAGATTGACAGCGGTATCGCTGATGACCTGGGGTTCCTGTGTACCGATCACATATTGAAACAGCGATTCACCAGCCAGGCGGGTCCCCAAATTTTTGCTGCCGACAAATCCCGGACTGTTTACAGGTACAACTGCAAGCCCCAGCTCCGCTGACGCCTGCTTGCATACCGCATCTATATCTTCTCCCGTAAGGGCTGAAACGCAGGTAGAGTAGACAAAAATAGCAGGAGGCGTGAACCGTTTCGCAATATAATGAATGGATTCGCGCAGCTTCTTCTCCCCGCCAAAAATAATATCGTTCTCTCCCAAATCTGTAGTAAATCCGTATGAAGAAAGCTGGGGCCCGCTGGATAAGCTTCCTCTCGTCCCCCAACTGTTGGCAGCACATGCGCTAGGACCGTGAACCAGATGTGCCGCATCCGCGATCGGCAAAAGCGTGATCTGTGCGCCGTCGAACGAACATCCTCCAGCCGCTTCGCCGGGTTTTGGCCTCGGACAGGGCTTACTCTTTGGTTCTTCCTTGCCGCACGAATCTCCATCTACTGTAAAACCTGTCTTTTTGATTGCTTCCATCTGTCCAGATCCCTCCTTAGGCAAGAAGTCCCAGTTTTCGTCATACTACAGCTTTGACCTTGTGACTTAACGCACAAGGTCAAAGCTGTGAGCCGGCGCGGCGCTATCCAGTTGTTCCAGCACCGTGTTCACAAACAAAGTAAGCAGATTTAGCGTGCCTTGATAACCGATAATCGGGTAACGCTGCATATGATGACGATCAAAGATTGGGAATCCTACCCGCAAAAGAGGCACTCCGGCATCTTTAGCCGCATACTTCAGATGACTGCTGCCGATGGCAAGATCCACCTTTTCGTTAAACAACAGGGAACGCATGTGCCAGAGATCACGGCCAATATAGACTTTACCTTCCGCTCCGTAAGGACTTGAAGCAAGCAGCGCATTGGCTTCTTGTTCAAACTCCGCATCGCCGTTCGAGCATACGATATGAACCGGTTCCATCCCGATTTCCATACAGAAACCGATTAATCCGAGCAGCATGTCCGGATCTCCCGCCATGGCCACCCGCTTGCCGTGCAGATAATTGTGCGAATCCGTTATCGCATCGACAACTTTTGACCGCTCCCGTATCAATATTTCAGGAATAGGAGCACCGCTCAGCTCGCTGATCGTTTCAAGCAGCTGGTCGGTCGCCATGATCCCGAGCGGCGTATACATGGTCTTCGTGGTTTGCCCCCATTGTTCTTCTGTATACGCAACTGTTTTGCGAAGCGAGTACTTTTGAAGGGCAAGGGCTCCCATCGCGTTAGCGGCACTAGGCACGTCAGCCAGCTTTGTCCCGCCGTAATAGTAGGTGTACGTGCCATCGGCTCCCGAGTCAAAATTGTCACTGTGATCGCCCAGCATGGTGTACGAAACGCCGAACAGATCCAGAATCCGTTTAATTTCCGTAAAGTTTCCGGTGTAAGGCTCAAAACCGAGCAGCACATTCAGTTTCTGTTCACTTCCCGGATTCACCTGTTCTCCTGAGCGTTCAAACAAATAACTCAGAATCGCTTTGAGCATGTTATCGTAGCCAACGATGTGGGAGCCGGAGAAACTGGGCGTATTGGCAAAGGGAACCGGCATGTCATCGGGCAGCACTCCTTCTTTGCGGGCGTTCCCGATAAAAGACGACAGGTCATCACCGATAACTTCTGCCATACACGTGGTGCTCATGGCTATCATTTCGGGTTTATAGAGCGCAATGCTGTTCTCCAGCCCGTCAATAAGATTACGCATACCGCCGAATACAGCGCCATCCTCAGTCATCGAGGAAGAGACAGCCGGAACAGGTTCTTTAAAATGTCTGGCAAAATGGCTGCGAAAATACGCCGTACAGCCCTGCGACCCGTGTATAAACGGCAGCGTCTTCTCAAATCCAAGGGCGGCCATCACCGCTCCAAGCGGCTGGCAGGCTTTAGCCGGATTGACGACAACCGATGTGCGGGCAAAATTTTTGTCCATGTATTCCTTCGTTTGGGTAAAAGCGGCCGTCCGCAAAACCTCATCTTCCGGACAAGCATTTTCAAACTGGCGTTTGTTCTCCCGCTGCCGCACATATTTTTCCGTTTCGAACAAATGGTTATGGTCTAAAACGCGGTTATGCTCAGTCATGCCATCACCTCCTGTTGTTTCGGAGCTTTCAGCAGCTTCCAAACCGGACTGCTTATGGCCATATCCATGTCACGGGCGAAAATTTTGAACCCGTCGAAGCCATGGTAAGGACCGCTGTAATCCCAGGAATGCATCTGACGGAACGGAATTCCCATTTTGTGATACACATATTTTTCCTTAACTCCCGCTCCCATCAGGTCAATATCAAGCCGCTGGGCCAGCTCTTCCAGTTCGAATGCGCCGGGGTCGTCCATCAGAATCGTCGCTTGCTTGAGTTCGGGAATCGTCTTCAGATAATCGTCTTTATGCGCGAATTCATATCCGGTAGCGACTATTTCCATCCCTAAATCCTCGTAAGCGCCAATGGTATGGCGGGCCCGAAGTCCGCCGACCAGCAGCATCACTTTTTTGCCCTCAAGCCGAGGACGGTATTTCGCAATAACCGCATCCATCTCACCCTTGTATTTGGCGATGACTTTTTCACAATTATCCTGGATGGTTTGATCAAAATGTGCAGCGATGGCGCGCAGACTCTCGATGGTCTTGGTCGGCCCGAAGAAGTTGTATTCCATCGACGGAATACCGTACTGGTTCTCCATCACTTCACACATATAGTTCATCGAACGGAAACAGTGAATCAGGTTAAGCTTTGCTTTATGAGCGGTCATGATCTCATTGATTGTTCCGTCGCCGGACCACTGTGCGATAACACGAAGCCCCATTTCTTCTAGAAGAATCCGGGATGCCCAGGCGTCGCCGCCGATGTTGTAATCGCCGATAATATTCACATCATAAGGACCGCATTCTTTCAGCTCCGCACGTCCCATCAAAAAGTCGCGGATGGCATCATTGGCGATATGGTGACCAAGCGATTGGCTGACTCCCCGGAATCCTTCGCAGCGTACCGGCACGATCGGTATATCCAGTTCTTTGCTCATCTTCTTCGCGACCGCTTCAATGTCATCCCCGATCAGACCGACCGGGCACTCCGATTGAATGGTGATTCCCTTCGCCAGCGGAAACATCTCTTTAATCTCCCGGCAGATCACCTCCAGCTTTTTGTCACCGCCGAAAACGATATCCGTTTCCTGAAAATCACTCGAAATCTGCATAGCCGTAAAGTTGTTAATCCCAAGCATACCGTTCGCATAATTCCGTCTCGTTCCCCAGCTGTACTGACCGCATCCGATCGGACCATGGCTGATATGAATCATATCCTTGATCGGACCCCATACCACCCCTTTGGAGCCTGCATAAGCGCAGCCGCGCACGGTCATGACGCCTGGTCTTGATTTGATGTTGGACTTGATGGCACATTTGCTGCAGTCAGCTTTGTAGTCCTCTTCCATGACTTCGTAGTGTCTTTTACGGTCCTTTTTGGCCTTATCAGGGAAGTTCTCCAGAATCTCCTCAACAATCTGTTTACTTTTGATAACATCCGTTCCCATTCTCCAACCTCCCGCTTAAGCTTATTTTTCTAAACCTAAGGCTTTATGGTTTTGGTCATCCATAACAGCAATCCATAACGCGCAGCGTTTATTTGTTGACTGCCGCGTCTTCTTCTTCGATAACACCAAATTCCATGAGCAGATCTTCGAGCTCTTCCATACTGATCGGAGTAGGAATGGTCAGCATATCATTGTCTAAAATTTTACCCGCAAGTTTTTCGTACTCAGCTGCCTGCGGGTGATCCTCATTGTACTGGGTGACGGTCATTCTCCGAAGTTCGGCGTGCTGCACGACATTGTCCCGCGGAACAAAATGAATCATTTGCGTGTTCAGGCGGCGGGCAAGTTCGGTAATCAGCTCATCTTCACGGTCCGTATTCCGGCTGTTGCAGATCAGGCCGCCCAGGCGGACGCCGCCGCTGTTGGCATATTTCAAAATTCCGCGTGCGATGTTGTTGGCGGCATACATGGCCATCATCTCACCGGAGCAGACAATATAAATTTCTTCCGCCTTTTTCTCACGAATCGGCATCGCAAATCCGCCGCATACAACGTCACCGAGTACGTCATAGGAGACAAAGTCCAGCCCTTCATAGGCGCCTTCTTCTTCAAGGAAGTTGATAGCAGTAATGATACCGCGTCCCGCACAGCCGACACCCGGTTCAGGACCGCCGCATTCCACGCATTGAATCTCGCCAAACCCTTGTTGAATGACGTCTGCAAGCTCAAGGTCTTCCACCGAACCTCGCTCAGCGGCCAAATGAAGCACTGTTTGCTGGGCTTTTGTGTTCAAAATCAGCCGTGTGGAGTCTGCTTTAGGGTCGCAGCCTACGATCATAATCTTCTGGTTGAATTTCTTGGCAAGCTGGGCCAGAGTGTTTTGGGAAGTTGTCGATTTACCGATTCCGCCTTTACCGTAAAATGCGATTTGTCTCATTGTGCTACCTCCAAATATAAGTTTTGTTTTTGAATCAAATTGCTAATTTCGTTTCTTTCCTGATCAGGAACCCGCGAGCGGCTTTAGAGCCTCCGCCTCCAGCGGACGCAGGTAACGCTGATACTTGGCATACTCCAAAATAAGCTCCTCGACATTGCCGCGGTTGACTATCGGGATGATTCCGGCAGCTTTGAGCTTTGCCTCGGGTAACTTACCGATTCCTGCAGAGAAAAGCACCGAGCAATCGCTTAAGTCCCGAATAATTTCCCGCAGTGTTGCCTCCTTGTCACCGTTACAGCTGGCCCTTCCATGGCAGTATGCCTGCACTTTGCGAATTCCGAGAAAAGTTACGTTCTCACCGTCGGTCTCATACACCATAAATTCCTTGGCATGCCCAAAATGCAGGTTTACCCTGCCTTCACCCCTGGAGGCTACCGCCACCCGGAGCAGAGGGCTTTCTTGCGAAGCTGCATTAAAACCGCCCGCTGCAGGGCAGGAACAGCCGCTTTGCTTGGCCTTCAGCCCAGCTTTCATTCTTGCCTCTTTGCGTTCCGCCAGCCGTTTTACTTTCTCATCCAAATCGGACTGAAACTGCTCCCTGGCCTCCGGATCAAGCGGCGGAGCGGATGTGATGTTCTCCCAAGTAAAGTCGCTGCTGCGGTCTTCGCCAAGCAGTCCTATCGCATCGGCCCGGCACTGCCGGCAGTGCCTCATGATTTTGCTCCCCTCTTCTCCGCATTCCTCCTGAACTTTATGAAGCAATTTTGGAGTTGGAGCTTCGCGCCCTTCTTCCTCATAGCGGCTGCCCGGCGCGATAATCAGGGGCATGATGTTGTGCATGAACGCCCCAAGCATTCGTACCTTGCGCGACACTTCCGGCATGTGCTTGTCATTCACGCCCGGGATCAGCACGGAATTGACTTTAACCAGAACGCCCCTTTCGCTTAGCGCCTTCAGCCCTTGCAGCTGCCGGTCAATGAGCAGACTCGCCGCTTCCCTGCCTTCATATTTACGGCCCTCTTCTTCGTCATACACCCAGCCGTAAATTTGGCTTCCGATTTCAGCATCTACTGCATTGATCGTAATCGTTACGTGCGCAATCCCAAGCTCGACAATTTCGTCGATATGCTTGACAAGCGTCAGTCCATTCGTGCTTAAGCAAAGCGTGACATCGGGTACAGCATTCCGAACACCGTGGAACGTCTCAAACGTCTTGTCCGCGTTGGCCAGCGGATCTCCCGGTCCGGCTATGCCGATGACCGAAAGCTGCATCAATTGTGCGGCGACGCCCGTAACTTTCCGGGTCGCTTCCTCCGGGGTCAGCAGTTCACTGACGACTCCGGGCCTGCTTTCATTTACGCAATCAAATTTTCGGTTGCAATAATGACATTGAATGTTACAAGCCGGAGCCACCGGTACATGCATACGCGCAAAATAGCGGTGTGCTTCCTCGCTGTAACAGGGATGCCGGCTGATATCCCCGTTTAAGGACTGATCGACGGCTTCGGTTATGGGCTGCATGTGCTCCTCTCCTTTCGTCTGTTTTCCAAATGGATGATGTCAATTTTGTTAGATACACTGGTTCGATTTATTTGAATTTACTGTAAAAATTTATCTTTATCATAGTTTTGGAGAAAAAATGCGTCAATTAACATCTCATACAAATATCAGCTTTTAGCGTCCAGTTAACAATTGCGTCATAATTAATGTAAATTTACCTTACACATAAGTTACATGGTTGCGGTTACATTTTTAATTCTCAATTACGTCGCTCCTTCGATTCAAGCCAAAAAAGAGCCTTGGTTCTCCAAGGCCCTCGCTCATAAAAAAAAACGGATCGACACAGGATAATCCTGGATCGATCCGTTTGTTCGCTCACGGAACAGCAGCTCCTTATGTAGCTCAGCAGCTTTTTTCCGTTACGTTAGCCTACGATTTCAGCAGCTTCCCCAGAAGGAAGCAAAATTTCAAACACCTTGCCATGCTGGAAAATCGTTATGCCTCTCGTCTTGTCTTTCATGACTACAACTTCCGGCTTGGCCGACATGCGCTCGATGTAATGCTCAGGCACTTCGCCCGAGTCGCTGATGGTTACGCCTTCTACTTCACGCTCGTCATTTTCGCCAAGCTGCAGTTCAATCACCTGTTCAAACATATCGGAGAACTGCTCAAAATTGTCGGTATATACAGAAATACATCTCATTGGGTCTTCATCCTCTACTAACTTTGTCTTGTATTTGTCTTCTTTATTTTTTCTCCAGTTTCAATGTTTTCATACGTTTTTTGCCTTCGCGGCAAACGTCCAGGAGGGGACACACTTGGCAGTTCGGATTCTGCGCTTTACAATGATACCTCCCGAAAAAGATCAGCCGATGATGAGTGAGCGTCCATTCCTCCTTTGGCACCTGTTTCATCAGCTTCTTCTCCACTTCCAGAACGGAGTCCTTCCAGCCGGCAAGCCCCAGCCTTTTGCTTAAACGTTCTACATGTGTATCTACAGCAATAGCAGGAACTCCAAAAGCATTGGAAACCACAACATTGGCTGTCTTGCGGCCAACTCCGGGAAGCTTGACGAGTTCATCATGCCGGCTTGGAACTTCCCCGCCGTACTGCATGATCAGTATCCGGCACAAATTCTGA
Organism: Paenibacillus caui; assembly: GCF_019904135.1. GTDB lineage: Bacteria > Bacillota > Bacilli > Paenibacillales > Paenibacillaceae > Fontibacillus > Fontibacillus caui. Next base: position 10,552 of record NZ_JAIOGQ010000046.1, on the reverse strand, counting down.
ATGTGCTTGGCCTTGTTCCGGTACAAGCCGATCCGTCTGATATCCTGTTCCAGCTCTTCGAGCGGCACGGAAACGTAATCCTCGGGCGACTTATACTTCTGGAATAAATCGGCTGTCACTTTGTTCACCGTTGCATCCGTACATTGAGCGGAGAGCAGAACGGCAATCGTTAATTCAAAGGCATTTGAATGATTCAGCTCGCAATCCGCATCCGGAAACATATTTCCAATGGCGTCCAAGATATGTCTGACACCTGCTGCATTCATCGTTCTTTCCCCCTGGCACAAAAAAAATCTTGATACGGGAAGATCCCGTATCAAGACGGTGAATCTTTAGAAAATGACTATTGTTTTTCGATTTCCACGAGTTTATCCCCGTCGAAATATAATACAATATTATCATTTTCTTGGAGCGATTGCACGGTTAAAGTCGTCTCTCCTTGATGAATATATGTTTCAGGCTGCAAAGCGAAACGATAATTCGTATCGGACAAGCTTTCTTTTTTCACGAATAACTCCTTGGAGGTGGAATCATAGCGCCAGTAAGTACGGGATACCGGCGTCAGCACGGTTACAATCGTTGAGCCGTCGGCATCCTTACGGATTGAAACATGGTCCGAAGCCGTCAGGTTCGTAAGGGATGTGCTGATCGCGGCTCCCCGAACCACCTTTACGGATCCTGCAGCCTGGAAGACTGACGATGTGCCCGTAAATGTTTTTAACGCTAAGGAAGAAGCATCGGCACTGACTACTTTACCGTAAGTAACCTTTACAAGTTGAACACTAGAAGCTGTCGTTCCGTTAAACGCAACATTAATAATCGCTCCAGCCGTCAAATCGGAAACCTTGATCGTCGCTCCGCTGTCATTCAACAGCACAGCCTTGTCCACATAGAAGCTTTGGGATACGCCGCTTGCTTTGGCTTGTACCCGGCTTGCAGCTGCATCAACCGAAACAATTTCAAACTGCTTCACAGTCTTGACCGATATGCTCTGGACAGCATCCTGAGTGCTGTTCAGCATAACGGTGACGGGGTCACCATTTTTCAAATCGGATACAGTCGCGTTTGACTTCCCGAAAATGTACACCGGCAGCAGCGAACTCGTATACGGCAGCTCGAGTGTTTTGCCTGAGGATGTGAGCAGCTTCAGTTTTTTATTCGTCGTATCCAAGCTGACAAAGCTGCCCTCGTACTGATAAATAACACTGATGGAAAGCACTCTCTCGCCGATATGGGTCAGCGTCACTTTACGATCCTTGGTCAGTAGCGGTTCAATTCCCGAAAGTACTGGCGAAGAGCTGTTATAATCCACTGCGGTTTTGTCATCAAGCTTTAAAACGTAAGGCTTATTTTTGCTGTCAATGACCGTTAGCAATTTAAGCTTGGAGTCATACGACACTACACTGATCCCGGTGAGCTGCTCCGATTGACGATTCAGTACCTGTATCCCTGTTATGACTCCGTCTGCATTCAACGTGAGCTCGACCTGATCACCGCCGTTTACATCCGCGATAAGGTCGGAAAGACCCGCATTCGCAATGCCATCCACGACGACTTTCGGCGAATCGGCGATTTGCAGAGCAGCATAAGATCCATCCGACTTCTTGTAGGTAAGCAGCTTACCGTCTTTAATGTCGATGAGCGTTCCTTTTACGGTCCGTTCAACACTTTGGGTAACTTCGATACTGATGACCGCGTTGTTCTTAATGGTAAAGCTGACCACAGCGCCCGGCTTCAAATCGCCAAGCTCCATGACCTCACCCTGATAAAGGATCGGAACCGCCCCATTCAGAACAAGCTTGTCCTCGTTCCCGGAAGCCTCTTTTACCGTAATCGTTTTGGAAGCTGTGTCCACGGTCTCAACCGTTCCGCTCGACGTTTTGTTTACAAGACCGGATTTGACCTGAACAGTTACCGGTTTCTTCTCCGCCGTAAACGTCTCGCGTTTCAGAACAATCGTACTGTCGTTTGCCATATCTTCAGGCTTTATGGCCTGTCCGTTCTGATTCAGGAAGGAAGTGGCCTGATCATATTGGATCGTTTGCGGATCGTTGTTCACAAGAAGAAGCAGCTTGTTGCCGGATAGAACCCGCAGCAGCGTTCCTTCAATCGTTTCAAGCTGCTGCGTCGGATCTGTTATCTCGACATAAGCCGCAGAGCCAACCTTATCGATAACCAGTACCTTGGAGTAAGCAACGATATCGCTCCGGGATGCCCGTTTCTCCGAATCTTTGGTGTAATATGCGGTGCGGTTATCCAGAATAAAGCTCCGGCTTTGGCCCCCTGTATAAAGAGTAAGCGAACGGTCATTCGTTGAAGTAACGACTCCTTCATATACATTGGCGTATCCCGGACTTACATAGGCCTGTCCTCTGCTGAAGAACGTAGCGATTTGAGCACGGGTTACACTCCCAAGAGGATCAAAGCGGTTGCCTTCGACGCCTTTAGTCAGACCCAGATCAACCGCAACATTGACATAACCTCTGGAAGACGACGATATCGTAGAATTGTCCGCAAAAGTGGTACCTTTACCTGAAGCTTCCCTGGCATCAGCATCCTTGCCCAGTGCGCGAACGAGAATTTTGGCAATCCACTCGCGCGATGCCTTCTTCTCTCCCCATGATTCGCCCGCTTTCGTAGCTGCGATTTCTTCATTGCTGTCAATGAGCTTGTGCTGAGTGGCAAGCGCAACATATGGCTTAAAGTAATTCGTTGTTTTCAGGTTTTCCGGAGGCGCAGCACTGCTCACCAGCTTGTCCTGCAGATTCATAAACCGGATCGCAAGCGTAATGGCCTCCTGCTGCGTAACCGAATCGTTGGGCCGAAATTGGCCGTTATTCCCCAGAATAATTCCTTCAGAAGCAAGCTTATAAATATGTTTCTCGGCCCAAAATCCGCTTGCGACATCGCTGAACAATAATGTCTGCACCGATTGGGTTGCCGAGGAATTGACGGTAGATGCTGCTGGAGTTGAAGCCTGATCCGCCAACGCAGCCGTACCGCTGGTTAAAAAAGTCAGCGTAAGCAGCATAGTTGCGATCGTTTGTTTGACATTTTTCTTGCCGTTACTCTGCTGTGTCATCCAATCTCCCCTTTTGGTCAATGGTCTCTCTACTTGTTCGACATTTTCTTGGATAATCCTGCTATTCCCGCGTCATCGGGTGCTCGAGATCCGCGTGGCCCATCAGGCTTTCCAGTTTCTTGCCATCAACCAGCAGTTCGATGCTCTTCACTTCATCAAACTGGAATAACGTTTGTTTCAGTGAATCAAGAGCCATTAATTCGCCGTCTGTCCCAAGGCGCGCCTCATCAGGCAGCTGGATGTCAAGCGTAACCTCGCCATCCGCAAATTGAATGCTGAGCAGCTTCATTTTAGCCCAAAGGGACACAAGGCTGCTGTCTCCGCTGTCCTGAAGGGCTTCAAATGCGGCTTTGTATTTGTCCGCAGCGTCGCCGGATTTGGAATACTTGATTTCACGGCTCGATTCCTTAAGCTCCGTAAACTCCTGATCTGCATAATACACCTTGACCGTTTCTGTCGCCTGATCCTGAACCCCCGCATTTCCGTCCGCGGAAGGGGCGCTGCTCGCTGACGAATCCGCAGGTGCTTCCGATGACGCTTGCGGTACGGAACTCTCCTGCGAAAGCGCGCTGCTCGGAGCACTACTGCTGCTTTCGGGCGGGGCAGCCCCCTGTTTCTGTCCGCAGCCCGCGATGGCGGCGAGCAACAAAATACTAAGTAGAATCGTCCAATGCTTTTTGTTCACGAGTGCACCTACCTTACCCTTTAGATTCCTTAATGAATGCCAAGATACTCCTTAATGCCAGCCACAATTCCTTCCGCAACCCGTTCCTGGAAATCTTCCGAAAACATTTTGGCTTCATCGCTTTTGTTGCTGAGGAACCCGCATTCGAGCAGTACCGCAGGCATTGTAGTTTCTCTCGTGACGTGAAGGCTGGCCTGCTGGACTTTCCGGTCCTTAAGCCCGGTTGCCTGCACCAGATATTTGTGCATAATGTTGGCCAAAGCAAGACTGTCACTGCGCGTATAGAACGTATCGACACCGGTGGCTAAAGCTGAGCCGGAATTGCCGTGAACCGAAACGAACACATCCGCCTTCAGATTGTTCGCCAGCTTGGATCTGTCGGAAAGTGTCGGATAAGTGTCGCCGCTTCGGGTTAAAACATAGCTGAGTTCAGGCTCATTTTGAAGCAGCTTCTCGACCTTCAAAACGACAGCGAGAGTGAAGTCCTTCTCTTTTCTTCCCGTTACGCTGATTGCCCCGGGATCGGAACCGCCGTGACCCGCGTCGATGACAACCAGCTTTTTGCCGCTGCTTTCGGGCGAAGTCGGTCCTGGAGCGGGATCCGAATCTTTATTCAAATCCATAATAACAAGCCCGTCATTCTGGTTCGTCAGTTCAAAGCCTTTGGCATAGTTAAGATCAAGAACGATTCGAACCGTTGACGGCGAACTTTTAAATAACGAGTACCGGATTTTGGAGACATCCGGATAATCCGTGACGGCAATCTGACCGTTTTGCGTGCTGTCAAGCGGAAGCTGGCTTGCAAAATCGGCCCCGAATTTGACATTCGGGAGATCGATAACGATGCGATCGGGGTTTGTTAGTGTAGACGTAACCGGACTCACCTTGCCGTCAACAGCCAGAATAAGTTGATTATTACTGAAGCTGAGTCCCGTAAGCGAAGTCAAATTTTCGGTCTGTTCCGGGGTACCGCCCGTCCCTTCGGTTCCATCTCCGCTGCTTCCTGAATTCTGGGTATAAAGATTGGCGGTTTTGGTAGTGTTATCCCAAGTGACCGACAATCCCATCTGTTCGCTGACGAACCGGAGCGGAACAAAGGTGGTGTTGTTTTTGATGAAAGGGGCGGCCGCAAGTTTTACAGTTTTTCCATTTACGGTTGCTGTACTTTTATTAATGAAAAGCTTAATCACCGTATCCGACTTCTGTATGGTTACCGTGCTCGTCTTGCTATCCCATACGACGTTAAAACCAAGCTCCTCCACGACGACACGAATTGGAATCATCACGCTGTTGTTTACGATTTGAACCTGGGTATCCTGACTCAAATCAATTTCATTCCCATTCAGGAAAATATGCGTCGCCTTTGAGGCGGCATGTCCTGTTAATGGAAAAGCCAGCACAAATAGAAACAAAACTAACAAAAAGCCAAATTTCCGCATTCTTCACCCTTCCATTCTTATTTTTGTGTTACCTGATGATTACTGCCTGCAGGTACTCGCCCTGAACATCAACAGACGACATATTAGACGCCGAAATCTATCAAAAGTTGCGTCAATTCTGCCAATTTAGATGCTAGAAAACAGCATCTCTGCCTACCTGACTGCAGCATAAGAATGGAAGGAGTATGAAGTTATGATCGAATTATTAAATAGCCAAGTATTCTTTCAGAGCCGCTACAATGCCTTCGGCCAGCTTCTCCTGAAAGTCCTCCGAATACATCGCCGCCTCGTCCCCCGGATTGCTCAAAAACCCGCATTCGAGCAGAACGGAAGGCATTTTAGTATTCTTCGTCACATACAGATTGCCGGGCTTCAGTCCGCGGTCGGCCATACCGCTCGCCTGCAGCAAATATTTCTGCATGATTTCCGCAAGCGCTAGACTTCCCGCGTTCGTATAATGCGTTTCCACACCGTTAGGCCCGGGGCCTCCATTCGGGCTTTTATTGCCATGAATCGATACGAACACACCCGCATTCAGCTCATTAGCCAGTTTTACGCGCTGCTCCAAAGTCGGATATGTATCGTCCATTCGTGTTAATACAAAATCAATGCCGGGCTCATTCTTGAGCAGCTCTTGGACCTTCAGGACAGTGGCCAAAGTGAAATCCTTCTCCTTGCGGTTCGTCAAGCTTGATGCGCCCGAGTCAGAGCCGCCATGTCCGGCATCGATGACAACAAGCTTCTTGCCGGTTGCCCCGGGAGCGGGAGCCGCTGCCGACTGGTCTACATTGAGATCGATAATAATCAGACCGTCCTTGTTATCAACCAGGTTGTAAGCCTTGGGACCGGTCAGGTCGATCACGACTCTCACCGTGGAAGGACTGTTGCTAAAGAGCCCGTACCGGACATCCGTAACATCCGGATAACCGGTTAAATTGATTAGTCCGCTCTGCTTATTGTCCAGTGGCAATACGCTGCCAAAATCCGGCGAGAGAGACGTATTTTCCAGGTCAATAACGATCCTGTCATTATTCGTCATACTGAATACCTTCGGAGTAACCGCACCGTTGACAGCCAGGATCAGGCGATTGTCACTGAAGCTTAAATTGGTTAAGGAGGCTGCGGCTGAAGCTTCAGGTGCCGACGCTTCGGGCGCCGTCGCTTCGGATGCCGTCGCTTCAGGCGGTGTCGTCTCAGGCGCGGTTACTACAGGGGCTGGTACTACAGGGGCTGCCCCCCCTGATGACGTCGAACCAGATTCTCCTGTTTGGCCGGTATCCGGGGAGCTGCTGTCAGAGGGAGCTTCAGGCACGGGAACCGCGCTCTGTTCCGAACCCCCGGGTGATCCTGAACCGGGAAGCGTTTCTTCTTGATTACCGGCGACGGGTGAAGAGATATAAACAGTTTTGGTGTGATTATCCCAGCTAACTTCAGCGCCCGTCTGCTCCCCCACAAACCGCAGGGGTACGAGTGTTGTTTTCGTGCTTGTTTTTCCAAACAGCATCGGAGCGGTCGCCATCTTCACTTCTTCCCCGTTGACTTGCGCTGCAAGCTTGCCGACTACGAGCTTCAAAATAGTTCCGGACTGTTCAATTGTCACCGTTTGGGTTTTGTTTGCAAAGTCTACATGATAGCCAAGCTTCTCCGTTACAAGGCGAAGCGGAACCATGATGCTGCCGTTTACCGAAAGCACCTGAACGTCTTTAGGAAGCGTCAACTCCTTGCCGTCCAGGTTAATATGCGTTTCAGCGGAAGCTGCATGACCGATACCCGGAAAGAGCAGCAAGAATAGCATCAAAAATGCAAAACTGCCAAACTTCTTCATCTGTTATCCCTACCATCCCTATTTTTTTCGGCTTCTCTCATTTCTTGACGACACATGTCTCAAAAAGTTGCGCTTGTCTAACATTTTAACAGGTAATTTTTGCCCTTCATAGACATAGATCCAATTTTTTTAAAAATAATAGACCGCCGTTTCCGATATCTTTAATTAATAGATTCATCTTTCCTTACATATTGGGTATGTCCCAATCGATCGGGTCAAGCCCGTTTTCCTGCAAAAACCGGTTTGTCTGCGAGAACGGCCGGCTACCCAAAAAGCCGCGATGCGCCGAGAACGGACTTGGATGGGGGGACTGAATGAGCTTATGCCGGCTCCGGTCAAGGAACGCCCCTTTCTGCTGCGCATTGCTGCCCCATAAAATATACACCATCGGCGTTTCCCGCTCGTTCAGCTTCTCCACAATGGCATCCGTAAACTTCTCCCAGCCGAGGCCCTTGTGGGAATTGGGCTGTCCTTTGCGTACGGTCAGCACCGCATTCAGCATCAGCACGCCCTGCTTCGCCCAATGCAGCAGCGAGCCATGATTGGGAATTTCGGCTCCGAGGTCGCTGGCGAGCTCCTTGTATATATTTTTCAGGGATGGCGGGACAGCAACCCCGGGCATGACCGAGAAGCTGAGTCCGTGAGCCTGCCCCGGACCGTGATAAGGATCCTGACCGAGAATCACAACTTTTGTCTTATGGTAAGGCGTCAGCTTAAGCGCGGAAAAAAGCAGCTCTTTGGGCGGGAAAACGGTATGCAGCTTGTACTCCCGGGCCAAAGCATAACGCAGCTCCTGGAAATACGGCTTTTGAATTTCATTCTCCAGCACCTCGTCCCAATCGTTGTCAAACATGTTGTTCCTCCTTAGACCTTTAAGCAGAATATGTAAGATTCCGCGTTTTGAAATGATAGATAGAATATATTGTCGATTATGATAACCCGCTTCGGTTATTGTCAACTGCTATAGAACAATAAAAAAGTCCGCCATAATGGCGGACAGATGGATTGCAGCCCGTTTAAAGGGCCGATGGATGCTTACCCGAACATTTAAGCGAACAGGCGGTCTTTATTTTTCTCCTCATAAGCCTGGATCAGCTCTTCATGCTGCAGCGTAAGCCCGATGTCATCGAGACCCTGAAGCAGGAATTGACGGCGGTGCTCATCCAGATCAAACGCAAGCTCAAGTCCGTATTCGTCCCCAATCACTTTGTTCTCCAGATCTACAGTCAGCTTGTAGCCGTCATGCTTTGCCGTACGCTGGAACAGATCCTCAACCTGCTCCTCCGACAGCTTGATCGGCAGAATCCCGTTCTTAAAGCAGTTATTGTAGAAAATATCAGCAAAAGACGGCGCGATCACGCAGCGGAAGCCGTAGTCGAGAATCGCCCACGGCGCATGCTCCCGGGAGGAGCCGCAGCCGAAATTGACACGCGAGATGAGCACGGAGGCTCCCTCGTAACGCGGCTTGTTCAATTCGAACTCGGGGTTCACATTGCCTTCTTCATCAAATCTCCATTCGAAGAACAGAAACTGGCCGAAACCGCTCCGCTCGATTCTTTTCAAAAACTGCTTGGGAATAATCGCATCGGTGTCTACGTTGACGCGGTCAACCGGACCGACGACTCCCGTTAATTTCGTAAATGCTTCCATTGTTCGATCTCTCCTCTACCGTTCGTTCTGTATGCCCTATGAAACTCGCTAATGATTCGGGTCGTTAGCTGACTACTTCCGTTTTGAAATTCCAGTCGCGCACATCGGTGAAATGGCCTTCGATCGCTGCCGCCGCCGCCATAGCCGGCGAAACGAGGTGCGTGCGTCCGCCGCGACCCTGACGGCCTTCGAAGTTGCGGTTGGAAGTCGAAGCGCAGCGCTGTCCAGGCTTCAGAACGTCCGGATTCATGGCCAGGCACATGCTGCATCCCGCTTCGCGCCATTCAAAGCCCGCTTCGATAAAGATTTTATCCAGTCCTTCCTTCTCGGCCTGAATTTTTACCCGTCCCGATCCAGGCACGACGATTGCGGTCACCTTGTCGGAAACGTTGTAGCCTTTCGCAACGGCTGCGGCTGCGCGCAGGTCCTCGATGCGTCCGTTCGTGCAGGAACCGATAAACACATAATCGATGGCAATTTCGGACATCGGGGTTCCTGGAACGAGCCCCATATATTCAAGCGCCTTCTCGGCTGCTTTCCGATCATTGTCATTTTTGAAATCGGCCGGATTCGGGACGGAAGAAGTAATGTTGGTGCCCATGCCCGGGCTTGTTCCCCAGGTCACTTGCGGAATGAGGGAATCCACGTCAAATTCAACGACACGGTCGTACTCTGCGCCTTCATCTGTAGGCAGCTGCTTCCATTGCTGTACGGCTTCATCAAAAGCGCTGCCTTGAGGAGCGTACTGACGGCCGCGCAAATATTCGAACGTCGTCTCGTCCGGAGCGATCAGACCTGCGCGCGCGCCTCCTTCGATGGACATGTTGCAGACAGTCATGCGTTCTTCCATGGACAGCTCGCGGATCGCTTCACCCGTATATTCAATGACATAACCTGTAGCAAAATCCGTTCCGTACTGGGCAATCACACCAAGAATCAAGTCTTTGGCCGTTACGCCCGGCTTGCGTTTGCCTACAAAACGGACTTCCATCGTCTTCGATTTGGCCTGCTGCAGACATTGGGTAGCCATTACATGCTCCACTTCGCTGGTGCCAATCCCGAACGACAGAGCGCCGAACGCGCCGTGCGTCGAAGTATGGCTGTCGCCGCAAACAATCGTCTTGCCGGGAGCGGTAAGGCCAAGCTCGGGACCCATGACGTGCACAACGCCCTGATCAATCGTATCAAGGTCAAACAATGTGACGCCAAAATCACGGCAGTTTTGAGTCAGCGTATCAATCTGCTGCTTGGAGATTGGGTCGGTAATGTTATAGCGGTCTTTGGTAGGCACGTTGTGGTCCATCGTCGCAAAGGTAAGCTCGGGCCGGCGGACCTTGCGGCCGCTCAGACGCAGTCCTTCAAAGGCTTGCGGCGAAGTCACCTCATGAACCAGGTGAAGATCAATATACAAAATGCTTGGCTTGCCTGTTTCCTGAAAAATAACGTGATTATCCCAAATTTTCTCATACATCGTTTTCTTTTGAGCCATCTGTTTATCACTCCTGATCAATAATTCGCAATTTCGCACAAATGACAAAGCAACCATTCTCACTGCCATAAAGCATTGCTTTGTGTGATGAATTTAATATAACAAAACGTGTCTCATTGTTCCAAGATATAAAAACTATAATGCTGATAGTTTAATCCTATAAAATGGTCAAGGATACTACCAAGGAATAATCGAGTAGGAGGGGGCGGCTAACCCCCGTCCTCTCACACCACCGTACATGCGGGTCCGCATACGGGCGGTTCCAAAAGGTTAACGAAGTTCCAAATAACGAGAAAGCAAACTTTTCAGCCCTTTCGCTTCCCAGAAAGAAGTCGGAAGGGCATTATTTGTGTTTCGAGACATTTCCCATGCACCACGCCGG
>NZ_JAIOGQ010000045.1 GCF_019904135.1 Paenibacillus caui | reverse complement strand
CTTTTGCCTCCGGCTTCCTTCAGATTCCACCTCACGATGGGACACCCTTACCCTTGGCTAATGGTAGGCGCTCGCCAGCCCCCATTCCGGACTTTCACCGTGTAGATGACGCCCATGCTGGGCGTACTAAGAAATAAACCCGCAGGCACTCCACCTGCGGGTTTATTCGCGTTACTTGCTAGGCATGGCCACCCAATGGCCTTTCGAAACTTCAACCAGTTCGGAATTGTCCAAATCGAACAAACTGCCCGAAGAAGCGGCGCCTTTAGACTGGATCGGACCGGAAGAATCGTCCTGAAGGAGAATCCGTTTCTTGTTCGCCTCCACTTCCGGATCCGGAACCGGAATGGCGGAAAGCAGCGTTTTCGTGTAAGGATGCTGCGGGTTGGAATACAACTCCTCACTTGGCGCAAGCTCTACCATTCTGCCCAGATACATCACCGCAACACGGTCGCTGATATGTTTGACCATGGACAAATCATGAGCTACAAACAAATAAGTCAGTCCAAGCTTCTTCTGCAGCTCGGTCAGCAAATTGACAACCTGCGCCTGAATGGATACGTCGAGCGCGGAGATCGGTTCGTCACAAATAATAAATTTCGGATTTACCGCGAGCGCGCGGGCAATGCCGATCCGCTGGCGTTGACCGCCAGAAAATTCGTGCGGATAACGGGATGCGTGATCCGGATTAAGACCCACCATGTCAAGCAGTTCTTCGACACGTTTCTTTCGTTCGTTGCGGCTTCCTGCGAGACCGTGAATATCGAGCGCTTCGCCGATAATATCGGTAACCGTGAAACGGGGGTTCAGAGAAGCATAAGGATCCTGAAAAATCATCTGCATATCCCGGCGCATAGCCTTCATCTTCCGAGGCGACAGCTTGTAAATATCCGTTCCTTCGAAACGGACACTTCCCGCTGTTGGTTCATACAATCTGAGGATCGTACGCCCCGCTGTTGATTTACCGCAGCCGGACTCACCGACCAGACCGAGCGTCTCCCCTTTTTGGATGGAGAAGTTGATATCGTTGACTGCCTTCAGCACTTTGCCTTTTCCGACATTAAAATATTTCTTTAAACCTTCTACTTCAATTAAGGGTTGACTCATGACGATTTTACCTCCTGTGCCATCGGATGATGCAGCCAGCAGCGGGCCATATGGGTATCACTGAACACGGTCGGATCCGGATCAATCCGTTCGCAAACCTTCATGGCGTGTTCGCAGCGTGCCGCGAACGGACATCCAACAGGCGGCTTGATCAGATCCGGCGGCGTGCCGTTAATCGGAATCAGCGGCTCGTCCTTACTCTGGTCAATTCTCGGCAAAGAGCGGAGCAAGCCTTGCGTATACGGATGACTTGGATTTTTGAAAATCTCCCATTTCGTCCCCGTTTCCACCACTTCACCGGCATACATGACAATGACGCGATCACACATACCGGCAACAACGCCAAGATCGTGCGTAATCAAAATAATGGATGTGCCCAGCTTTTGCTGCATGTCCTTCATGACATCCAGAATTTGGGCTTGTATGGTAACGTCGAGCGCGGTCGTAGGTTCGTCTGCAATCAGAAGAGAAGGCCGGCAGGCCAATGCGATTGCAATCATAACCCGTTGACGCATCCCGCCGGAGAATTCATGCGGATATTGATTAAAACGTGCTTCGGCATTTTTAATGCCGACCATTTTAAGCATTTCAATCGCTCTTTTTTTCGCTTCTTGTCGTGAAAGACTCTGATGTTTGATCAAACCTTCTGTAATCTGGTGTCCCACCTTGATTGTGGGATTGAGTGAAGTCATTGGATCCTGGAAAATCATACCGATGTCTTTCCCGCGAATGGCTTCCATCTGTTTGTTGCTTTTCTGCAGCAGATTCTCGCCCTGAAAAATAATTTCGCCGCTTTTCACCAATGAAGGAGGTGAAGGGATCAGGCGCATAATGGATTGCGCGGTTACACTCTTGCCGCTGCCCGATTCACCTACAATCGCAATAGTTTCGCCTTTGCCTACTTCAAAATTTACGCCGCGGACGGCTTTCACTTCTCCGCCTCTGACTTTGAAGGAAACATGCAAATCTTTAACCTGCAAAATTGGTTCCATGATTTCACCCCCTATTTTTTCAATTTAGGATCAAGCGCGTCGCGCAGACCGTCGCCAAAAATGTTAAAAGCAAGCATCGTTACACTGATCAGAATGGCCGGGAACAGCATGCGCCAAGGATAATACATCCAGCCGGTCAAGGCGTCGTTAACCATTGAACCGAGGGATGCGACCGGAGCTTGTACACCAAGGCCAAGGAAGCTTAGGAAGGCTTCAGAGAAAATTGCGTTAGGTACGGACAAGGTCAAAGTAACGATAATCGGTCCCATCGCGTTCGGCAGCAGGTGACGGAACAAAAGACGTCCTGAGCCTGCACCCAGAGAGCGGGATGCCAGCACGTACTCCCGGTTCTTAAGCTGCATAATTTCGCCGCGCACAATCCAGGACATGTTAATCCAGCCCGTTATGGTTAAGGCGAGTATAATCGTACCGAGACCAGGCTCAAAGACGACAAGCAGCAGGATCGTAACGAGCAAATAAGGTATTGCATACAAAATTTCAGAGAATTTATTCATGATTTCATCAACACGACCACCGAAGTATCCCATAATTCCGCCGTAGATGACCCCGATGAGCAAATCGATCAAGGCAGCGGAAAGACCGACAATAAGCGAAATGCGTGCGCCCATCCAGGTGCGGACAAACATATCGCGTCCAAGGTCATCTGTTCCGAACCAGTGCTCAGCCGAGGGCTTTTGATTCGTAGCCAGCAGATCGTTTGTATCATAACTATACTTAGAAATCCTTGGCCCTATAATGGCGGCAAGAACAATCAGAAGGAGCAAAACCAAGGCCCCCATAGCTACCTTGTTCTGCAAAAGCCTTTGCCAGGCGTCTTTCCAGGCTGAAATGCTCTCGCGATGAATGACTTCCGAATTTTTGTCAGCCGGACTGATCTTACTGAAATCTTCAGGGGTTAATGTCGCTGTCTGTTTAGCGGCTGCACTAGATTCCAAAGACATTTGGCTAGCCCTCCTTCCTTGAACTTAATTTCACACGCGGATCTACGATCACATACAATAAATCTGTAATAAACCGGGCCAGCATCAACAGAACACCATAAAAGATAGTAATTCCCATAATCAATGTATAGTCGCGGTTCGTTATAGATTCGACAAATTGCTTGCCGATTCCTCCTATGCCAAACACCTGTTCAATGACAACCGAACCGGTAACGATATTGGCAGTCATAGGCCCCATATAAGTAATGACAGGCATAATTCCGTTGCGCACTACGTGACGGAACATAATCGTGACCCAATTCAGGCCCTTGGCTTTTGCCGTTTTGATATAATCCGCATGCAGTACTTCAAGCATGCTCGAACGGGTCAAACGGGCGATAAACGCTATAGGCTGTGCCGACAGCGCAGCAACAGGCAACACATAGTCCATCGGATTCTCAAAGCCCACAACCCGGAACATATGAAACTTAAATGCAAAGAAATATTGCAGCAGTGCCGCCAACACGAAGCTTGGTACGGCAATTCCAAGCACGGCAAGAACCATGGCAATGTTGTCAATCAGCTTGCGATGATAGAGAGCAGCCAGCATACCGAGCAGAACGCCGACGATTATCGACACGATAATGGCGACAATCCCCAATCTGAGCGAAGCGGAGAAGGTTTTCAGAATCAAGTCGCTAACTTCCTGATTCAAATGCTTCATTGAAATCCCCAAATCTCCATGAATGACATTACCTAAATATTTTAAATACTGCTCATACAGAGGTTTATTAAATCCATATTGTTCATCCAAGCGCGCCCTAATCTCGGGAAGAACCTTTTTCTCCGACTGAAACGGGTCACCCGGTATGGCCTTCATCAGGAAAAAGGTCGCTGAGATCAAAATGAACAGCGATACCAGCATGTAGAACAGTTTATTGAGAATATAACGAACCATGCCCGCTAAAGCACCTCCTATGTCGAATTTTAACAGCAAAAAAAGTTTACCTAACTTTGACAAGTAAGTCCAATGGGAATACATAAAAAAACGGGATATATGTGGATAACCACACATATATCCCATAGGCTATACAGTTAAAGCCTTGTTCTTATGAGAAGATAACGATCTACTTATTACTTATGCTCCGTCAAGTATGCTCTGGAGTAGTCAACAGCACCACTGTAATCAATCGTTACACCTTTAAGATAATCTTTGGTAAGCGAAGCTTGAGTATAGTAGTAAATCGGCATAACGCCCGCTTCATCCTGAATCAGTATCTTTTCGGCTTTATAGAAAGCTTCCATACGAGCCTTGCTGTCGCTGTTCGTGTAAGCGTCAGCGACCAGCTTATCATATTCCGGATTATCCAGCTTAATGTCGTTGTTGCCGCTGTTCTTCGTCCACATGTCGATAAACGTCATCGGATCGTTGTAGTCTGGAACCCATCCTGCGCGTGCCACTTGATAGTCGCCGTTTTGACGATTCTTGATAAATACGCCCCATTCCTGGTTTTGAATCGTTACGTCAACGCCCAGGTTCTTTTTCCACATATCGACAATGGCCAAAGCAATCTTCTTGTGATTGTCATTGGTGTTGTAGATCAGCGTAATCGGAGGAAGCGTAGTATATCCCGCTTCTTGCATGCCTTCCTGAAGAAGTTGTTTCGCTTGTTCCACATCTTCTGTAAAGAAATCATCTTTATACTCATCTCGGTAGTTGGACTCGGCGCCTTTGATGCCCGGCGGAATGAAGCCGAAAGCAGGGGCTTCACCACCCATCGTAACTTTATTGACAATGTCATCGCGGCTGATCGCCATGCTGAACGCTTTACGGATTTTCGCATTGTCAAATGGCTTTGCTTTCATATTAAATTCGTAATAATAAATATTTGCAACTGGATCAAGTTTGAATTCATCTTTATATTGATCTTTCAAAATCGGAAGCTGATCGGCAGGAATATCCCCATTTGGCTTCCCGGCACGTTCTAGCTCGCCGTTTTGGTAACTCAGCACTTCCGTTGCGGAACTGTTTACAACCGTAGCTTTAATTTTGTTCAGCTTAATATCTGCGTTATCCCAATAATTAGGGTTCTTGTCGAATTCCATAGATTGTCCGGTAACCAGACTCTTCAGTGTGAAAGGTCCGTTAGTGATCATCGTGCTTGGATCTGTCGCCCACTTTGGATTGTCCTTAACGGATTTATGAACCGGGAAGTAGGTATAGAATGAAGTCAGGTTCACGAAATAAGGCGTTGGGTTCGTCAGTTTTACTTCAAGTGTATATTCGTCGACTGCTTTTACGCCAACCTTGGAGAAATCGGTGATTTTCTTTTTATTGTAGGCTTCCGCATTTTCGAGGTAGTACAACTGATAAGAATATGCAGGAGCAGGATCGGTTGCAGGATCAAGCACGCGCTGCCAAGCGTATACGAAATCATGCGCAGTTACCGGATCGCCATTGCTCCATTTAGCGTCTTTACGGAGATGGAATGTATAAGTTTTGCCGTCTGCTGAAGGCTCCCATGATTCAGCTACACCAGGAACTTCTTTATTGCTGGCATCAACGCGAACCAGACCTTCATACGTCAGGTTTAATGCTGTGTGAGCCTGATTGTCTTGCGCTTGTGCCGGATCAAACGTTGGTACATCCGCAGCAAAGTTGATACGGAGCGTTTGATCAGCAGCGAGCTTCTCGCCACCAGCATCACTGCTGCTAGGACTGCTGCTGGTATCGGTGCTGCTGCTAGCGCCCTTATTGCCGCTGTTATTGCTTGATCCGCATGCGGATAATACCATGCCCACAGCAAGAACAAGCGTCAAAAGGACAAGCCATCTTTGCTTCTTCATTA
Organism: Paenibacillus caui; assembly: GCF_019904135.1. GTDB lineage: Bacteria > Bacillota > Bacilli > Paenibacillales > Paenibacillaceae > Fontibacillus > Fontibacillus caui. The sequence continues at coordinate 17,412 of NZ_JAIOGQ010000045.1, read as the reverse complement.
ACCTTTTCCCCCTACAAAAATAATGTGGTTTATGTTTTCAGATTATACAACCGACGGTCAAAAAAATCTATGATAAATTTGCAAAAAACGCGGGAGTGTCATAGGAAAGTTGACATGAAATCGCTTTATTTCTCTATTCTCCCTGAACATCTAACTTATCATGTTAGTTAAATTTCCGCAATTTTCCTCTCTTTTTATATTGCCCATATGTAAGGAAGTAGTCCGATTAGAAAGAAAAGGATATAAGCGAAGCCCGTAAGTATAAAAGAGAGTCTCCACACGGCCCTTACCAGCCTCCTCACGTCCACGCCGCCTTTGAGGCGGTTCTGGGCGCCTCCGATCAGTCCGCCGCATATCAGCATAAACAGCAAAATCAGATAAAAGCCGAACCCGGTATCGAAGATCTGATTGAACAAGCCGGAGACAGCGAGGATCAGGAACAAAGTCGCGACATCCATGGCAAGCAGCAAGGACTTCTTCTTATCCCGCTTAAGGAAGTTGTAAATAAAGAATACAAGTATAAAAGGAACGATCGGAAGAACGCTTAATGCGATTACGGGTTCGATCAGAAACCCCATAGTTCCACCTCCTGTAGGGTCAGCCGGATTCATTTATACCTTTTAGCAGCTTCCAAACCATTTCATGTGCAGGTGCAGCCACTTTTGATTTTCGGGCCATAGCTGCAAGATATCCATTGATATAGTCTACCTCCGTGGGCTCGCCCCGCAGGACATCCGCCAGCATGGAGGAGATATTACCCGAAGTAGTCCGGCAAACGCCGGCAATTTGCTCCGCCAGATCGGTATCGTAGGGAATGCCGCAGGCATCATAAACGGCAAGTCCCTCAGCGATCAGCATATCCAGCATGCTTCTTCTATGCGGACTGGCGAGCAGTTCCCCGTTCGGTATGCGCCAAAGAGCGGTCAAAGGATTAATGGCGGCGTTGATCATGAGTTTCCGGTGTATTTCTCTATCGATATGGTTCGACACAGAGGCTCGAAATCCTGCCTCTTGCAGCTTCCCAGCCAATTTTTCAAGCTCAACTGAATCGCCGGTAAAAACCGGACCCAGACGGGTTTCTCCGGGTTCCGAGCGAATTACGCTCCGCTTGTCGTATTGCCTCGCTCCTTCCGTAGTTAATGCCGCATACAGGGAGTCTTCCTTCAACCTGCACTTCAGCAGGTCAAAATGACCCATTCCGTTCTGAAAGCAGACAATCCCCGTCTTCTCCCCTTGCAAAAGAGGCAGCGCATCCAGCAGACCCCCTGCAATATGCCGCTGCTTCACGGTCAGCAGAATCCAGTCGGCAGAATGCCCCTCCCGGGCCTTCCGGATATGCTCAGCTTCCCAGGAAACAGCCTCAATTCCCGCCAGAACCGTCTCAGGCTGCTTTCCTTCCCTTTGGGTCTCTATGCCTTGCGTGTTTATCAGGTCCGCCTGCTCCGCTGTTCGGGTCCAGATCCGAACGTCATGCCCGGCCGAGGCCAGCCCCCCTGATAGAAGCAATCCTAAAGCGCCTGCTCCTACAATTTCCAATCTCATGTTCATTTCCCCTTTTTGCTTCACGCTGATTTCTTTATACCAAAGTTTGTACAAAACCAAAAGAGCCGCCATTGCTGGCGGCTCCTCTTTTGTGTCCTGCGCTACTCTATTCTCTCCAGATTTCCGTTTGCATCCATTTTAAATTTGGACTTTTCTTCCTCTTCTTCACTCAGAAAAGCAAGTCTTCGGGCCCGGTCCATAATTTGGATCAAAGCCTTGTAGTCATCGTTCACAACCCTGTAGTCGGTCTGGACTTCGTTAACCTGATGCGATAGACGATCATTCTCCTCTTTCAGAAGCGCTATCTCCTGATCCTTTTCCTGGAGCTGCTTCTCAAGGCTCTTCCGCTGCCGGCTGTTATCCTGCAAAGAGTTCTTCCAGCTTTTCAGGAAACGGATAACGGCTTCAATCGAGATGCTCTCTTCCGTAATGCTCTCGCTTTTGTACAAACCTTCTTCCAAATCCGGTGAAGCAAGCCCGGCAATCGCCACGTTGCTTGGGGTTGGCTGTTTCTTCAAATAATTGCGTTTTTGCCGCTGCGCTTTCGCTACCTGAATGGCCGATTCGTATCTTTTGCGTACACAGCTGTTCCATCTGAATCCGCAAGCCGCCGCTGTTCGGCCAATCCGCTCTCCTACTTCTTCAAACGCTGTCAGCTGAGTGCTGCCCTCACGAATATGGCGCAATGTGACTTCGGCAAGAATCAAGTCATCCTCTGCGCTCCAAGCGTCCTGTCTAACTGCTGTCATGCGATATAAACCCTCCTAACGACATCCTAAATAATCTTTTTTTATAACAACCGGGTTATTTCTCCAGCTGTTTAATGGGTAAAAAGCTGCTTTTTACATTTCTATGCCTCTCATAAAGTTCATAGAATCTATTTGCTACTTGTATTTCCAAAATATCGCGCTGTCATACCTGCCATGAACAGAACAACCGCTTCCCGCGCGTAAATCCGGTCAAGTTTTACCCGGGTCAGGACAAGTTATGGCTTCCTGTGTTTTTTTCCAGCAAGTTATCATATAGTTATATGTATCTTTCACTTTTACATAAAAGGAGGGGTGTGTATGTCAAGCCGGATGATGAAGCTCTGTCTTACGGCAGCTCTTTTTGCCGCCTCCGCATTAAGCCCGGGCTCTCTGCTTGCCGATAGAACCCCGGATGAAACTCAGCAAATATTAGAAAAAAGTTTATCCATTGTAGAAATCGATCGCGCTATCGGAAATATCGAGCAGAGCCAGCACGAAATTGAGCAGTCGATTCAGGAAAGCTCCGACCAAATCAAAATTAAGGAACAAGCCATCGGCACAAGCCGTGATCGCGCCGGAGAACGGATAAGGGCGTATTATATGGGCGAGCAGGAAGATCTGATTGGCGCGCTGTTCTCTGCGAATAACTTTCGCGATTTTTTGACAATTGCCGATTATATCGGCATCATTTTCGACCGGGATCAGGAAATCCTTAATACTTATAAAAATGAATATGCAAGCCTTAAGAAAGACAAACAGAAGCTTGAGCAAATGGCCGATGACCTTGATAAACTGAAAGCCGATCTGCTGCACCAGCGATCGCGAGTGCTGGCCCTGCAAGAAAGCGTAGACGCCTCGATTAAGGGCAGCAGCAACCCCGAGCTCCTTGAAAAAATGATTCGGGAGCTCGGCGAATATTGGAACAATATCGGCTTGTATGAAGTTCGGAGATATTTTAAAGCGCTGGATTCCGCGATGAGGGATTTTCCCGACTTCCTTGAGGACAATTCGGGGAGCCTTGTATCAAACGGTCTGAGTTATACGCTGACCATTGATGAGGACGATCTAAACCGGTTTCTTAGATCCAAGGATTCCATATTTGGTAATTTTTCCTTTGGATTTAAACAAGACAAAATAATCGCAGAAGGCAAAGACGGCCAGCTTTCGCTTCAGCTCGAAGGGCATTATACGATCAGCGATACCCCGGAGAACGTCATTGTTTTTCATGTCGACTGGCTTTTATTCAACGGGTTGACGCTTCCGGATACGACCGCCCGCGACCTTGAGGATGAATTTGATCTCGGTTTTTATCCGCAGCAGATTATGCCTTTAATCCGGGCAACCTCCGTCACGCTTGGCGAAGGAAAGATGATCGTAAAATTAAAGCTCGCCCTTTAAGGGCGAGCTTGTTTCATTTCGGCTGAATATTTAAGCATAAATGCTTCCCTCGGCATTTCCCCACGCAGAAACGAGGCGGCAAGGCCGGACAATAATTTCAGAAATGATGCTGAATTTTCGCTTAGAGGCATATTCCAGAGCAGCCCTTTATCACTGTTCTCAGGCAGCCACCCGGCAATTTCGGCACTTGATGAAGCCTTGTACAAAGGCTTGAAGGCCGGCAGCTTCCCCGTCGCCTCGTACCAGCTTTTCTGCTGAGCGGATTCCGTCATCGCCGCAATCCATTCATTGGCCGTATCGGGGTCTCCGGTACCCGAAAACACAGCAAAGCTCCGGCCAGCTCCCGCCATATGCTGTGCAGAGGGAAGATTGGAAGGCATTTCGATGCGCAGCTTCGGATCGGGATTGGCTCTGAACTCCGAGTAGCGGGCCACCGCCATAACCGCTTCGCCGCTACCCAGCATGGACCAAACCGTTTCCTGTTTGCCTCCAGAGGAAGCATCGTACAAGCTCGCCCGGATATTCTCCAATAGAAGCAGAGCTCCTTTCTCCCCGTCGGTCAAAGCATAGCCGGCCGTTTCTTCCTTGCTCCCGTTCCCTCCCATCCGGCGAATCAGGGAAAGAAAGGAATAGGGATCCGAAAAATCAAAAGCGATAAAATAACCGGGCCGGTTTGCCTGGCTTTGGTTTGCCTGGCTTTGACCCGCAGCCTTCGCCAGACGGCTCCAGTCCTCCAGCGTTGCAGGCATTCCTTCATATCCAAGGGCCGACAGCCGCTCGGGATTATAGATCAGTACGTAAGGATCGACGTCTTTGGGCACGGCCCATACATACCCGTTCCATTCGCTGTAGGTCTGAAGGGCGCTTAACGAATTGCCTGCCGCGGCTCCCGAGAAATAACTGTCCGCAGGCAACAGATAACCTTTGACCGCAAACTCCCGCACCCAGGCATTATCCAGCAGCATAACGTCCGGGGCTTCATGCAGAGCCAGTTCATGGCCGAATACAGCATGAGCGTCCCGGCCGTATTCATTTACAAGATCAATGGTCACATGATGCGATTTAATAAAAAGCTCGTTTTGCTCCTGAAGCAGCCTGAACTCGTCAGGCTCCATTTGAACGGCTACCTTAATATGCCCGGGATCCTTCTCTACCGGACGGTAGGCAAACGGCAAACTCTCGGAATAGCCGGTATCGCTGCTTTGAAGAAGATTCCGGTTGTCTCCTGGCGATAAGCTGATTAAGCCGAGCAGCAGAATGGCAAAAAGCACCCCATGGTTTTTTCGCTTCACACCCTGTTCTTCCTCTCATGATCTTTCCGGATCGGCATTTATTTGTATTGTAGCAAATTCAATGTCGACTTGTCCCGATTTGCCGGAAATTCATGCTCCGTGAAGCTTAAATGTCTAGGAAATTTGAACCATTTAGGCAGGAAAGGTTTTACAGGAGATCGGCTGCAACCTGTGCAAGCTTGGATCGTTCTCCTTTTTCAAGGGTAATTTGTCCGCTGATTCCCTGCTGCTTGAAACGATCAACCACATAAGTCAGGCCGTTGCTTGAGGCATCCAGATAAGGATGGTCAATTTGTCCGGGGTCGCCCATTAAAATAATTTTGCTTGCTTCTCCTACCCTGGAGACAATCGTCTTTACTTCATGACGGGACAAATTTTGAGCTTCATCGACGATAATAAATTGGCCGGGGATGGAACGTCCCCGAATATAAGTCAACGCTTCGACCTGTATGCTTCCGAGTCCCATCAATATTTTGTCAATGTCTCCGGCCTTCTTCGTATCGAATAAATATTCCAGATTGTCGTAAATAGGCTGCATCCAGGGTCTGAGCTTCTCATCCTTCTCGCCCGGAAGATAGCCGATATCTTTCCCCATAGGAACGACGGGACGGGCAATAAGCAGTTTCTTGTACCGGTGCTCATCCTCTACCTTGAGCAACCCTGCGGCCAGGGCCAACAGCGTTTTGCCGGTTCCCGCTTTTCCCGTAATCGTCACAAGCGGAATGTCGTCATTCAGCAGCAGTTCCAGCGCCATTCTTTGCTGGGCGTTTCTTGCAGCGATTCCCCAAACCGGGTCATTGCTCAAAAAAAGCGGCTCAAGTCTCGTTCCATCGCCATTAACCTTGAGCAGCGCCGATTTGCCGCTGCCCATTTCATCTTTGAGAATGACAAATTCGTGCGGATAAAGCGAGTACGAAAGATTAAGCGGCTTGACGGCCAAATATCTGTACGTATAAAACTGATCAATGACGGAAGGATGCACCATCATTGTCGAATATCCGCTATAAAGCTCCTCCGGTCCTGCCGTTCGATCGGACAAATAATCCTGGGCCGTAATGCCAAGCACATCGGCTTTAATCCGGACCAGCACGTCTTTGCTCACCAGTACGACTGGCCTTTGTTCCGGGAGATCTTTTTGCTCCAGTAAATAGTTAAGCGCCACAGCCAAAATCCGATTGTCATTCGAGATTTCCCCAAACATCTCCTGAACCCTTACAAAACTGCGATGATTCAGCTCAACCTTGAGCTTACCTCCGCTGTGCAGCTTTACGCCGTCATGCAGATGCCCTTGCTCCCTAAGCCCGTCAAACAATCGGGATACGCCCCGGGCGTTGCGCCCGATTTCATCGGCGTTACGCTTTTTGGAATCAATTTCTTCAAGGACCACTGCCGGAATAATCACCTCATGCTCCTCAAAAGCAAAAATCGCATTGGGATCGTGCAATAGCACATTCGTGTCCAGTACAAATATTTTCTTCACCTGCATCCCCTCCGGTTTTTGCATCCTCTACATATACATACATATTTAGTTTTTCCCCCGGACAGAATAAGAGCAGCAAATTCCATGAAAAAAACGAAATGCGAGAAAGGACGGATTTCCATGAGGATCTGGCTCTGTATCCTTGCAGCAGCACTGACTCTTGCCGGATGCGCCAATAATCAGGCAGGCCAGGTGCGCGACGACGGCAACGCCCCAAGAGCCCAAGGCTTGAATCAGAATGCAGACAATCGAAATATGAACCCGAATGCAGCCCCCAATCAAAACCTGAACAGAGATGCAGCCCTGCCGGTAACGGATCATTTGGAACGGCTCGCTTCGAGGGTAAAAGGCGTACAAAGCGCCCGTGCTGTCATGCTTGGAAAAACAGCTATTGTAGGTATTGACGTTGACGGCAAACTGGATCGCTCGCGTGTCGGAACGATCAAATATTCGGTAGCCGAAGCCTTGAACAAGGACCCTCACGGCGCTAACGCCATCGTTACGGCAGACATGGATATCACGAACCGCCTGACCGAAATCGGGAACAGTATCCGTGAGGGAAGACCGATCGCTGGCCTTGGGAATGAGCTCGCCGACCTTATCGGCAGAATTGTTCCCCAAGTGCCCGGCGACACCCGAATGCGCTATGACAACCAAGTCAACCCGGCAGGCAATAATGTTGGTGGCAACGATATTCCGAACAAGGGGACACAAAATCTGAATAGAAACGGCAGAACGCAGCCTGTTCAGCCCTGATCGCTTACTCTTTGGGCAGGATTTTTAACGCTTTTGGGCAGCAGCTGCAGTCTCGCGCTAAAGCGGACGAAACGCAAAGAGGGCGTCATTTCCGGTGGTTACCCGGAAATGACGCCCTTTTTTATAAGGTTGATGCGCTGCGCACAGGCTATTTGCCCGATTTCTCATTTGACGCGGAGACGTCCTTGCCCGCAAGCTCGTCCCGGAGCTCCTGCTTGGCCTGCTCCAGCTCATCGTCATGCAAATAAACATAAGGGGACTTCCAGTCTCCCGTAATCGGCATGAAGCGTACGTTTTCCTTGGAAATATTCCAATAGGTACTGAGCATATTCTTGATTTGAGCTTGCTCCAGATCCGTCGTCATATTGTCGCCAACGGATTCGATCGCTTTGCCTGCCCCCAGCACTCCGTTCAGCGATTTGGCTTGATCGATGAGCGCATGAAGCACTTCATTCTGCCTGCGGTTGCGGTCAAAGTCATCCGAAGGGTCCGTCTTCGGTCTGCAGTTCGACTTGCGGTAGCGGACAAAGTCCAGCGCTTCTTTGCCGGACAAGTGCTGCTCGCCCTTGGTCAGTTTGATGTTCGTACCATCGGCATTGTCCTTATAGCACATATCCTTGTCAACATTTACGTCGACGCCGCCCAAAGCGTCCACCACATCCCGGAAGCCCTGGAAATTAAGCACAGTCACGTAATCGATCGACAAATCAAAGTATTTGCTCATCATCGTCTTCATTTCTTCTTCAGCGGAATTGCCGCTCTTCTTCTCGGCGGCCAGAAAATTCGGATAAAAGGCGTTTATTTTATTCGTCTTGTATCCGTCAAGTGAAAAACGGGTATCCCGCGGAAGCGATACGACAGTTGCCGACTTTGTCTTCGGGTTCATCGCGATGACCATAATGACATCCGAAAGATGCGTGCCTGTTTCAGGACGGTAGTCCGTACCCAGAAGCAGCATCGAGATCGGCTTTACCTTGGCCGATTGCCCCGGTGCCACCGGTTTGTTCGTGCCTGCTTCGTTAATCGTATTGTTCAGCTTGTATAGCATATAACTTGCCCATGATCCTGCGAGCACTACGGCCACAATGAACAATACCAGCAGCGTTTTGAAAAATGTCCGGACCGGGCTCGATTTCTTTCTGTTCTTGCGGGGAGCTCCCTTTGAACTGCTGCCGCCTCCGCCTTTACGATGGCTCTGCTGCCTTGGAGGGAGGCTTCCATTTCCTGATGAACTCATATTCAAACACCTTTTCATTCATAAAATAAGTTCAGGAAGAAAAAAATCGGACACGAGCAGTCCGACTTTTTCTCAAGGCGGATTCCCGCCAGCCTTTTTATATAACGTTCGAATAGGTCAAAAAGTTGCAAGATTTGCAGCTCACTGGTTGGCATTGGCCATTTTACGATGCTTTTCCGCCCGTTCGCGTTCGCTCTTGTTCAAGATTTTCTTGCGCAGGCGTACCGATTTTGGCGTAATTTCACAATATTCGTCATCGTTCAGATATTCAAGCGCCTGCTCGAGAGAGAACAAACGCGGCGTTTTGATTTTGACGGTTTCGTCCTTCGTAGCGGAACGAACGTTGGTAAGCTGCTTCTCTTTACAAATGTTGACGACGATGTCATTGTCGCGGGTATGCTCGCCGACAATCATGCCTTCATAGATTTCCGTACCCGGCTCTACGAACAGAATGCCGCGATCTTCAACCGAAAGCATGCCGTACATGGTGGAAACCCCGTTCTCGCTGGAGACCAGAACGCCTTCATGACGTCCTCCGACCTGTCCGGTAACGAGCGGGCCATAGCTGTCAAAGGCATGGTTCATGACCCCGTAGCCGCGGGTCAGTGTCAGGAAATGCGTGCTGTAACCGATCAGGCCGCGCGCCGGAATCAGGAATTCCAGGCGTACGTTTCCGCTGCCGTTGTTGATCATATTCACCATTTCGGCTTTGCGGTATCCCAGGCTCTCCATAACAGCGCCCATGCTTTCCTCCGGCACATCGATGAGCAAGCGTTCGATCGGTTCCATTTTCTTGCCGTCGATTTCCTTCACGATAACTTCCGGCTTGGATACCTGCAGCTCATAGCCTTCACGGCGCATATTCTCGATCAGAATCCCGAGGTGAAGCTCGCCGCGACCGGAAACAATAAATGCGTCCGGGCTGTCGGTTTCGTCAACGCGAAGGCTGACATCGGTCTCCAGTTCCTTTAGGAGACGCTCCCGCAGCTTGCGTGACGTTACCCATTTGCCTTCGCGGCCTGCAAAAGGACTGTTGTTGACCAGGAATGTCATTTGCAGCGTAGGCTCGTCAATCTTGAGCACCGGCAGCGCTTCAGGCTGGTTAGGATCGGCGATCGTCTCGCCGATATTGATATCTTTAATACCGGCAATGGCGATAATATCGCCGGCGCCGGCTTCTTCAATTTCGACACGGCGCAGGCCCTGGAACCCGAACAGCTTCTCAATGCGAGCGGATTTCTTGGTGCCGTCGTGCTGGATGACGGTTACCGCCTGTCCTTGACGAATCAAACCGCGGTTAACCCGGCCAATGGCGATCCGTCCCAAATATTCGTTATAATCCAGCAAAGTAACAAGGAATTGGAGCGGCTCGTCCACCTTCTCCGTCGGGGATGGAATGTTCTCGATAATGGTCTCATACAAAGCAAGCATGTTGTCGTCCTGCTTCTCAGGATCAAGGCTTGATGTGCCGTTCAGCGCGGAAGCATACACAACCGGGAAATCCAGCTGTTCATCGTTAGCTTCCAGCTCAATAAACAGATCCAGCACTTCATCGATCACTTCAGCCGGGCGGGCTGCCGGACGGTCGATCTTGTTCACGACAACGATCGGGGTCAGATTGGATTCCAGCGCTTTGCGCAGCACGAATTTCGTCTGAGGCATGCAGCCTTCATAGGCGTCGACAACGAGCAGTACGCCGTCAACCATTTTCATAATCCGTTCCACTTCACCGCCGAAGTCGGCGTGTCCCGGTGTATCTACAATATTAATCAAATAATCTTTGTACGTGATGGCTGTATTCTTGGCAAGAATCGTAATACCACGCTCACGCTCCAAATCATTGGAGTCCATGGCGCGTTCCTGAACGGCTTCATTCTCCCGAAAAGTACCGGACTGCTGCAAAAGTTTGTCGACAAGGGTTGTTTTCCCGTGGTCAACGTGGGCAATAATCGCAATGTTGCGAATGTGGTCTCTGGATTGCATGATTTATCTCCATATCCCTTCTATATTCTCTATTCATCAAAAGAAGCGCCGGATCACTGAAGGGGCCGACGCTACACATCTATTATATTATACGCCATATCCTTCAAAATTCAAGGTTATTCCTCTTGCATTACCATTGCCGGCGATTTCTGCTGCGGAAAACAATAAGCCAAACACCCCCCACGATCAGTACAAAAGCGACTAAGTAAATGATGGAGAACGTAAACAGCGTAAGCCCGAATAAAATAACGGACAGCGCAAGCAGCACCAGGGCAAGGGGAAAAACACCGGGCGAACGACGAGTTTCCGCCGCATCATAGATAAGCAGCCCGAGAGCGATTCCGAATATAAAGCCCGGCCACAAATAGTGAAGCGTTCCGTACCCCCACAGCGTCGCTATCATAAATAAAATACCGTAGACGACAAGCACGCCTCCGGGAATAAGCGCAAGCGAAGGCAGCCTTCTGCCCATATACAGCAAGTGGAGCAAAATGCCCGGAACAAGAAGGAGCAGAGGCCAGAATATCGCGCCGATAAACGAAAAGACTCCCCACTTCCCCAGCAAAATAATAATCCCGGCTGCCAGGATCAATATTCCTGTCGTCAGTTTGTTGTTATCGGACATTTCATCACGCACCTTTCGAGATTGACATCAGAGGGACAAGCACCTACAATTTACGACAGTCCCTTTTCTTATTTTAAATGATATCGGTGCAAAAAACTACTCGGGTCAAGTGCATGCGAAATAGCCCCGCAAGGTAAATCCCTCGCGGAGCTTAGGAGGCAGGGAGCTTCAGGCTCCTCTGAAATATTTTCGCCGCAGCAGGCCGACGATAACAATGACTGCGCTCAGCGTGGCAGGCAGCCATGCCGCCAGGACGGGAGCGGCTGTTTTGAGAAGTCCTCCGAGCTTTTGGTCGTGCAGCAGCATTTTACCAGCCGTATAAGCCAAAATCCCCGCCCCGGCATAGACCAGAATCGGATAGCGGTGAAGCAGGTCCGCAATCAGATTGCTGCCCCACACCACGATCGGGATGCTGATGGCGATGCCGATCACGAGTATGGCGACGTCCCCATCGGCCAGGGCGGCAATAGCCAGCACATTGTCCAGGCTCATCACAAAATCTGCAGCAAGAATAGTACGGACGGATTTCCAGATGGTTGCGCCGCTTTCGATACGCGCTTCATCTTCCTGCTGGGTCAGCAGTTTGAAAGCAATAGCTGCCAGCAAAATGCCGCCGCAGGCCTGGATAAAGGGAATCCGCAGCAGAATGAGCGCAATCCATGTGAGCAGGCAGCGCAGTACGACGGCTCCAAGCGCCCCCCACCAGACCGCTTTTTTCCGCTGCGATAACGGCAAATCTTTGCTGGCCAAGGCAATCACTACAGCGTTGTCTCCGCTGAGAACGAGATTAATCATTAAGATTTCAACAAGTAGCAGTAACGTTTCCACGGTCATTCCTCCCATTACCAGATGTATGCCTGGGATGACCAAGCTATACCCGTTCCTGATTGAAAGATAGGGCAAGCTAAGGATGGAAAAATAATGAATCCTTTTACTTGTCCGAAACGTATACCCTTTGTCAGGAACCGAAAGCCCGTTATTCCCTTAGTTTTTTGCATGCTCAATTTTTTCTTAGGAAGTGACATCCATGGATTTGTTTAGCGCCACCTTCTTTCTTACCCTGGTAAACATCATTTTCATTGACCTGATTCTCGCCGGCGACAATGCGATTATAGTCGGGATGGCAGCCAAAAAGCTTCCGCCGAGCGTTCAGAAAAAAGCAATTCTTTACGGAACAGGCGGCGCCGTCCTCTTGAGGATTCTGGCCACGCTCGTTGTCGTCTGGCTTCTTCATATCCCGTGGCTGCTGGCAATCGGAGGTCTTCTGTTGATCTATATTGCCTACAAGGTGCTGACGGACGATGACAAGGAGGATAAAATCGAGGCCAAGGATTCCTTGTGGCCCGCTATTAGAACTATTATTATTGCCGATGCGGCAATGGGGCTCGACAACGTGATAGCCGTAGCGGGTGCCTCGAACCAGCATATGGTTCTCGTTGTGATCGGCCTGATGATCAGTGTTCCTATCGTCGTTTGGGGCAGTACAATCTTTATCAAGCTGCTTACCCATTTTCCATGGATCGCCTATCTGGGTGCGGCTGTGCTGGCTTACACCGCCTCCCATATGATTACCGAGGAGCCGAAGCTGCTGCCGTTTTTCGAGGACAAGCCTGTGCTGAAATACGGATTTATTGTCATTGTCATGCTGGTCGTACTTTATGCGGGCTATATCAAGAAACGCCGGACCCGTGAGGCGGCAGAGAAGAAGCATAAATCGTCGCATCCGGCCACACATTAAACCGCAGCACCAGACTTCAGGACAGATTCAGACCCTTTACTCCGGCCCCTGCAAACTTGTTAAACAAAAAGCAGAAGCGACTGCCCACTCGGCTGTCGCTTCTGCTTTTTTTAAAACCATTTTTCCGGAATTGTTTCATCCTCCGATTCTTCCCTTTCGGGCAGACTCTGGCTCAGACTTTGACGGCCAGATTCACTTTCGGTTTCTTCATGCAACCTTGCCGCTGATTCGGGAGTCAGCGTCATCGTTACTGTATTCTTGACCGCCAGTTCAATCATTTCCTCCAGCCCGTCCATATGCTGCTCCATACTCTCGACAATCCGCAAATTCGGATTGGTTGTCGGCGATTTCGGGATAAACAAAGTGCAGCAGTCCTCGTAAGGGAGGATGGACAGCTCGTAGGTGCCGATTTTTTGAGCCAGGGCAATGATTTCATCCTTGTCCATCATCACCAGCGGACGAAGCAGAGGCAGCTCTGTGGCCCGTCCTATGACATTCATGCTCGGCAACGTCTGGCTCGCTACTTGGCCCAGACTTTCTCCCGTCACCAGTGCGAGCGCTCCGCCGGCCTCTGCAAGTTTGGTCGCGATCCGCAGCATGGCTCTTCGCATCAGCGTAATGATTAAATTATTCTGGCCCTCTTTCGCAAAGGCCGTCTGAATTTCCGTAAAGGGAACCAGATGCAGCTTCACAGCGCCTCCATATTCGGACAATACTTTGGCCAGTTCAATCACTTTTTCTTCCGCTTTGCGGCTAGTAAACGGGTAACTGTGAAAATGCACGCATTCGATTTCGAGCCCCCTGCGCAGTGCCGACCAGCCCGCAACCGGACTGTCGATGCCGCCCGACAAAAGCAGCAGCGCTTTTCCGTTCGTTCCATGCGGAAAGCCGCCGGCACCGGGAATGATTTTGCTGTACAAAAAGGTACGCGTCTGACGGACCTCTACACGCATCTCAAGCTCCGGCTCGTGCAAATCCACCTTCAGAGCCGGAAATTCCTGAAGCAAAGGTCCGCTGATGACTTTATTGAGCTCCTGCGAGGAATGGGGGAATTCTTTCCAAACCCGGCGCGCATTCACTTTAAAGCGGGTGCCCTCCTTAAGCGGCAGGCTTCCGATATATTCCCTGGCTGCAGATTGGATCATCTCCAGATCCGAGGGAACCTCCTTGACCGGAATGATCGAGGAAATGCCAAAGATACGGGTTAAAGGCTTGAGAAGCTGACCATAAGGCTCTCCTCCGAGCTCAATATAAAGACGGCCAAACTCTTTCGTAATTCTGGCTTTCGGAAAAGAAGCAAGCAGCCGCTTCACATGCGTCAGCACCGCTTTTTCGAACCGGGAGCGGTTCTTTCCCTTCAGCGTAATTTCACCAAAACGAAGCATTAACAAATCAGCATTGTTCATCTCTTTATTTCATTCCACCTTTCAATCCGTTCAGCCGCTGTACAGCCGCTTTCAGAGCGTGAATCAGCTCCTTTGCATCGTCCATCGTATGTTCGTCTCCGAGACTGATGCGTATTCCGCTTGACGCGGTTTCCCTGTCTTTTCCCATCGCGAGAAGAATCCGGCTCGGTTCGCTTATTTTCGAAGAACAAGCCGATTTAGTCGATACGGCCATACCTTCGTCCTCCAGACAATGCAGCAAGACTTCCGGTTTCATGCCTGGATATGAAAAATGAATAATGTGCGGCGCAGAAACGGCAGCTTCGGCTGACGAATTTAGCACAAGCCCGGGGATACCGGATATTTCATCCACGATCCAGCTTTGCAGAAGTCTCCAGTTGCGTACATTGGCTTCGCTTGCATCCTTGGCCAGTCTAAACGCTTTGGCCATCCCGACCAGGGACGGAACATTCTCGGTTCCGGATCTCATTCCGCCTTCCTGCCCTCCGCCGGACAGCTGAGGAAACAGCTTGACCCCGCTATGGACATAGAGAAGCCCTGTTCCTTTGGGTCCTCTGATTTTGTGGGCGGATAAACTGTACAGATCGATCCCGCTTTCAGAGAGCGCAAGCGGAACCTTGCCGAAGCCTTGCACACCGTCTACGTGAAATAAAACCCGCGGGTGCTCCGCCTTTAAACGGCGTCCTATGTCCTCCACGGGCTGAATGCTGCCCGTTTCATTGTTCACATGCATAACGCTTACCAGCACCGTGTCCTTCCGGACCGACTGCAGCACCTGATCGGCGGCAGCTCTTCCGTCAGCCTGAACCGGAACGTACGTAACCTCAAAACCGAGCAGTTCCAGATGCCGGCAAGCTTCGTAGACCGAAGGATGCTCTACCGTGGTCGTCACGATATGCTTACCGCGTTTTATATATTGGAAGGCGGCCCCTTTCACCGCCAGATTGTTGCTTTCCGTCGCACCTGATGTAAATACGATCTCCCCGGGCTGCACGCTGAGTGCTTGCGCACAGACTTCCCGGGCTCTCCGAAGGAGCTTTGCGCTGTCTTCACCCGCCCGGTGCAGCGAAGAAGGGTTCCCGTAGTGGCGTTCCATCACTTCTGCAATCGTTTGTACAACATCCTGATGCGGCGGGGTTGAAGCAGCATGATCGAAATATTTCACGAAACTTGCCCCCTAAAACGACTTAATTGTAGCAGATACTATAATACCTGAAACAAACCTCAAAAAAAACCAAAACGATCCCGGCTGGTTGACCAGCCGGGATTTCATTGCATCATATAACAACCCTGCTCCCAAACAAGGCGGCTGCTTGATGCCGCCTTAGCTTGAAAATTAAGCGGTTCTGGTTAAACTTCGTATTTCGCCATTGCGCGCTCGATTTTGCCGATATAGCTTTGCGTCTCGCGAGGCAGCACATGCAGCTTCTCCATCAGCCCGGCGTCATTGCTGATCCCAAGCGCGTTGACTCTAGCCGGACCGGCGTTATATGCCGCCAGCGCCATTTTCAACTCACCGCCATAGCGCTTCAACTGATAGGACAAATACCGGACACCGCCGTCAATATTTTGCGCCGGATCAAAAGGATCGCTGACTCCAAGCCCTTGGGCAGTACCGTCCATCAGCTGCATCAATCCTTTGGCTCCTGCAGAAGAAGCTGCATTCGGATTAAATGAGGATTCGGTGTCAATGACCGCCTTAATCAGCGATTCCGGCACACCGTATTTTTGGCTGGCGCTTGCAATCAGGTCATCATACGGGGTTGCGGCCCCGTGACCGGCCGAATAAGCCCGGGCTGAAGGTGGATAAGAAGAGTCAAGAGCTGCAGCCCCTGCCGCGGATTCACCCGACTGCGAAAGAAAATGGTACCAGAGCGGATCCCCTGTGTTCAGGGACTGGCCGGAGATAGGGTTATAAAGTGCCGATGCTGGTACGGCTGCAGTCCCATCTCCGTTCAACATCTGCTGAAGCATTTCTCCAAAATCGGACTCGGCTTCGCCGCTGTATGAAGTGCTTTGCAAAGCCGTACCCTGCAGATCAATGCTATTCATCAATTGAACTTCCAACAGCTGCTTGACAGTGCGAGGATCAATTTGCATATCGTTACTCCTGTTCTAAAGATGTCGAATGGATTTTTTTACCTAATCTTGCTGATATCTATTGTACACGCTGCAATGTCCAATAACCAGCTTTTTTGTCGAAAAAAGTGCTTCAGACATAAAAAACACCTTCCCGCTGAAATAATTTCAGGCAGGAAGGCGAAAGGTTAACATTTGATAAATTTATCGTACAAAAGGAATCAGTACAAAGTAGCTCAAAGTCGCGATTACTCCAAGAGCCAGTCCCCAAGCCCCTACAGTTCTGCTATCCTGGCTGTACGCATAATAACCAAGGACCGCCGCGACCGGACCCAGAACAATGGTCCACATGAACAGCGCCAATACGCCCAGCACAATACCAGCTATTCCAGCGACCCGCCCGGTATTGACCGTGTTATCGTCATTCGTTCGATCTGTATCGCGGTTCTCCTGCACCTTACGATCTCTCACCGCATCAAACTCGGTGGCGTATTCTTCACGGGACAGAGTTCTGCGCGGGTAGTCAATTCGCGTTCCCTGCTCGCCCGTATGATCGGGGTCCATCTTAGGTGCTTCTTTGTTTTCGTCGCTCATGCTGCCTCACCTCCACTTAAAGTCCAGATGTTTATTTCTCTTTCGGCTTGAATGTATGACAGCATGTAGCCGCAGAATTTTCGGCGTAGTCCCGGTGCTCGGTGTCGAATGCTTCCCCGGCGTATTCCTCTCTATAGTGGGCTGAGGCATGCTTGTCAATGTCAATCATAATCAGGTCGGCTTTGCAGACATTTTGCTCTCCCCAATAATGGCAGTTGGCTACGCTGCATTTTACTATCGGTTTTTCGCCATTTGGCATATTGATCACCTCGGCATCATTATTGCCTAAAGATCGGATCCATATAACCAACAAACATTGGGATTTGAAGCAAAAAAGCCTGCCAAGTATAAGGTCGGCGGGTCATGATTGGAAAAAACAATAAGCCCCATGTCTTAAACATGGAGCGCTAGAGTAAAGGGCAGAAAGTTCTGCCCCTCCTCATCAAACCGTACGTGAGGTTTTCCCTCATACGGCTTTCCGATGTTCGTCATTCATGTGCATGCAGATCACAAGAGCGTCTTTAGTTCGAGCT
>NZ_JAIOGQ010000044.1 GCF_019904135.1 Paenibacillus caui | reverse complement strand
TCGAACTGAGCGACTATGTTCACTGGTTCAATCATCATCGCATTCATGGAACTCTTGGTTATCGAACACCAGTCGAAGCTAGAAGCTTGCCCTCAAAATTGTTGTCCAGTTAAGTGTTGACAATCCAATACCGGAAGCCGTGTTTTTGAATGAATTGCCGGAACCAAAGGTATGGGCGCTCATGGTGAAAGGGAGTACCGTCAGCGTGGGAGAAGACAAAGTTCCATTCCCGTCCTTCCCGATCCCGGCCAATCCAAGCGTCCCCGAGCTTGCCAGAGTTCAAGCTGTTCCTCCAGACGAACTACATGCCGGCTGTGGACGGATCGGACGCCGATCTGTGGGATCGGCTCGAGAAGTTGGACTTTCTTCGGTGTTTCCGGGAAGAGGAGCGAGACGGAACACTGCCGGACAAGCTCTGGGAGGAACGCTCCGGGATTTTGAAGTGGCTACTGGAAGGCTGTCGGTTATGGCAGCTAGAAGGGCTTGGAGAAACGGGGGATATCCGGCGATCTAAGGAAGAGTTCCAAGAGGGAATGGACGCGGTGCCTCGATATGTGAGGGAGCGACTTTGGTTGAATCCAGTTGCCCAGGTACTTGTCAGTGCACTGTATAAAGTCTACGAGATCTGGTGCTTTGAAAATGATGAATATCAGCATAAGAAGCGCGAGTTCTATCAGCGGCTTGAGACTTACATGGCAAAGTCTGGTCATCGGCTAATAAGAGGCGTTAGAAACTCAAGTGGGAAGGATCGGATTCATAAAGGAGTGGGTTTACAGCGAGAAATGCCCGAGGCTTGGAGAATGCATGTAGAAAGTAAACCCACAGGTGGGGGAGCTAGTGTGGGCAATTAGCTTAAAACTCAGTTTTGTCAGTTGTTTTGTCAGAGGGAAAAGGCTTATATCTCAATGGTTTAAGCGTCTTTCTGACAAAACTGACAAAACAAATTAATGTTTTTTAGGTACAGAAAAAATTAACACGTAGTAAGGCTCAATCTCAAAATCAGTGCTTGATTTCAGCCTAACAAACGATGACGATTGCATTCAATCAAAATGTCGGCAGCGATGGTAGTTCACAATTGCTTCTTCCCAGCCTGCGCATTGTCTTTAGGGTTCGAACGGCAGGGTGATCGATTTGATCACGCTGCTCACAACAACGGTCAAATCCTAGCCTGGCCACGGCATAGCTCGGGAAACAGTCATACCACGTGGTGAACGCTTCCTTCCATTCCCACACGATATGCAGAAGCGGAGAAAAGCTTAAAAGCACTTCAAGCCGCTGCTGACTTTTCTCGGATAGCGTGTCTTTCGGTGGATTCAGCAGCCGATGATGGGATTTGAGAAGCGCCTTGGCCTAGCCGCAAGGGAGCTCTGAACGGTTTTACGTACTTCCTGTACACTCTCGATCACATAGCCGTGAACATGAAATCGATCCGCAATGCTAATGGCGTCCGGGAAGCATTCGCTGACCCACGTGTGGTAAGCTTGAGCTAAATCCATGACTACGGCAAAATCATCGACACCTAAAACTAGATCGGTCGTGGCTTTCGCTTCTTCCCACACTTGCTCGTAAATCCGTTCACTCTCTACGGGGACCGCTTCGTTATGCATCTGTCTATTCCTTTTGTTGTTTGGTCGGACTTACAACATTACAGGATTAGCAGATGTTTTTCCATTTTCACTCTCTGTTTATTTTGTTAAGAACTGATGTACCTCTGTCAATAGAGTAGACACATAAAACCGAGAATATTATGAAGCAGAACGGTACATACGTTCGTATTCATTAGGCGTGAAGTGCCCAATGGATGAGTGGATTCTTTTTCCATTATAGAAGCATGTGATGTATTCAAAAATGCGCTTCTTTGCTTGCTCGCGTGTTCTAAATTTCTCCAAGTAAACGAGCTCTTTCTTGAGTACGCTGTGAAAAGATTCGATGCATGCGTTATCGTAGCAATTGCCTTTGCGACTCATGCTACCCTTCATCTTGTAGCGTTTCAAACGAGCTTGGTAGTCGTGAGAAGCATACTGGCTGCCGCGATCGGAGTGATGCAAAACTTCACCACGTGGTCGTTGCTGGCTGTAGGCGCGATCCAGCGCCTTTAGGACAAGTTCTTTCGTCATCCGCTCATCCATGTGAAAACCTACGATTTTGCGGCTGTATAGGTCCATGATGCTCGCCAGGTATACCCATCCTTCATCCGTCGGCACGTATGTAATGTCTGCTACCCAGAATGTATTAGGCGCGGCAACCTGAAATTGACGATTTAGGACATTCTCATGAACAGGCAGGTTGTGTTTCGAGTTCGTCGTTGCTTTGTATTTCTTCACCGTACGCGAGCGCAAGCCGAGCTCTTTCATGATACGGGCAACTGTCTTGTCGGATACACGTACTCCTTGCTTGTGAAGCACCTTGGTGATCTTGGGGCTCCCGTATAACCGGCGAGAATCCAAGAAGATGCGCCTGATCCGTCGTTCAAGCTTCTTCCGACGTTTCTCTCGTTTGCTGGTTTTCCGTTTTGTCCATTTGTAATAGCCGCTTCGGGATACTTCAAAGGCTTCGCACATCTTCGCGACACGGCACTTGAAGCGATGATCGTGAATGAATGCGTAGATCAGCGCCGGTCTTTGGCGAAGTAGTGCATCGCCTTTTTTAAGATGTCGTTTTCCTCCTCTAAATCGCGAATGCGTTTCTGAAGATCGCGTACGGCTTTGTCGTCGGCTTTCAGTTGTCCACTGCCTGGAAAGGCCTGTGTACCGTCTTTTTTGTATTCTGCCATCCAGCGATACAGGGTGTTGTCGCTTACCCCCAGTTCGCGGGCTACCTGCGCCACCGCTTTTCCTTCTTCTTGGATCATCTGAACCGTTTGTAGTTTAAAGTCTTTATCGTATTTTTTCGTCATGTCGGACACCTCGAATAATGATATTTTTATTCTATCCTATTCTCGGTTCTCCATGTCTACTTTTTAGTCTAGCATCACTGATTTTGGTTTTGAGCCTATTTTCTCCCCATAATTTTTTCCCCAATCATACATCATTTTCAATACAGGCATTAAGCTATCGCCGTCTTCCATCAGAGTATACTCCACTCGGGGAGGAACTTCGAGATACACTTTTTTTGCGGATCAGCTGATCCTGTTCCAATTCGCGCAGCTGATTGGCTAACATTTTTTAGCGTAATGTGGGGAATTATTTTTTTTCAGTTTACTAACCGTTTGGTTCCTTCCAATCCCAGATTCCACAGAATGGTTAACTTCCATTTCCCTCCTATGACCGCCAGGGTTAATTCCTTCTCGCAGTTAATCTCATTCAGATGGATTCCAATATTTTACCTTATTGGCCATAATCATCATCCTCCTCCCAATAGTATACTAGAGGTCACTACATTACATTAAAGTGCGTACTTCCTTGTTGGAAACTTTGTATTTAGAATAAACCTTGTGCCTGATAAGCACAGTGAGAGCAACGTTCAATGCTACTGAACGTAAGTATGGAGAGGAGCGTATACATGAATCGTTTTACAATTCCACGCGATATTTATTATGGGGACGGCGCTTTGGACATTCTCAAAACAATTGAAGGGAAAAAAGCTGCACTCGTCATTGGCGGCGGTTCCGTCAAATCAAGCGGCAACCTCGCCCACATTGAAGGTCTGCTTGCGGAAGCGGGCCTGGAAACACGGGTGATCGAGGGTATTGTATCCGAACCGACCGTTGCCATGGTGATGGAAGGGGTTAAAACCCTGAACGAATTCCAGCCGGACTGGGTAATCGGCATTGGCGGCGGTTCGCCGATGGATGCAGCGAAAGCGATGTGGGTCTTCTATGAGCATCCGCAGCTTACCTTCGAAGAAGCAAGCCGGCCGTTCACTCTGCCTAAACTGCGGACCAAAGCCAAATTCATCGGCATTCCGACGACAAGCGGCAGCGCTTCTGAAATTTCAAACCTGTCGGTTGTAACCGATGAGAAAACAGGCATCAAGTACCCCCTTGCCGATTTCGAACTGACGCCGGATCTGGCGATCATCGATCCGGTGTTGGTTGAATCGATGCCTAAACATATAACGGCATATACCGGCATGGATGCACTGACTCACGGCATCGAGTCGTATGTTGCCAAGCCCCGCACTCTACTGACGGATGCACTAGCAATTGAATCGGTCGAGCTGGTGAAACAGCACCTTCTTCATTCGTACGAAGGCAGCCAAGAATCGCGTAAAGCGATGCATATCGCCCAAGGCATGGCCGGTATGGCTTTTGCCAACGCGGTGCTGGGTAACGTTCATAGCCTTGCACACAAAAGCGGTCCGACCTTCGATATTCCGCACGGCTGTGCCAACGCGATTTATCTGCCGTACGTCATCCAGTTTAACCGAACGGTCGTCTCCGACCGCTTTGCGGCCATCGCCAAACGGATCGGTCTTACCGGTCAATCAACGGGCGAACTGGTAGACGCGCTGGTGGCGTGGATCCGTGAGTTGAATCGCAACATGGGTATCCCAAGTACACTCCGCGACTACGGCGTATCCGAAGAACTGTTTAACGCGCATGTGGATAACATGGCGGCAAACGCGGTGAAAGATCCATGCACAAGCACTAACCCGCGCGAAACATCTGTAGAAGAAATGAAAAAACTATACGTAGCTGCGTTTAGAGGAGAAGACGTAACGTTCTAATCCATTAATATCTTAGTTTTATTCAACCTGGCGTCTACTCGATAGGCGCCAGCTTGTTTCATGTTAGACCCAGTTATTTTAAATCTTCGTTTAGTTGCTTTTTGATTGAGTAATGGGAAGCGAAAGGCTGAAAAGTCTGCTTTCTCGTTATTTGGAGCTTTGTTAACCTTTTGGAACCGCCGCATGCGGACCCGCATTACGGTGGTGTGAGAGCTCAAAGGCAAGCCGCCCCCCTCCCCCTACTACTCGATCGGAGATATTCCTCGTTCTGCTGCCTCACATCTTTGCATATAGACTACGCGGAAGGGCGTCACTGGTAAAAAAGCTGAACACGGTTTCGCAGTTGACCGAACGGACGGTTTGCGGAAGCCAGGCACCGTTGACGCAGGCCGACAAATAGTGCCGTTCATCAATTTTGCCGCTGCTGAAGCGGTATCCCGCGGCCTCGGGAGAATACCACTCGCCTTCCGATTCCGCCGGGTGCAGCGTAAAACTGTCCAAAGGAATCGCCGCTTTGAGAGAAGGTTTTCCGTAACGATTGCACACGAAGCGGATACGGCGGTTCTCCAGACCGGTATGCGCGGTGATCACGGCGCGGACAAGCAGCTCCATCAGCAGGAATTGCTTGGTATTCTTCAAAAGGTTCTCAAGCAGGGGATAAGGAAAAAGCTTCTTGTGCAGGTTATCTACGATTGATCGCTGTGCTTTTGACCACTCCCAGTATCGGGTGTATAAGTGGGTATAGAGCGTATCCGCCTTGTGCCGATAGCCAAGACGAGGTATCGTCTGGGGCTATATCTGCCAGAGTGTGAATCTATTTCAGCCTTTCAACAAGGTATGAATTGGATTCACACTCAATATACATAAAGAAAAATGGAGTCAAGATTAAGGCGGTAAGAGGAATTAAGGAAGAAGTGAAGAATACACAAGGATAATCCCATATTTTGGCGAGGTAGGGAATGAAAAGCATACCGAATCTGATCTCTATATTGAGAATTATATTATCGCTGTTATTGTTCTTTTTACCCCCGTTCGGCCTCATGTTTTGGACGTTATATGTGGTATGTGGGTGCACGGACATGCTGGATGGATATATTGCCAGAAAGACCCATTCGTCGAGCAAGCTTGGCAGCATGCTGGACAGTATCGCCGACATGGTACTGATGAGTGTTATCGTAATGGTGGTTTTATCGACTCAATTTATTTCAACTGAAATATGGATTTGGATGGCAGGCATTGCTCTTGTTCGGATGGCTTCTCTATGGGTCGTATATTGGAAACACCGTACATTTGCTGTTCTTCATACCTATGCCAATAAAGCCACGGGAGGGCTTTTATTTTGTATCCCTTTTCTATACCATTTTGTGGATTTTTATGTGCTGGAATGGACGATTTGTATCGTTGTGAGTCTGGCAGCGATTGAAGAATTGATAGTGCATATTACATCCAGCACATTGCAAAGAGGTGCTAAAAGCTTGTTTATAGTGAGAAGGGACTGAGGAGGAAGGATGGTGCTTGCGGAGCCGGGGCTGTTTGATGCTCATTAAGAAAACAAAGCAGCCTGAAGTTACTCTGCACGGTGATTTGATACAGGCTGGAACCAGCAAGAAGGCCTAAATTGCAAAAATATGCAGAAATAAAGCGGATTTACCAACAGATCATGCATGGGATCGCGGGGAGTTATGTCTGCATACCCTCAATCAAACTACCCTTATTTATATGTTGACTCTGCTTGCCCGGCACATGTTGAGTCGGTGGCTTTGTTGGTGAGAAATGATACAGATGGCTGAGATTCTAGCGGTAGCTAGTGATTCCTGAGACTTTACAGAAGATATCGATGCCGAAACTACGGGTCTGACTCGAAAGGCTGCATCAATCGTATCCTTTCGGGTCAGCCCCGTTTTAGATTACTTACGCTATTTTAGAGGAAAATCGATCCCCCGAAAGCACTGTCTGACTTTACAACTTCTTTCCCGCGGGGCAACAATTTTTCAACAAAATCACTGCAATTATATACATTTCTTTTTCGCCTAAATCGTGGTTTCGCCTAATTGCGGTCTGCTTCCTTAAAAGGATATACCGATGGACATTCTTCTTACATGGTTAGCGTGAATGAACTTTCTCCCCCTGTACCCAGACTTCGCGGATATGTTCAGGCCGGGTAAGATACATGATTTTTTGGAAAACGTCATTTAAATCTTCATTCTCATTAAAGATCGGCAGTTTAGCCGATGGTAATCTCGTATCGATGATTTGTACGTCCCACGCATAGTTTTCTTGAATACGGCCGATGGGTAAGCTTAAACTTTCACCGCCGCCGGCCGTAGCCAGATAGAAAGCTTCATGAATCGTAATGCGCGATCCGGGTACGCCGCGGTCTTCGGCGGGAAGGGAGGCATTGACGCCGTCTTCCAGCATTCTTGAAGATATGACAGCTTGTTTAATGTTATCGAACAGACTGGGCGAGAAACCTCCGGAAATATCGGACCCTAAACCGATCTCGACGCCTTTGGCATGGAGATGTGCTACGGGGATGACGCTATTGGCAAAATACGCGTTGGATATGGGGCAATGCGCAACAGCCGTTCCGGTTTCGGCAAAAAGGGCCGCATCCTCATCATTCAGGAAATTGCAGTGCGCCATTACGGACTTATCACGCAATAGGCCAAAATCATGCAGGGCAAAGGCATCATTTTTATGGAACCGGTCTTGCACATAACCGTGTTCCCAATCGCTTTCGCTGCAGTGCGACTGCACGTACGCATCGTATTTAGCGGCCAGCTTGCCTAAGCCTTCTAAAGCATGATCCGTACAGCTTGGAATGAATCTGGGCGTCACTACCGGATAAACGCCTTGTTTCGTCGTTTTGGCTAATTCTTGCACAGCCAGAATAAATTCTTCCGTATCCGCTAATGCCGTATGGGTGTCAGCGTCGCGATAGGTTTCCGGATTTTGCTGCGGATCGTCCATCACCACTTTTCCAACCAGTCCCCGTTGTCCTTTACTAGCGCAAATCTCGGCCAGCAATAAACTTGCTTCTTTGTGCACCGTCGCAAAATAAAGGGCGGTCGTCGTTCCGTTGGCGAGCAAGGTGCCGACCAAATCATCGTAGACTTTTTGCGCAAAGTCTAGATCCGAGAATTTAGACTCGAGCGGGAAGGTATAGGTATTTAACCAATCATAGAGCGGAACGTCCAGCGCGGTTCCCGATTGAGCCCATTGCGGCGCATGAACATGCAGATCGACGAAGCCGGGCAAGAAATACTGGCCTTCAGCCGATCGTTGAAAGTTGTCTTTGCCTTGATAAGCATCCAGCAATGGCTGATATTCGGAACTTTCCGGCGCAACGACTTTTTCGATCATCCCGTCGCTGTTGATGCAGAAAAGATGGTCTTTTAATATTTGAATTTCCTTGGAGGATGTGCTGGTAAATGCAGTGCCTTGAAACAATTGCATATATTTATCCATAGATACCGCCTTAATGTTCGTTTTTTTAAGATGTATTTGTATTATAGTTTGTGAAAAGTGAGGAGTCCATAATAAAAACGGGAATATTTATGGATGTCGTGGTAAACGGCTTGGATGATATTTCTACAATAAGTGACATAGCAGGGTGCAGGTAAAGGGTATCTCGCAAGGTTTTCAATTTGTAGTTTAGGAGTAGATTGAGATGGCAATTGTCCAAGTCAGATCCACAAATCCGCAGTTTTCGTTTTTGATCAAGAAAAAGTTCTCCATACTACTCTTTTAACGAGTCACGAAGACAGCTCCTAATCGGCCGGAAAGACCCCGTAACGCTCCAAAGCCTTCGACGACGCTTCCACCATCCGCCTTTTCAGATAATCGCCTTCCACCACCCGAACCCTCTTACCCAGAAAACGAATCTTGGAAAGTAAATACTCCATTTCATCCCCAAGCAGAGAGACTCTGACTCGGTATGTATCGTTCTCCGTATCATACTCAACATTTTTTTCGAAGCTGGAGAAGGCGTAAAGGATGCGGGACAACTCAGCGTTATATATACGGACAATTTCAATAAGCGCCTCACTTTTACGCGATTCAAGAGTTTTTCCGATCTTCTTCAGAATGCTTTCCGCTGCTGACGGCTCTATAGGTTCTGCCGCAACAGAATGGATCTTCTTCAGCCTGGTGCTCATGAAGGCGTGATGCCGAGTGTGGTACCAGAGCAAATACCATTCCCGTTTGACCATGGAGTATTCCAGCTTATAAGGAAAGCCCGAATGGCCTGTGTTAACACGTCCGCCCTTAATCTCGTAGGTTATACGAATGCCCCTCTTATTCATGATGTGCCGCCGCAAAGGCCGCAGGAGCGGGTGATAGACTTGCTTCTCCTGACTTCGGGCTTTTTCAATCAAGTGGCGGGAGGTATCCATTACCTGATCCGGCTCGAGGATTGAACGCAGCTTGTCAAAAGTGTCCGCAGTGAAAGCATCGGCCGCCGCGGGATGTTCCAGCATTGTCTTCAGCCATGCCCGTTCGTGCGAGGTGACCATGAAAGTACCGGAATCCTCCAACCGGGAGATGATCTGGTGATTGAATATTTTCTCAAACAGATTCATAGTAAGACTGAATCTCCTTCCATTCGGCAATCATTTCCCGGCGAAACTGAATGGGCTCCAGAACCTCACAGCTGGAACCGAAACTCCGCAGCCACGGCTTGATTTCAGTAGTGCCGTTTACGGTAATCTCGTAAATAAATGAATCTTCATTTTCGAACACAATCTGTCCCCACTGCCCCTGCAGCAGTACCCGCTCCTTAATGAAGTTCGGTTCAGAACCTTCCGGATTATAAAATCGGGCACGCACGGTCACCGGCCGGCCAGTATCGATCAGCCAGCTGTATCGTATTTTCTCGGCAAGCTTGGTTTTCTTTTCCTCATACCAAACCTCGTCCACGGCTTCATCCTCTTCAATTTGCGTGATTCCTTCCATTCGGTATTTCCGAATCCCCTCTCGGCCATGGGACAGCAGGTACCATCTTCCATATTGATGATCATAGACAATTTTAAGCGGAAGGGTCTTATGGACTTTGCCCTCCGTCTCCCGTTCAAACAGGGGATTGGTGTTTTTGGAGGCGTAGCTTTTTTCAGACTTCGGCGAGAAGTACAGAAAACGGACATTGCGGCGGTGACGGATGGCATGCAGGAGCGTAAACAGATGTGCCTCATCCAGGATCCGCGAGTAATAGTGATACTTATATAAAAATGATTCGACGGCATGCTGCCGGGCTTGATTGCGCAAAAGATGCTTCTTGAGTCCATCGCGCAGCAGGTAGCCTTGAACAGAAGGGACCTGCGTGTTCGCCATCACATCCACAAAATCATACAAATCGATAAGCTCTTCATCCGATAAGTTCCGGACCAAGTCGTCTTGGATACGATACCGGTAGGGGCGGGGTCCCTGCTCTTTAACGATGACGCCAACCTCTTCCAGGTATTTCAGGTCCGACCGAATGGTCTTCTCGTCAGGCAGCGGAAGGCCAGGTGACAGACTGTTGCAGCACATATTCAGCAGCTCCATGGCAGATCGCGTCTGTTTATTCATCGCGCCTAACAGCAGTGAGATTCTTTGACTTTCGGATTCCTTTACGGATTTGGCGCGA
Organism: Paenibacillus caui; assembly: GCF_019904135.1. Taxonomy (GTDB): domain Bacteria; phylum Bacillota; class Bacilli; order Paenibacillales; family Paenibacillaceae; genus Fontibacillus; species Fontibacillus caui. Next base: position 16,895 of record NZ_JAIOGQ010000044.1, on the reverse strand, counting down.
AACAGAAACAAGAGCAGAGGATCGGTGGAGTCATAATAACTGAAGCGAATGGTCTCGGAGAACTCCCTGCTCTGTTCCTGCGGCAAATGCTGGTGCATGGAGGTTACGACTTCTTTAAGCCTTCGGATCGTTTTATCAAAGGTGTGGACGGATATGCCCAATCTTTCTGCGAACTGTTGTCTGCTGAACGCCCCACTTGTCAGGACAAGCATGCGTAAGAATTGGATCTCTTTATCAAAGCTCTCTTTTGCCAAAATAATCCCCCGTTCAAATGAGACCTCTTCATTCATTGTATCAGGGGCGGGAGTTGGGTCAAATGGAAAAGTTTATGTTCGGTCGTAATACTTTCACCATGTTCCTTCAGGTTGAAATGAGCGATTATAGAACCTGTATTCATCATACATCGGTTCTTATTCGGACGGTCGTAACGAGGCGGGGATATCGGTTTATCCCGCAGTGCCGTGCATGATATGTTACGGTATCCTGTACGATCGGATCGGTAAGAATCCACTATTTGGGGTTCGATTCCCCAATCGCCTAGGGAGCGATTCTGGTAGAATACTCGACTTCCAATCGAGCGACAACTTGAACAATGAACCAAAGGATAGAATCCCTAGCGGCTAGTTTGAGCGCACTGCAGGAAAGGCTTTGCAATCCGTGGATACCGATGGTGCGAAATTCCGGGAGGCTTTTTAGGATGGAAGAGGAAGAAGGATAGCTGAAGTAGGGCCACCCTCCTGAATCAAATGTCCTTAAAAATCACTGGCAGACCGCTTGTCTAAAACGAGATTCCGCCGGAACCGCAGTGGGATTCTTTCGTCCAATGGTCGAACCATTAAGGGGGTAACGAATATGTTTAAAAAAGTAACCATTCAAGCTGACCAGCGCGGCTTACTCTTTCATAAAGGAAGTTATGTGAAAAAGCTCATTCCGGGGACCTATCACTATTTATTGTGGTCGCAAACCACAGTTGCCGTGTTGAATATTGCGAATCCGTTCGTTGTAGAGGGCAAAGATTTGCAGATGTTCCTTCACGAAGAAGACCTCGTGCGAGAGCTCGATATTGTACGAGTACAAGACCATGAATACGTGCTGCATTATGAGGACGGTCAATTCGTACAACTGCTTAAGCCTGGTGTCTACGCCTTTTGGAACATACTTAAAAAACATACCTTTTTGCATACGGATATCAGAGAACCTGAATTGCCTGCCGAGGTAGACCGTTCGATTATACCGAAGCTCGCAGCCCATGTGCAGTCCTGCGAAATTGCGAGTTACGAATCCGGATTTTTATTTTATGATCATGTTTTACAACGAGAGCTTTCTCCTGGAAAGTACTACTTCTGGAAGGGGACCGTTTCGGTTATGGTCAAGACGATTGATGTAAGACAACAACAAATGGATCTCATCGGCCAAGAAATCATGACAGAAGACAAAGTTACGCTGCGGTTGAACTTCGTTTGCCAATACAAGATTGTAAAGCCATTACGTGCTTTGGAAATGAAATCGTTCGACGAGCAAATTCATATCCAGCTTCAGCTCATGCTTCGGGAATATGTCGGAACTCTTAAATTAGACGATCTCTTGAAACGGAAAGAGGACGTTGCCTCGTTCGTACTGTCTCGTTTACGTGAGAAGGGTGAAGAGTTCGGAGTACAGTTCCTGAGTGCGGGGGTTAAGGATGTCATTTTGCCGGGAGAAATGAAAGAGATCCTAAATACTGTCCTGCTTGCAGAGAAGAAGGCCCAGGCGAATCTAATTACTCGTCGGGAAGAAACGGCATCGACCCGAAGTTTGCTTAATACCGCGAAGCTGATGGACGAGAATCAGACGTTATTCCGTCTGAAGGAGCTGGAATTCCTGGAGAAAATATGCGAGAAAATCGGGTCCATCTCTTTAACGGGCGGCGGGGATCTGTTGGAACGGTTGAGCTCTCTCATTGGTGAGAAAAAGGCAGCAAGCAAATAACGAACCGTACCCTAAGGAGGGTTTCATATGAGCAGTTACCATCAACATATCTTGAGTGTGCTTGAACGCATCGAGTGCGAAGAAAACGTTCGGATCTTGTACGCTTGTGAATCGGGCAGCCGGGCATGGGGGTTCCCGTCCAAGGATAGCGACTATGATGTCAGATTTCTTTATGTTAGACCGGTAGATTGGTACTTATCGATTTTTGAGAAGCGGGATGTCATCGAGCGGCCGATTAGTGACATGCTGGACATCAACGGCTGGGATCTGCGAAAAGCCTTGAACCTGTTCCGAAAATCGAATCCGCCGCTGCTCGAGTGGCTTCAGTCCCCGATTGTATATAGGGAGAACCATGCGATAGCAGAGCAAATCCGCCGCATCTCTCCATTCACGTTTTCCCCAAGGTCATGCATGTATCACTATTTACACATGGCGAAAGGGAACTATAGGGAATACCTGCAGGGTGATCGGGTAAAGATCAAAAAATACTTCTATGTTCTCCGCCCGATTCTAGCATGTGAATGGATCGAGAAGTACAGCACCATGCCGCCTATAGAATTTGATCGGTTGGTCGATGCTGTTGTGCCAAGGGGAAGCGAGCTTAAGGCGGTTATGGACGGTCTGCTTGTCCGCAAAAAGGCAGGCGACGAAATGGATTACGAACCGAGGATCAATCCGATAAACGAGTTTTTGGAAGAAAGAATCGAATATTACGAGCGGATGGCAGCGGGTATGCAAACGTCCGGTGGGGGACAGAATCAGCGGCTAGATGATTTGTTCCGGTCCGTGCTGAAAGAAGTATGGGAAAAAGGTGATGAAAACGATGGTACTTTTCTTCAATAAAGCTGTTCGGCCTCTTTGGGAAGGCAAAACCTCCATTTATTCATACATTCGGGAACAAGGCGAATCCGTGGACGGTTCCCTGCCGGATGACGAAGAATTCTGGTCAGGCAGTAAAATGAGGTGGGTAGCGGGCGGTTTGGATGGAGCATTTGGTCACCATGCGGGGCCTGGTAAGATGACGGATGAGGTACAGGAGCTAGCCCGTCTGCTGGCGAAGCAATTCAGAAAGCCGAAGAATTCAACTAGAAAGGCCCTGTATGCTAAGCTTGTGAAGGCAGATATAGGCGGCATGATCGATGACATTTTAGATGAGTTACGCAAACAACCCGGTATACAACCAGGTGCAATATTCCATGAGGCGAAATGGATGGTGGAAAATGCGGCACACCGAAATGTCGTCAAATTCGGAATTGCGCTGCTGGGCCTTTTTCAGAACGAGCAAATGAAGGAACTGCTTCTGACGCTAGGGAGACATGATGAATTTACGCTATATGCCGCGGTTGCGATTCAAAATGGAATGGAAGACAGTAATCAGGTACTATTTGAATTAGCTAAGCGAGTTCATGGTTGGGGTAAAATTCATATCGTTGAGAGACTCGAGCCGGCTAGTCAGGAGATAAAAGACTGGTTGCTCCGCCAAGGCTGCCAAAACAGCGTCATGAACGAATATTTAGCTTGTATTTGTGCTAGAAATGGTGATTTACGAGAGGCGCTCTCGGCTGATCAGATAGATAGCGCTTTGTTTGACGGGGCAACCGATATTATTGAAGCGTTGTTGAATGGCGGGATGGACCGATCAGTTAAGAACTGATAATAGAGATGCTTGTCAATCGATTATTGCCGATTCCAAGTGGGCAAGCATTGTTATGAATGCTGTTAGTACCGGTGATTCGTTGAACCACTACTATGGCGTAGCATGTGCCGAAAAGCTCGGCATCGATATTTGGGAGAACCTCTATGCCCAGCTTGCTGTGAATCCTCTCGAAGATTCGCATTACTTGCAGCTCATGAAATCTGATGACTCAAACAGAATACGGAAGTTGGTTCAATTCGCTGAGGAACATCTGCCGCTGCGGCAAATCGCTACGGGACCCGGGGATGAAATGGGGCTTGGCAAAGAATATGCAGCACATAGGAGTCTGGATACCATTTTGCAAAATTTGGATCGTTTTGAGGGAATAGGAAAGGAACTGATCCTCATCGGCCTGAACAGTCCTGTAATTCGAAATCGGAACATGGCGATCAAGGCGTTAGAGGGCTGGGAAGTGGCTTCCTGGGGAGATCAGCTTATCAAGGCGGTCAATCATTTGTCTGAGATAGAGCCCGACGACTCGGTAAAAGAACGTATTCGGAATCTGCGGGAAGCCAAAGGATTGTGAACACGGGAAAAGCATTTTATTTTTACAGGAGTTGAATGGTCTTATGGCTTATCAAAATATAGACGGCGTTCGTGTCTGGGGCAACCCCAACGACGGGGCGCTTGCTCAAGCGAAAATGTGCGCAGAAACCGGCAATGTGGTCCAGACCCTACTCATGGCCGACCATCATAAAGGGTACAGTCAGCCGATCGGCGGAGTCGTTGTATATGACGGGCAAATTTCCCCTTCCGGCGTTGGATATGATATTGCATGCGGGAATAAAGCGGTGCGAACCCACTTGGCTGCAGAAGACATAAAGCCCAGATTGGCGAAAATAATGGATGAGATCGCCCGTAAAATCTCCTTCGGGGTGGGCCGTGTCAATCACGAAAAGGTCGACCATGACCTTTTTAATGATCCCGACTGGGCCGTCTACAAGGCGGTAGGCAAGCAGGAGCACGACAAGCTCAAATCGTTGGCACGGGATCAACTCGGCACAGTCGGCAGCGGAAACCATTTTGTAGACTTGTTTGAAGAAGTGGGAACCGGCCGTTTGTGGATCGCGAATCATTTTGGGAGCCGAGGTTTCGGGCATAAAACGGCAAGCGGTTTTATCAACTTAGCCGCCGGCAGAGATTTTCTCGCCAGCGCCCCCGGTGAGAAGATGGATCAGCCGCCTGTACTGCTTGATCTGAACAGTGAGCTTGGCGATATGTATTACAGGGCTATGAAGCTGGCCGGGCGTTATGCCTATGCCGGAAGGGATTATGTGATCCGTCAGGTGTTAGCCATTCTGGGAACGGCAGCGGACCTTGAAGTGCATAACCATCATAACTATGCTTGGAAAGAGACACACAACGGACAAGAGGTCGTTGTCGTCCGTAAAGGAGCGACTCCCTCAGCACCCGGTCAGGTTGGTTTTATCGGTGGCAGTATGGGGGATATATCCGTTATCGTAAAAGGGAAGGACAGCATAGAGAACAGGGATTCTTATTATAGCACCGTTCATGGAGCGGGACGGATCATGAGCCGGACCCAAGCGGCTGGAAAAATGAACTGGAAAACCCGGACCCGCAGCGGCGGTCAAATTACTACAGAGCAAATGCTGGAGGCTGTTCGGGACTTCGGTGTAGAACTGCGCGGCGCGGGTACAGATGAGAGTCCCTTTGTTTACCGGAAGCTTCAAGAAGTGTTGGATGCGCATGCTGAAACGATCGAGGTCATGCACGTGCTGAAACCAATTGGTGTCTGCATGGCTGGTGCGGATGAGTTTGATCCATATAAGGATTAATGCCTTTCCAACAGTTCATTAAGCCTGAGTTGAGGTGATGTATGGTATGGTGTTCGTTCAAGTTAATAGTTTCATCACGCCCGGCCTGTAAGGGATGACGTAAATCCCCTTGGCTCCTTTACAGGCTGGGCCTTTTCCCAAGGGGCGTGATGGAATGAAAATTAAATCCACAAATCGGACTCGTGCGTACTATCGGCACCATCGAAGAAGGGTGATCCAGCGTAAGAGCAAGATCGCTAAGCAGCTCGGATGGCACGAAAAGTTTGGAGGGAAGTTTGCTAAGGGTAAGATTCATTGTTCTTGTTCTTATTGCAGGAAAAAGACGAGAGAAATGGGATTGCCTAAGTCAGATCTTGTAAGGCTTGAACGTATGGACCAGTTTTATGGTTTGGAAAAATAGAAGCTTTTCAAATTGGAAATCGGCCGTAGATGTAGAGTCTACGGCCATTTATCTTTGCACAGGAATTAACTTAAGATAGGATAGAAACGAGTTTACTTTCTCTATGGATCAATGAGTTTCGCCTACTCATGTTTATCTAAGGTCAAGGGATTAGTAGGTTTTGCGAATTTTGTTCAATGTAACGAAGGATACTACATTGGAGACGATCATAATTAGAGCAACCAGTAATTTATACACTTGAAAAGAATATTGTATAAAAATATCGGATAGGATCAGGAGGCTAATAAGCGACAACAACCAATGCAATGGACCAAACGGCTACTTCTAACCACTTCATTCGAAGAATCTATCTTCTTTCCTGTTAGTGCATTCCAAGGGGTGCTTTTCTTTTTACTCGTATAGGAGGAAATTTAGGATCTATTGTCGAAAAATGGATGGATACATAATTAGGAAGGATGAATAGTGTAAATGGCTAGAACTTACAAGGCAGAAGGTAAGCAGCTCGCTTATGTGCTCAGAGGCATATTCATAATTGGTGGACTTGCTATTTATTTCAGTATTCCAGGACTGCACTGGGGTTTCTTTTTCGGGATTCTTTTTGGTTCAGTTTTAGTAGCAGAAATCATTGGGGCAATGTGGACACGGAAGAGACGTAATCAGAAGAAACAGAAAACCGAGGCAACGAATAAGACAACTGCTCGGACAGCCTCAAGACGCTCAAGTAATATTGTCAGATCCGATGACGTCATCTTAACAAGCCGATTAGACAATTTGACTGGGGCAGAATTTGAGCGGTTACTTGCGCTTTACTTCCGAGATCAGGGCTATACGGTTAAGGAAGTTGGCGTTGGTGGAAATGATGGGGGAGTGGATCTTGTCATCATTGATCGTCGCGGCGAGAAGACTGCTGTTCAGGCTAAATGCTATGCCGATCATAATCTTGTTCCAGTGATGACGGTCCGTGAACTGGTTGCGGCAAAGCGAAATCATGACTGCATCCTGTCGCTGCTCGTCACTACCTCAGATCTTACTCCTCCTGCGAAAAAAGAGGCGGAGCAGTTCAAAGTCGATTACTGGCATGGAGGTCTGGTTGAGCAGAAACTGAGAGCATGGGGCAAATGGCAACCTAGTAAGAAGCGTCGTCCTGTTGAAAAGAGTGAAAAAAAAGCAAGCTCGGCGGGCGTTAGGAACAAAAAGGCTACCTCAGCATCAAGTACAGTAAAATGCAAATGCGGTGCTCCAATGGTACGAAGAAAGAGCAAGCAAGGCGTTGAATTCTGGGGCTGCAGTAATTTTCCAAAATGTCGAAATACAAGAGCTATATAGATATTCGGACATAGAAGGATAAAGTACATTCATCACTTAGACTAAACTAATTAACATCCAACCCCGCACTATCCCAAGGAGGCCCATATGATCAAACAACTAAGAAGCTGGTGGAAAGATTCCGACATTCCTAATCTCATTGGGAGAAAAAAGGTGGATCTTTCAATTTTTGAATACGGCACTCATATTCCAAGGGAATTCCATATTGACTTTCATGAAGCCAACCAGGGTGAAATCCCGCCGTTAGGGACAAGCCGTTTGCTTACTTTCATCTACAAAGATCAAACTTTTAAAGCTAAGCTGCAAAATATTGACCAGAAGTCAGCCGATCGAGAAGCGCTGCAAATTCGTTACGACTCCAATAAAGAGCTTAAGCAGTTTATGATTGCACAGTTCCATGCTACATACCAATACATTACAGCACAAAAAGCAGAGAACAGTGGCAAGAAGAATATTGTCTTGTCCGATGAGCAGGCTGAATATATTGAATTTTACGCGACAGGGATCCCTTTTGAATATCGCATTGAACTGCTCACTCAACAGGTACTGCCGAATATATGGTGGGTAAATCAAGGGTCGACTATTGCCGCAGGCAAAGCTGAAGGTGTCATATGGGCACCATTGCAAAATGCAAATGGTCACCTGGTACACCATTGGGAAACGATGAAGGAAGTGAAGAAAGGAGATATTATTCTCCATTACGCCAATAAGGAGATTAGATATGTCAGCCGGGTGATTGAATCTGCTATAGTTGCCCCAAAACCTAAGGCATTATCAAATTCGAATTGGGAAGAGCAAGGACGATTGGTAAAGACGGAATACTTCGAGCTTACCCCAAGCATTCCTTTGGATCTATTTAACCAACAACTGATGAAATTGAATATCTCTCAAGGTCCGCTGAATTCCGTGGGCGGTGTAAACCAAGGATATTTATTCCGTTTTTCGATTCCTGGTCTTCAGTTCATTCAAAATCTATCTGGAGATGTCAATTGGCCTTCATTTACAAAGTTTCATAACGTTCAATCTATTCCTGAGGAGCGTATAGTTTTGCCTGTGATCGAAGATGTAGATGTACCGGGCGTCGTAAATCGAATTAAGACCTATATAGAAAAAAACGGATTTCATTATCCAGACAAGCACATTGAAAACTTCTATCTTTCCTTAAAGACGAAACCGTTCGTCATTCTTGCAGGTATTTCGGGAACAGGAAAAACAAAGTTAGTTAAACTGTTTGCTGAAAGCTTAGGAGCCACAGGAGAGAATGGCCAATTTACGCTTATTCCGGTACGTCCGGATTGGAGCGATCCCTCTGATCTTGTAGGATACAAAGATTTATCTGGCAAATACAAACCAGGAAGATTAACCGAAGTATTGGCGTCAGCATCCTTGCCTGAAAATCGGCATAAACCTTATTTTATTTGTCTTGATGAGATGAATTTAGCAAGGGTTGAACATTATTTTAGCGACTTGCTTAGTTTGTTGGAGACGCAGAGATGGCAGGATAGCAAGATTGTTACTGAGGTTTTGATTCCAACTTCCTCATTGGACCGAATCGAAGATCAAGAAGCCTACGGTAATCTAGGTATCCCCGAGAATGTGTATCTAATTGGTACGGTGAACATGGATGAGACAACATATCCGTTCAGTAAGAAAGTGTTAGACCGAGCGAACACGTTAGAATTCAACCACATCAACTTGATGCAGTTGCCATGGTCGGAAGGAGAAGGGGAACCTGGAAGCTTGGATATAGAGCTTGAACCTGTTTCTCAACTTTTCTTACGAGCCGATTATTTGACGCTAGCTAATGTAGATATGGATTACAAAGAACTGGTAATTCGAACCACGAACAAGCTGGTGGCCATTAATCAGATTTTGGAAGAGATCCATGCCCATGTCGGCTTTCGAATTCGAGATACCATTTGCTTCTATAGCATCTATGTACACAGATTCGGATTACTGACGGAAGATCAAGCTTTTGATTTGCAGCTGCTCCAGAAGATTCTTCCTAGGATACAGGGAAGTCATGCTTCGGTAAAAAGAGTCCTTCTTAAACTATTAAAAGGTTGCCTCGATGGGGAATCGGTAAATGTTAATTCCTTAATGGAGGATGCCTCGACCCTTTATTCGAGATGGGATGCTGGAAAAACTCCTCCTCCGGCGAAATACCCAAATAGCGCACGTAAGCTGGCGTTTATGTTGAGGAGGTTAGAGGAAAATGGATTTACCTCCTTCTGGCTCTCATGATTCAAGCAGGGAGTTGCTTCGAGTAGACACGAATCTCTTTACCTTGTACATACAGGGGCGTCCAATCCATCCAACGGTTGAGACGCTCCAACTGCATCGGAATTATGACGAGCAATGGGTAAATGGGATGCTTAAGGTTTCAAGCCTAATATCTAATTTACACATTGAGGAAATCAAAGTTTTTTCGCCTCTAACAGGGGATTTAGTAGATTGGCACGAGGGAATGCCCGCTTTTCCTTGTTTTTATGAGACGCAAAATTATGAGTTAGTCGTTCAAAAGAAGCACCCGCCGCTAGAGCTTTCTTTTTACCATGACAATATTCATTTGCGGCAGTCCCTTAAAGCTCTTGGCGATACTATCTTATCCGGCATGCTGAACTTTGGCAATGAAGTCGGGTTTACGGAACTTGAATTGAGATTGGCTGGCCAGACGATATTTCAACTGGAGATCGAGGTTTTTCCGTCCAAGATAGATTATAAGCAGGATTATCAAAATCTACTGAATGAAGTGAACCGGCAGATTTATAACTTATCGTTTGACTTTATGAGAAGAACCTATCAGTTAACCGGGTTAAGGGATACACAGAATCAGAGCTTAACTGAGTATTTCACCATTTTGCAATTTGTTTTTGATCGCTTGCTGGAAGCCGTAAGACGCATCTCCATGCATCCTCATCATCGTTTAGTGACGAATCATCAGGTGAAGGCTGCTGATAAAGTTAGAAAGGCGGGGAAGGAGAACATCGCTTTTTTGACAAAACGGGCCCATATGCTTACTGAAGATTCGGAACATGGTTACATCAGAATTGAGGATCGTTTCTATAAAGCGACGCATCTATTAGAATGCAAGAAACAAATTTCTTATGATACGAATGAGAATCGGTTTGTGAAATGGATGCTGGAACGCGTAAAAGGGAATTTGTTTAAGCTGAAGAGTCGCTGGCGAGAACAAAAACGCAAAGAAGACTTAATGCTTACGAGTCGTGTCGATAAAATGGTTAACCAAGTGGAAAGGTTGCTGCAATCGACATTCTTGCGCGAAGTAGGAGGGTTGCAGCATTTCACGGTTAGCCTGGTTTTGCAAATGGCCTCCGGTTATCAGGATGTATATCGTTATTATTTAATGCTATTAAAGGGCTTATCGATCCAAAATGACCTGCTTCGGCTGTCTATGAAAGACGTGGCACAGCTCTATGAATATTGGTGCTTCCTAAAACTAAATGAAATTCTTGGCAGAAAATATATGCTGCTAAGCCAAGATATTATTACGGTGAATCGAAAAGGGATCTTCGTGACCTTAGATAAAACGCAAAAGGCGAGGATGGAGTATAGAAACCCACGGACCGGCGAAGTGTTTATTTTGCATTATAATGCCCTACCGAGCAAGGATGTTTCGCCGACGCTTCCGCAGTGTCCGGACAATGTCCTCACTTTAAAGAAGAAAGATGCCGGGCGGGAAAAGGTTTATAAGTATATTTTTGATGCGAAATATCGCTTGAACCCGGCCTATGAAGATGATAATTATTTCAGATCCTATAGGGCACCAGGTCCGATAGAAGAAGATATTAATACGATGCACCGATACCGAGATGCCATTGTGAGCATGGATGATTCCTCTAAGGAATTTGAGAGAAGTATGTTCGGAGCTTATGTCTTGTTCCCGTACCATGACGAGGAGCGGTTTAAAGAGCATCAATTCTATAAAAGCATTGAACTCATGAATGTAGGCGCGTTCCCTTTCTTGCCGAATTCAACGCAATTAGTCGAGCAGTTTTTGGACGAGATTATTTTGGATAGTCCGGAGAGGGCGTACGAGAGATCCACAAGACCTCGGGGAACCAAGGAATATTATGCGAATAAACTTAGCGGTAAAAATGTATTAGTCGGCTCCCTTCGCGATGTCTCCCAATTGCAGGTGATGCTTCATCATAACATTTACCATATGCCGCTTAAGAACCTATCCGACACAAAAATTTTAACACAGCTTGAGTACATCGCCATGTGCCAATCTCGGAAAACATTTGAAAGCACAGGGCAGACAGGCATTCACTACTACGGCAAAATCAAAGACTGGCAAGTAATACGTCGCGGCGAGATCAAAGAACGACCCGCACGGCCGGGTACGGAGAATGAGTTATACGTCAAATTTACGTTGGAGCAATGGGAGAAGCTTGAGCGTCCTATTGTTTTGGGTGGCCAAAGGATATACACCCTTTTATATACGACGAAGTACATGTTAGATCGAGCGTTAGAAATTGCTGAATTAAAGCTGGAGACGGAAGAAGAATTAAAGGAATGGAGGGAGAAGCGGCGGCTGGGTAGAGTTAAGGTGAAATTAGATCACGAGTTCGTTGACCTGGCTAAAGATACTTTGGGTTTTGAGGTGGAGGAAGATAAATAAATTAATTTAAGAAAACACCTGATGCTGAAATCAAGTTTTCACTTGTGAATATGTTCTGATGGAATAGATAGTAGTCCTACTATTGCAATATTGATTGTTGAAAGTCATAGGGGGAAGACTTTTTTGGACAGAAGTTCGACTCCCCTCGCCTGATACTTAAAAACCCGCTCTTGGAGCGGGTTTTCGCTTTTTCTGGGGTTAAATTTTTGGTCCCAATGTAGCCCATCTTTCTACCCCAGCAGTTTTGGACCTGCGTCAATGGTTTGGCTCATCAAACCAAAAGAATTAGCCGCACTTCTAGAAGTAGGGAGTGAGAAAACGACAAATTATATGGGTTATTTAATCTATCCGGAAAACTTTTCCCTTGGGTACAAACGGCAGATGTTGGCCTTTTGGTATAAGGAAAGCGTGCTCTCGACGTATGCTTAATCTGTCGCAGAAGCCGTCCGTAATAATCAATAACGGACCGTTTTTTGGAAAATCTTCCGCATGCTCCAACAAATCAATACCGGGTTGAAGGATGGTACCACCTCTGCCTTTGACGGACACCCGGTCTGCTATCACTTCTGGAGCAAGATATCCTTGATCGTAAACTGCCGCATCGCAGAAAACTACACGTACCAGCGGGACATCTCGTGACATACTATAGCTGGCGATAGCCCCCAGAGCTTTTCCTAGTAACTTGGTATCCATGGAACCTGAAGTATCCAGCACCACACCGAAAGTACGCCCATCCTCGTCCCCTGCATCCGGCACCCATCGAGGTCTTGGAATATACGGGGTAGAAGATTGTCTACGGCTGATTCTTGAATAGGTTCGAACCTTTTCCATTGGGGAAAAGTAATGATCGAACCATTTCGCAAGTTCCACATCCCATAAGATAGGCGGCTGAGACAGAGCTCGGATTTCTTCCACCAGGCCAGCGGGTAGCAGCCCCCGGTTCTGTTCATAATGATAATCAAGACCTTGGCTTAAGGAGCTGCGGTAAAACTCATCGAGCGTAAGACCGTCGTTCCGGTTCCACCAATCCGGTATACGCGGGGTCAGAATATCTCCCAGACCGACTCCTCGAAATGTAGCGATTTTACGATATAGCCTTATATCGTTGACGATTTGATCGTAGATTGATTCTGCTGACATTCCCTTTAGATCGGGATCGTGGAGCCCACCGATCCTAGGAAAGGCCCCTAACCCCATTTCCATTAACCACTGGTTGATGACATAGTCGCAAGCAACATTCCATAAATAAGGATCGCGTCCATCGGCACGTGCATGATGCCGGAGCCCCACATGAAGAAATTCATGAGCGAGCACGAAACGGCACTCCTGCTCGTCAAGGCCTGCGGCTGGATTAACGTAGATTTCTTTTGCCTCAGCATCAACAGCAGCTACCGAGATGGATAGTCGGTTGCAAAGTACAGGGTCCTCAATGATTTTGAAATCTGCCGCCATGGCACCCATGAGTGGGTAGCTGCTGATAAACCAGTTACGGGCTTTCAGAGCGGGCGTTAGAACATCTTTGTTGGCACCCAAATAAGCTTCATATCCTGCCGTTACATTGACAGCACTGGTTACGGCCATTGTCAGCCCTTTGCCCAAACAGTCCTGCCAGTTTACATTTTTATTGTTCCAGTAGGTGGGGCCTGTTGTTCGTGGATTCAGGATCATATCCTGATAGCCATGCCCGGCCGTACTAAGATTATAGAAGGAAGAGGAAAGTCCACTCTCCATAAAGCTCTGGTAGAGATCTTCCTCACTTATGGCAGCAATCTCCACTCGTCCATCCATACCTGCCGGGGGATGCCCAAGCTTCATGTCATAAAGAAATTTCGCGATAAAGCAATCGCATGCTGCATTCCACAGATCCTGCCGCTCCTTCACTTGAAAATGCCCAAAACCAAGGTGCAGCAGAGCATGGGAAAGAATATACACCCACTCCTCTGGAAGTCCCCTCCGTTTGGGGTGTACATGAATGTGCCCATTATTTGTTGTGACGGCCCAGCCATTTTCAGGACAGAGGTTCCCCTCCTGACGTACAAACCGTGCATGGGATGCGAGGGGGGCGAACATAGGGTGTTGACTGACGAAATGCAGCCCCTCCATATAAGATTTTGTAGCAGGGTCCAGCTCTCTGGACTTTTGTTTGGCCATAATCAAGCTTCCTTCTTCTGTACTAACCTCGGCAGGTCACGGACAATCTCCACGAGGAACCAATCGGGAAGACTTTCACCGTTTTCACTCTTCGCAACGGAAAGTTGGGCAATTTCCAGACTGATCGTGCTCAGACTTTTGATCAGAGCCTTAGCACGGTGGGCCAGCCTCCTGTGATGCTCGGTTAGCATGTCTTTAGATTCCGGCAGCTCTTTAATAAGTTGTGCACGGAAGGACTGTGCCATGAAGTACAATACATCCCGATCTTCCGGTTGGTGCGGCCAGCCGGCCTCGCCCTCCAGAATGGCCTTCAGTTTATATTTGTTGTTAGTTTGCTTGTAGAATGCCTTGAACTGCCCGGCGTGATGAGGGGACAAACAACCCGTTGCCAGAATGTCTAACGTTTCCGGCTGCAGTTGATCCCCGTATTCCTTTAATGCATCGCTTAACATGTGCCATGACCTTGGTGTTGAGAAGGGTTCTTCGTGCTTCGGGGGTTGTACCCATAGATGATCCGGGCGAGTCTCAATATAGTTAATCACCAGGGGATGTATACCGTTCTCATAGGCCCACTCTAACCATTCGCGGTGGGAAACCCTTAATTGGACATGAAACATCCGGTTGATGAGCGCTGACGACATGGGCTTCACAATGGCGCTGTCCTGAGCCCGATTTCCGGCGCCGATTACGACGGAGCCCTCCGGCAGCACGTATTCGCCAATGCGCTTCTCTAGGATCAGGCTGTAGAAAGCCTTCTGAACCTCATGGGTACAAGCATTCAGTTCATCCAGAAACAGACAATAGGGCTCACTTCGGGCAATCATGCTGGGAGGACAAAACCTGCTTTTTCCGTCTACAATTTGCGGGACCCCGATTAAGTCCTCCGGCGCCAGTTGGCTACCTAGTAACGAGACACAGGGTAACCCCACCATATCGGCAAATTGTTGAACCAGTGATGACTTCCCTATTCCGGGTGGTCCCCAAATAAAGACAGGACGAACGACAGCTATGTTCAACAAAAGATCCATGATTTGCTTAGACGTAACAGAGGCAGATATATTCATGTATCGATTCCTTCCATAAATCAACGTTGAAGTAATGATACCATAAGGCGCCGGGAGCTTAGTGGTAAAGTTTGGTTAAAACAATATGGGTAATATTTTTGCCCTACTAATACTTTCACAATGTTGGTATGCTTTGTGATTATCAAATCACGTACTGCCTTCTTCAATACGAAACGATAACAGGTATGATTGTAATCTAGCTATTCGTGATCTTGTGTGAAAAAAGCGCAAGCGCCGGGCTTCCCTAGCCGACGCCTGAGCTTATTTTCTTCTATAGAGCTTATCCCAGTCTTTAATGACTTCTGCCTGAGTTAATAATCGATCCCGCTGCCAGCGGGATGTTTTCCATTCGTGTATCGCTTGCTGTCTAGTTTTGAAAAAACGGTAATCGCAAATATCCCAAGAGCAGAACAATTTCCGGTACCACTTGCCATTTTGAACGTCACCTGTGAAGCGGCGTACCGCTTTGCTGGCTTGCCGTTTACTCCAGCGGGTACCGGGTGTATGATGGTCTGTCCATACGGGAGATTTTTTTACACTTCTGCTCATTTGGCTCTCTAACCAAAATTTCTCCCACCTTAAGAACAACAAATCATGGTACGATTTGGTTGAGTTTATTTTGTTTTGTGGGGGATGGCGGATGAAGATCGTGTTTTGCTCCGATCCTTTGAATAACAAGACTGTAGATCAGGAATATGAACAGGAATATGAATGTGCCCGTAAGTTGGGAATGGATGATGAAGCCGCACGATTACGAACAGCTATATTATGCACTGCAGCAGAAAAACGCTCTCTTAATTAACTCTCCTTATGAATATAGAAATGGCCACTATTTTCCTTATTCTTATGAGGCAATTCAAAAGGCAACTCCACAGAGTATTTGGCTCGAAATAGGAGAGCTTTCAAATGGGGTTGATGTCCTGTTTGAAAAGATGCGCATATTCAAAAACAAACCGGTTATTGTCAAGGATTACGTAAAGTCCAGGAAGCATGAGTGGGAAGAGGCCTGCTATATACCTGATGCATCCGACAAACAAAGGGTTGAAATGGTTCTTCGGAACTTCATTGATCGTCAAGGATCGGAGCTGAATGGCGGCATCGAGATTCGTGAGTTTGTTTCTTTGGAGCATCTCACCAAGCATCCGAAAAGCGGCATGCCTTTATCGAATGAGTACCGGCTGTTTTTTCTTCTTCCGAGTCATGCGGACCTGGAACATTTTTACCAATCGATATTGGATTTTGAGGGCAATAGGGCTTTGCTGAATGAACATTAGAGTACCACCAATTGCCCGCGACAGCCATTGCGGAGAGATATTGGATGATGCGCTTAGAACAAGGTGAAGTAAAGAGTGTAAACAAGGATACCGGGCCGCCAACCATTGAAAGCAAAAATATTTCTTGACTTCATCTGCTTAGCCTGACCTTTTCCCTCACAAAAACGCTGCTGCTGTAAATCACGGTTTGCGATAATGATCCAGTTCGTCTGTCCGAAAGCTCCCTTTTGAGAGGGAATGAGGATCGATCTCCTTTAGTTTTGAGGTTGCCCAGAGGCGGCAAGCTGCACGATAGGGGAGTTGATAAATATCTTCTAATGATCTTTTCCATCGTCAATCCAAACAACCTCTTCAAGTAAGATGATTACGTAGGGTGTGTCAATAATTTTGTGTAAACTCATTTATAGAGACTCCCCCATGGGGGAGATTGCCCTTACGGCAGATGTTAGCCGATGCGTTCGGGGAAGAAGACCGAGAACTGCAACAGCATTTGGCCCCAGTTCTGGACACGGCCTGTCCATTTGCGGGTGACATCCATGGTGACCAGATACAGCATCTTTAGCAGCGCCTCGTCC
>NZ_JAIOGQ010000043.1 GCF_019904135.1 Paenibacillus caui | reverse complement strand
AACGAACAGAAATTCTGCAGGTCTGCCCTTTTTTATGTCCGAAGTCACCTGAGACGAAAATACACCACCAACTACTCCTTAGATTCTGCTGTCTAATTCTCAATCACGGAATTATGCAAAATGCTCAAATAGTAACTTTGCTAAATGAGCAGACCGAGAGGATTGCTTTTTTTCTAAAATATTGAAATACAAAATTTTACCTCCTATTTATAAAATATCCCAACATTTTATAATTATATCCCATTATTTTGTCATTTGTAAGACGTCAAATACCTCAGAAATAAGTATCACCTGTACCCCCGGCTGCCATGAGATTGAATCGAATAAGCTGACGATGGGAACTCTTTAGCTAAGGACACCCATAAGTTCATTTTGAAAAGAGGGGAACAATGGAGAAGGAAAACCAAATTAAAGCGATTATTTTTGATTTTGATGGCACGATTATTGATACGGAAACCGCTTGGTACAACGCTTTTCGCGACGCTTACAAGAAACACGGTGTCGAATTGACGCTGGAGCAATATTCGCAATGCATCGGGACCAGCCTGGGTGCGTTTAACCCGCACGAATATTTGGTCACGGAGCTGAATCTGCCGATCGATCTGGAGTCCTTTAGAGAAAATGTACAGTCGCATCATTCCGCACTGATGGAGAAAGAGAAGATCCGTCCGGGGATATTGGATTATTTGAAGCTGGCGAAGGCCGCTGGGCTCAAAATCGGTCTCGCCTCCAGCTCCGATAGGGCCTGGATCGACAAATATTTGAACCAATTGGGGATTAGAGACTATTTCGACTGTATCCGGACCAAGGACGATGTGAAGGCCGTGAAGCCCGATCCGGAACTGTATCTTCAGACGATCGAATGTCTCGGAGTTCAGGCAGACGAAGCGCTCGCGATTGAGGATTCACCAAACGGATCCAAAGCTGCCTTGGCGGCGGGATTGTATACGTTGGTTAGTCCGAACGCGATTACCCGCAATCTTGAATTCCCGGACACCCACCACAGGGTGGAATGCTTCAGTAAACTCGATTTGCGAGAGGTGCTCGCGACCCCGAAAGGCAAATTGATCGATGGGGCCAAGTCATGAAAGCCGTACATTTCGGACCAGGCAATATCGGACGCGGTTTTATCGGTCTGCTTTTATCCAAATCGGGATATGAAGTCTGTTTCGTGGCCCGCAATGAGAAACAAATTAACCAATTAAGGCGAAGAAAACAGTATCCCGTTGAGCTGGCCAATGACAATTCGGATACGGCCATCATCCGAAATGTGACGGCCATTCACATAAATGATCGCAAAGAGTTAGGCGAAGCGATTACGGAAGCGGATTTGATCACGACGGCGGTCGGTGTATCCGCTTTGAAGCATATTGCGCCCTCCATGGCGAAAGGCCTTGCCAGCAGATTCCGGACGAATGACCGTCCACTGAATATCATGGCCTGCGAAAATGCAATCGGCGCCAGCACACAGCTCAAAAAATGGGTGTACAGGGAACTTCCCGCCAAATGGCATGCAAAAGCGGATCAACTCCTCGCCTTTCCCAACACCGCCGTCGACCGCATTGTGCCTGTTCAGAGCCATGACGACCCGCTGAAAGTCGAAGTTGAACCTTTTTATGAGTGGGTAATTCACCGTCCGGCCCTGAAGGAGGGCCATCAAGAAATCAAAGGCGCTCTTTATGTAGACTCTCTGGAACCGTACATCGAACGAAAGCTGTTTACGGTCAATACAGGGCACTGCTGTGCCGCCTATTTCGGCTATCTGGACGGACTTCGGACGATTCAGGAAGTGATGGCCGATTCCCGGCTTAAGCAGAAAGTCAGGAAAGTGATGGAGGAAACGGGCAGCGTACTGATCAAAAGGCATGGATTGGATGAGAACAGGCACCGGAAATACATAGACAAGACGATCGAACGGTTTGCCAATCCCCATATGTCGGATAAAATCGTTCGCGTGGGACGTTCGCCAATCCGTAAGCTATCCAAAAATGATCGACTGGTTCGCCCTGCTTTGCTGGCCCATGATTATGAGATCGAGATTCCCCACCTGCTGTTGGCCATTGGAGCCGCGTTATGTTTTGATTTTGCGAAGGATCAGGAAGCTGAGAAATTGCAAAGGGAGTTGCAGCAAAAAGGGATTTCCCAAGTCATCGAACAGTATTTAGGGATTGAGGAGAAGCATCCGCTCCATGAGCAAATCGCAGAAGCCTACAAGGAAATCAAAGCGGGAGGGCATGCAGAGCCGGAGTCGAAACCTTAAGAAAGTCGAGTGATCAAAGGAAATGAAATAAGGCGCCCGAAAGAGGGTGCCTTTTTACTTGCCGAAAGCGCGATAACTCTCGCATTTCGAGCAGCAGCAGAAGTTCAGCTAATGACAGAATTAGTGAGGCAGATTTATACCTCAATCGACGAATAGAACTGCAACCAATTGGACCTTGTTATACGCGAACAAATACATCATAATGAATATTAAATAATACCTATCATAAAAAAGGTGAAATGATGACAATTTATAATTACGTGGTGGAAAAACCAAACGGGGAGCCTATTGCGCTTTCGGATTATCAAGGCAAGGTTTTATTGATCGTCAATACGGCGAGCAAGTGTAAGTTCACTCCGCAATTTGACGATTTACAGAAGGTCTATAGTGATTTTCAGCAATACGGATTTGAGATTTTAGGCTTCCCGTGTAATCAATTTGGCGGGCAAGAACCGGGGACGAACGAAGAAGCGGTTGCTTTCTGTCAAATCAACTACGGTGTAAAGTTCCCAATTTTTGCGAAGCTGGAGGTAAACGGGCACACTGCACATCCGTTGTTTCAATATTTGAAGCAAGAAGCCCCCTTCAACGGTTTTGATGAATCCAATATTCAATCGAAGCTGTTAAAAATGATCATATCCGAAAAAAATCCGGAATGGTTAGTGGGCGACGCTATAAAGTGGAACTTCACAAAGTTTCTGATTAATCAGTCAGGAGAGGTTGTACGTAGATATGAACCTAACGATGAAATCTCCACTTTGCAAGAGGACATTGTGAAGCTATTAAAAGCTTAAATAAATCTACTCGAAAAGTTAAAAAAATGAATTTCTTAAGTTGATAAGCTCAATATGTTAAGAACATTAGAATTAATTCCTAACATACAAATTTTTATATAACAACAGGGATCTGATAACGCCTGACTGAGAATAACTTGGCATGCCAATTCCTCTCGGACGACCTCTGCTATACAACAATTCGGGGATCAGGCCGCAAAAAGAACTATTATTGTAATTATGATTAAAATACTTCCACGCTAGGTTTATATCATGGTTAACCAGCAATGCTTCACCTAACCAAAAAGTAGGTCCAAACCACGGTTTTAAATCCCCCTCTTCTGTTGTCAAACTTTCCTGTCTCCAAATCCCTCCGATAAAGGGGTCCGTTAATCTCTGCTGAATGGCTTTAAGTGTTGGTCCCGACCATTCTGCCGGAAATATGGGAAATTCAGAGAAGAATAGCGTAACAGATGCATCCAAAAACTTTGTTTCCATCGACCGGGTTACAATCCCATTACGGACGTTATGCTTGGAAATGGCCTGCAATAATTCATTTGCTCCCTGCCTAAATTGGGTGGCTTTCTCATTTTCATGGATAGCTTCAGCCATTTCAGCCGCTTTCAATAATCCAAATGCCGAAATCGCGGAGGTCCATGTCATGTGCTCAAATTGTTCACCCAAGTGGGGTCCAAACGTTTCCCAAATCCCTGCATCCGGGAGGATCAGCCCGGTCGAATCACGGTTTTGTAAAATCCATTCGGTTGACTGGCTAATAATGGGCCATAGATCGTGTATGATCTTATGATCTCTTACAAGGGACCAAACTTGCCATATGCCGTATAAAATGATTCCTGTAGTGTCATTTTCAAATGCATGCTCGCTCGGTAAGCGTGTAACGACATTATAGGCAAAATAAAAGTTTCCATCCGGACGCTTAATTAAATAACCAAGCGTTGCATATAAAGCCCTTACGGCATCTTCCAGGTGGCCCGCCAATGCTAAAGTCGATGTAATCCATAAACTATCACGAATCCACACATTTCCCTGGTAAGGCTGAAATCCAATCATAATCGGGGTACCGTCTCGCTGAAGGCTCATCTTTAGCAGCGTGTTGCTAGTTCTCCAGAAATATTCAAGCTTTGGCGGGAGCGCATCGATTCTGATCGTCTCTTTATACCAAGCATGCCATTCTTGCAGCGTTTGCTGCTCACTTTGTCCAATCTGAGCGAGTGTATTCTTTAATTCCTGAAGCGCCTCCTCTTTAGAAGCCCCTGCAGCAAATACTTGATAGACAGGCTTGCTGTAAGCTGAAGCCGGGATTGTTTGAGGAGGAATCGTAAAGACTAACGAAACGGGAAGCAAACTGTGTTCAAAGAGGGTTACTTGACCCCCGGTTACAGCTTTGGAAACATCCCCTGTGATTCCTTCAGCGGAAGGAGAAACCGTCGTTGCCAGCCATTGATTTTCGGAAATTCTTGAAATAAAAAGGGAATCGTTAATTCTCTGTACAATATTTTTCAGATGTACGACAGGAAAGATGGATGCTTCTGAAGGATTGTTGCGGAGAGTCTTCACTTCGATAGAGCGTATGACAGAGTTGCTGTTAGGAGGAGCCCATGTTCGTGTCCTGACTACGGTATTGCCTTTGTGAGAGACAACTTCATAGATCCCGTAACCATGCAAATATTGAGTACGATCTAGAGAAATAATTTCCCCGAGTTGTCCAAGCTCTTCCCGAACGATTCCGTATGGATCATACCAAACCTTCTCGCTCTGGTCTTTTGCCAGCACATAAGAACCTGGTTTATCTAAAAGTGAACTTGAGATGTCAAAGTATTTGAAAAAAAGCTGACTGATTTTATCGACTGGACGACAACCTGCATCATATTGCTGAAGCCAAGCTAATACATCGCCATTCGAAATTGGAGCATGATCATCTTGATTTTGACCGATAAAATAATGCATGAACTCCACTCCTTCAATAAGGAAATCCAGGGTCATCCATAATCATATTAAAGCTTCGTGAATTTTATGTAACATCCCCCGGAATATCCGTCTCCGCGCTCGAACCCCTCCTTCTTTGGCCACTTTTTTTGTAATAGGCAATCTATAGTTCCAGTTATATTATCCCTATCATAAGATATCTCAAAAATAAGAAAGGGGTGAATAGACGATTGTCAATGATTCAGAATATTGTTGCTAACAGTGGCTTTGAATCTGGTTCGCTTACACCATGGAGCAGTAATCAGGCCTCTGTCACAACCAACGAAGCTCACACAGGAAATTATGCAGCCCTCTTAAATGGCGGGGTGAACTCCTTCATTTACCAGACTGTCTCTGTGACCCCCGGCGATTCCTATGAGCTCAAATTATCGGTGGCGAAAATTGGCGTAAGCACAGCTCCGCTCATTTCAATCAGTGTGCAGTTCTACAATGCGAATCTAGCGTTCCTGTCCTATGGCTTGATCAACTCTATACGCATTGATTCACTCCCGGCAGTACAAAATGACACTTGGAAAACCGTCTATAATGTGACTGCTCCGGCCCCACCCAATGCCGCGTACGCCCGGGTGTTAATCAACTCAATTGGCATTGCGGGCAATAGTTCAGTGCTGGTGGACGATGTGCAGCTCGTTACCGCTCAATCAACACAAGTATCGGCATGTGCCCCTTCATTTCCATTGCTCGCGCAAAAACTTCAGACTTTAATGGGGCAGTCTGTCACTATTTTTACAGGCTTTTCGCTCTCCGCTTTCGGGACGGTCGAAGAGGTTACCGACGAGTATGTGCGGATTGTCGACAGCGGAGTAAGTGATCTGTTCCCATACGCTAGTTTATATGCCATTGAGTACAGCTAAACCTATATTTTGCGAATAGAGGAGGGAAGCAACATGGCTGTGAAATCTCTGGTCTCGACATCGGCTCAGGCCATTGAAACAGTCCTTAGACCCAACATCGGCAAACAAATCCAAATTACTTCTCCTACAGGGGAGGTCATTCAAGGAACGCTAAGCAACCTCATGGGGAACTTGGCGATTGTTGAAAACACAACGACAAACTATGTTATGGTGGAAAACATTGTATGGTTTACCTTCCCATAAAGCAGGGTTGAACTTATTTAGAAGGGAGATCATGACGTGGCTACTTGCGCCATCACCTTTCCGATCACAGCTGATAAATTGAGCGGGTTGATTGGTCAGACGGTGACTTTGTTTGTGAGCAATCTAAGCGCCGTAGGAACATTAACGGAAGTAAATACTGAATACGTACGAATAGTCGACACGAATGGAGTCAATGATATATTTCCACTATTTACCCTGAGTGCTGTTGAATATAACAATGTATAACCAAAGTCTGCTTGAGAACACGATCCGATTACCAGCAAAATGACAAGAAGGGGGAGTCCCGGTGAAATGAGCGTCGCCGGGACTTAATAAGAAAAAAGTAAAGATCCCTTCGGACGTTTCGAAGGGATCTCTACAAAGGCTGGAGGTGCATTATTGCGCTGTGATATACAAATCGACGCCGTCAACTTTCGTTTCGAGGCCAAATGCTTTTGCGACGAAATCCAGGCTTACGTAGGCTTTGCCGTTAACGCTCACCGATGGGGATTTGACTTGCTGCTTAGTTCCTTGCGTATCCAGGAAGAAGCTGTCACCCGCTTTAAAAGTCGCTGTCTTCGTATCGTATTTGAACGAAATGGACCGTGTCTTCGAATCGTAGGTTACACGGGTTCCCTTGGTTCCGGACAGCACATTCGCCAGGTTCCGAACAGGAATCAGGGCATTCCCTTTGTAATCCAGCAGGTAAATATCTTGTTTAACATTGTTTACATACAGATTATAGCCATTCACCTGGGTAATCGTTGCGAAATTAACCTGCTTGTCGATTGCTTTAATGACTTCCACCACATATTCGCCTGTCCAGATTGCGGCGTTTCTTCCGCTTTCAGGATTCCAATGCTCATCGTGTCTGCCGGCATCGGACATCCCTCTGATACCCACGAAAGGAACATGGAAGCCGTTCGCCACTTGAGCCACGGCAGCCGTCTCCATATCCTCCGCCGTCATGCCAAGCACTTCATTGGTCCACAAAATCCGATCCACTTCGTTATTGAATTGGTCCGCGCTGCCGATTGTCCCGGTCATAACGTCACCATGCATGTATTTGTCCTTTACGGACATGGCGGCTTGGACCAGTTCCGGCGTACTTTTGAACGTCTTGTATTTGAGCAGGTTGTCATTGTCGTCCCGTACATCGGTCGTCATCATGTTCCACGTTTCCGGTTTGCTGCCTTCTCCCTTTTTTCTAATGGGAGTGATCGTGTTGATATAATTGATCTGCTCTTTGCCGACAACGATATCGTAAAGATGTGTTTTCTCATCGTGGCCTCCGGCTGTGCCCTGATTAATGATTGCACGCGGATGGAAAGTTTCAATGAGCAGCGTTGTTGCTGTGGACGCATTAACCATACCCATCTCCGTTCGGTTTACGATGACCGGGATTCCGTCGATTTTGCCGATGTAATAGCTGTACATCCCCACTTTTTGCGTCTTATATTGACCCATCGCTTTAAGCAGCGATTCGATTTCTGCATCAAGCGCTCCTTGTACCGCAATTGGGGCAGGCTCCGCCTTGTTGGCCGCGGCAGCCGCCGAGTGACCAGTGAAGCTGCTGATCATAACCATAAAAAATACCATTACCGTTGCTGTAACTTTCTTCACCTTTGGTTCCTCCAAAATCTCTTAATTTTTAAACATTAATATAATCAATAATAGCTATGGATGTAAAGTACAATTTTAATCGGACTGCAAAAAAACGTTTATCAAAATATTCCACTTGGTCCGGAGGAATAGGAACCATGAACAAAAAAGCTTCCCGAGAACCTGTAATAACAGTCCTGCAGGAAGCTTTTTTTGTTTATGCATGTATGGAAATTAAATGCCTATTCCATCCATTTTTTGTAGAGAGCGTCGAATTTGCCTTGCAGCTTCATTTCATCCATCCAGGTTTCCAGATAGGTGGAGTAGATGAAATCACCGCGAGGGATCATATAACCTTTTTCACTCTTGGTGAAAGGTTTGTCCGTCAGAGCGGCATACAATCTTGAGTCAGCTTTGGCATACGTCATGGCTTCCACGGTGTCTGTGATCATAACGTCATAAGTTCCGTCCGCCACCAGATGCGGGATATCCAGATTGTTCTGAACAACGGTTACGTTGGCGTTAGTCAGATACTGACGGACAAAGATTTCGTTTGTTCCGCCTGGATTTACGCCGATACGTACGGAAGGCTTATTGATGTCTTCGATCGTAAGGTATTTGTCCTTGTCTTCGGCACGAATCAAAGGCGCTTTACCGAATGTGATGTAGCCTTGGGATACATAAGCGGTTTTTTGTCTGGCCGTATTGCGGGTTACGCCGCCCATAGCAATATCAAATTTGTCGTTCAGCAAGTCTTTCATCATGCCGGACCAGGTGGTAGGGACAAAACGGACCTCTACACCAAGGTCTTTGGCGAGTGCTTTGGCAGCGTCCACATCAAAGCCTTCGTACTCGTTTGTTTTAGGGTTCAGATATGTAAAAGGTCTATAATCCCCAGTCATACCTACCCGAATGTATCCTCTGTCGATAATTTCATCGAGCTGGGAATCCGCAGCATTCTTCACATGTCCAGGTGCAACTTGTGTTGCGGAATCAGCCGATACATTTGGTGCGGAGAACAGGTCGTGACTGGCATAACCTGTGCCTACCAGCGATAAAGTGATAACTCCAGCCAGCAATACTTTTTTCCAATTTTTAAACATGTGTGGTTCCTCCGTTCGCATCTTTGTTTGTTTTGTTGACACTGCCTGCCTGCGGGTCCTACGAGTCATTCCTCTACTGTCTTGCATTCAGCGCCTGGGCTCTTTGATATGCATCCCCCCTTTCAAGTTCCTGTCAGGGCAGCGGGTCTTGGATGGAGACATGAAAGGGCGTTTAGACTTTAAATTTGGACAATTCTTCGCGCAGTTCTTGAGCGGCTTTCTCCAACTGCTGAACGGAAGAAGAAATTTGTTCCATGAACCGGATCTGCTCTTCAGCAGCCTCAGCCGCATTCCGTGCGTCGCTTGAAGTCATCACGGCGATGGATTTCATTTCTTCCACCGAAGCACTGACCTCTTCGGAGCCTGCAGACATTTGTTCGGAAGCAGCGGATACCTCCAGAATATGCTCGGCCACATTGCGGGAAGCTTCCAGAATGCTGTTGAAGTTCTCACGTACGTCTTCGATATAGGCAATGCCTGTCTTAACATCGTTGCGGTTATCATTCATAACCTGTACAGCATTCTGCGCATCCTGCAGGATTTCGCCCACGATTTGCGATATTTCTTCTGTAGATTGGCTGGATTGTCCCGCCAGCTTCTTTACCTCTGCGGCTACGACAGCGAAGCCGCGTCCATGCTCTCCGGCTCTGGCTGCTTCAATGGATGCGTTCAAAGACAGAAGGTTAATGTGAGTCGTAATATCGGTAATGAGATTCAGAATTCCAACGATTTGCTGGGACCGTTCATTAAGGCGTTCAATCGCCGCTCCCACTTTGTCGGTGCCTGTCCCGATACTGCGGATCTGCTGGACAGCCTGCTCCACAACAGCCGCGCCGTTCTCGGCGTGACTTGCGGCCTCATGTGCCACTTCCGACACGAGGGAAGAGGATTCGGCAATTTTTACGACGCCGGTCGCCATGTCTCTCATAGAAACGGCAATTTCCTCCGAGCTTGTGGCATGCGTGGTTGCTCCATTGGCAATTTGACGGATGGACGTGCCTACCACGCCAACGCTTTGCTTCGTTTTGTCAATTCCTCCGGATACCGCTTTGGTGACGTTCATGACCTGGCTTGCGGTCTCGGTAACACCCTCAATCAGATGCTTGAGATGAGCTACGGTTTGGTTGAAATCACCGGAAAGGACAGCCACCTCATCCTTCCCATGAACTTGGATCGTTTTCGTTAAATCGCCTTGCGCTACTTCTTTGACAGCGGCATTCAGCTTCTGGATCGGCCGGATCAAACGTACCGTAAACCCATACGCAATAAGGACTGCCGCAAGGAGTGAGACAATCGATATAATGACCAGGTCATTGGTCAGTTTCGCAATTGGCGCAAACAGGCTCTTGGTCGGAGCTGTCACAAAAACACCCCACTGATAGGTGGATGGCGTATAGGCTGCCGAGTAATTGTTATCATTCATGGTATAGTTGAAGAAGCCCGTTTGGCCTTGAATCGCCTTCTGGTAAGCTTCACTGACCGGCTTTATGTTCTGTTCCTGCACGGTTGTGGTCAGCACAAGATTCTTGTCCGGATGCCACATAATTTTGCCGGCTTTGCTGATCAGGAAGGCATATCCGTCTTTGCCAAACTTCTGTGTAGATACGGCTTTCTGCACAGCATCGATCGGAAGTGTCGACCCCATGTAGCCGTACTGTTTGCCGTCTTTCATCAGCGGGACAATAATCGTGATGATGTTGTGTTTAGTGCGTTTGGAGACGACAGGCTCTGACACGATGATCTTGCCTTCCCCTTTTCCTGCTTCGCGGTAATGGACGCGATCCGAAACGTCGGTGGTCTCTCCCAGGAAGTTGATCACATTTTTACCGGTCAGGTCATAGGAGAAATAGAAGGTTTCGTACTCTTGGTTCTGTTCCTGCGCTCTCTGAATCCGCTTTAAGTCTTGTTCCTTGTTGCCCGTAATCAGTTTGCCGACGGACTCTACCTTGGCAATTTCCGTATCAATGAATTCATTGATGCTCATGGCCAGATTGGATGCGGTGAGCTGAGCCTCCCGCTTGATGCCATCCTGCAGTAATTGGGATGCTCTGAAAAGGCTGGCAAAGGAAACCGAACCCAAGCTGAGCAGCAAGAGCAGGCAAATCAAGATAATTATTTTTTGCTTAAGTTTGAAGCTCATTACAATTATCCCTCCCGACACTAGTTCCGGGGCCCTACACAGTGTCTCTCCATATTGTTCTGCGCAATTCTCTCTGTTCCCCATAGGACTGGAAGCCCAATCCCACCTGTGAATAAATTATGCAAAATGTTTGGATTACGGTAAGACTCCACTTTAGCTGTTATCGGCAACAGCCGTTCATTTTTCAAGCGTTACGCGAGAAAAGTTTAAAATTTATTTTGTGAAGCGATTACATTTTTTTGCGTATTTATCCCTAATAGAGATTAGCAACTATAGACCTATTTTTCAAATATTTTAAAATAACATTGAAAAGCACTTCCACACGTTTCAAACTGGGATTGAACCTCTGTGTTTAGATACGATTCGGTGAACCATATCATAAAAAGCGGCAAGTTGTTTAAGACGTAACTGAGCCCCAAATCTAATTAGAATTGGGGCTGACTACTAAGTTTATTGTTTTAATTTATACCGAAATTTAAAGCGACTAGCTTTTGGGTCTTCAGGTACTATACGTCCGGCTTTACGTAGTTTTTGCAGGGATTTTTTTACCTTATTCTCTGAATCCTCACCAATTAGTTGCCGGGCAATTTTATTTGTTATCCACTCATTTGTTTTTAAATTATCAATGATTTGATCTTCATATGAAGCCAATTTTCTATGGTGTAAAGTAACAATAACATTATTATCAATCTCTTCAATTTCAGGTGATACCAACCCAGCTTTTCGCATCGCATTATAAGCAGTGTTCAGGCCTTCGCCTAAATCGTGATTCATAGGATCTGGGAGTTTATTAATAATACGAACTAGATTTGGGTTCCGAGCAAAGTGTGCGTTCAAGATATTTTCTTTAGTTACATTACCAGGAAGACGTCCTGGTGACTTAATCTCGATTCTGTTATCAAAGATTGTAATATGAATGTCGTCTGCAATGCTGTAATCACGATGTAGAAATGCATTCACGAGAATCTCGTGTACTGCTTCGATTGGATAGGATACATCTAATTTTATCCCATCCATATTGGTAGATTCCTCATCTATTATTTTGAATATTGTTTCTTCAGCGGAGTGAGCTAATTTCTCGAGTGAGCCTGATAAAACAATATTTTTAGCCAGTTCTTCACGCTTATATTCGCTCGATAATGTTTTCATCCGGACAATTTTTACGCTTGCTTTAGATTGTAGGACTTCTTGGGGTTCTTCATCAAAAAGAAGTACACATGCTACAGTTGGCTTTACTTTATCTTCCTTCTCAATAGTAAGTCTGTTTCTTCTGAGAAATCGTACGGGTTCCTGATTACTACCAATTCTCTCAAGGTAGTTATCTAGAAAAGGTGCATCAAGAATATCGTCGAGTTCCGAAGCTTCAACACGTTGTTCTTCAAATTTGTAAAAACCTTTAGAATAGCCAAGTTGAGTCACTTGGTCACCTTTTATTTTAATAGAAGATGCGTTTATTCTTTGATATCAGTCACCAGATGTAGTATAGTGTACTTTCTCACTTTTTGGAATTATTATATGTACGATATAGTTATCGTTATATTTTTGTAATTCAATTTCTGCTCCTTCAACTGTAGGGTTCGTTTCCATGATTAGATGTTTAATAATATCATTTGCTTGTTCGGGTTCATTGAAACCTTTTATTACAGTCAAATTCTCTTCCCGAAATCCTCATTCATCCTTATCTTGATTGTTTATTTTCAACGACTCGATCCAGCCATTCTTGAACCAAAGAGTTAAATAAATGATTTTGTTCGATCTGAAGGTTATGACCGGCACGATCCAACAGGATAAAGCTTGCTCTAGGGAATTCATTTGCTAATTCCCATTGATTTCGATAACCAACAACATGATCTTGTCTTCCAGTCATAATGAGTACAGGTTTTTCATAGGGTTGATCCAACACTTCTTGATGAGAAGAGAGATCATACTTATGCTCGATGCGCTCCAAAAAGGCATGGTCTGCCACCTGGATTCCCGAAAGGATCTCGGTTTGAAATCGAGCCCAGTTATATGCATCCTGTACGACTTGCATAGCAGTGAATTCTTCCTTTTGTTCATGGTCCAGCTGCTTTAAAAATGCATCGTCTTGCGCAATAACCGTGAACGGTGGGGCATCGCGCTTTATTCTTCCAGCTGAAGGGCAAATCAGCAGCAATCCATCTATTTGGTCAAATCTTCTTGTTAATAATCCCTTTGAGAGATACCCTCCGTAAGATTCCCCTGCAAGTAAAAAACGCTCTTCACGTAGTACTTTTTCGACAAATTGATCGATAACGTCGAGCATATCATCGGAGGAATTGATCCAATCTTCTTCTTTGGTCATACCCATTCCTGGCAAGTCGATATATATTCGCTTCCACCCTGGCTGCCTGGAAAAAATAGGTTCCATACATCCCATCATCAGTCGCCGATCACAAGAAAACCCATGAAGCAAAAGAATAGGGGTTCCTGATCCGAAGACCTCATAATGAACCGTAATCAAATCCAATTCACATTTCATGCAAAGTACCTCCCATTAAAATCCATAGACATCAATGTTTTAGATTGTACAAAATAAACATATAGATGTCTATGTATTTGTCTGGAAAATTATAATTGCGGATGTTTATACGCTGCTTTGAGTTAAACGAATCAGGTAGGAGAGATTGAGTCTTCTATCGTAAATTCACGGACCGGTGTAGGAGAAGCTCCATCGTGCATACGCCAAACAAAATGATAAAGAACTGGCTTATGGTTTTAGTTCGACGCAAAATAACCGATCCATGGTTATCATAAATCGTGGTGGCAATGTATTCAACATCATCTACTCCATCAAGTTTCTTACCCTGTGAGTTCATCTTACGAAATTGCTGCATGAACTGTTCCTTAGTAATCGTTACGGATTGCCCGTGCGGGTCTGTGCGAATATTTTCGAAGCCGGGTGCGTAGATCGCGTCATTTTCTCAAGATTCATAGCCATCCCCGCGTTGAAGTAATCGTCATAGCCTTTAAAAAGGGGTTTGTTTTCATTTTTGGATTCTCCTTTAGCGTGCTTGCCGCACGTCGGTATTAGCTTTATGAATAGAAGTTTACCGATCTATTATGAACTGAATGTGAATTACCCCGAAGAATTAAGGGGAACTTCCCATTCAAGGGCTTCGCCCTTCTGGATGTAAAGCGAGCGAATTGACACTTGTCGTCCCATCAAAGCTCCAGTTGAAAAAGATAATGCTCGCCAGAAAAAGTATAGTAAAACAGTTAGATTGTTATTAGGATGAAAATTTTTTCGGTAAGCCGAGAATTCAATGAATAACCTAAAATAGAGGAGCCTTAAAATTGGCACCTCTTTTCTGGTATTGTTAAGCGTTAAATTTTTTCTTATAGGCAATAATTCCGATTATTGTCAATACCGCAAAAATTGCTGCGGCAGCAATATAGTAGTATGCGCCGGATTGAGATGACTCGAATGATAACAATTGGGTTCCGGCAGAATCGGGCGGAAGTTGTTTGTTGTCCTGATACTGCTTAATGATTTTGTTTCCAAGTGAATTCATATCTACTTGCTGTGTATTAACACTATTATTATTGTTAAGCGAAATCGGGATGAATTCTTCATTGCGCATCCGTCCCAATAAGCCGAACCTTGGATCATTGATCAGTTTAGCGTCTTGTGCTGTCAACGATTCGGTTTGAGTAATGACGTTAACCAAATCAGTACCCGTCGATATTTTGAAGACCTTCCACTTACCATTTTCCTTGATAACATCTACATTTCCTATTGAGACTCCATTTTCTTCAAGGGGAAATAAATATCCGCCTAGCTCAAAAATATCGTTACCCGAATGTTTTTGCCCCACATCAGAAGAAGATCGAAGAAACGAAGAGGAGACGATATAATAAGGTTGGCCTTCACCTAGTTTGACATCATCAATGTTGTTTATGTCAAATTCCTCTTTAGCCTGTTTCAGAGATCCGGTTCTATAGGAACTAAAATCGTCATATATTTGCTTTTTAATTTCATTAGGAGATTCTCCGGTTGCTGATACCGGATAAAGAACCAGTAGTGAAAATACAACCAGCATTATGAAACTGATACATTTTTTCAACATTATTGTATCCTCCTTTTCTTAAATTGCTTTTCGAATATATTCAAGAGAATGTGTCCATGTAAACTGGGAGTTGCTCACGAAACTGCTATAACTCATAATATTGTATGTCGGTTCATCAGTTAATGAATCGATGTAATAAACATCCTGCTTTCCAATTGATGTATCTTCATAGTATCCTCTGATCACATGCATGTGCCCACCACCACTACTCCAACCAATACGAGCAACAACAGGTTCATTATCATTAATAAAGCCGCTTAGAGTCCCAAAAGGGACTACTTCATAATAATCTGCTGAACTGACTCCCCAGTGAGCGATCCCTTGTCTTACCTCAAATAATGTTGCCGTTTCATTAACAACATCTCCTTTAACCCAATCAACAAACTGTGACTGGGTGGGAGCGTCACCGTAGTAATCTATCGTCATTACCCCAGAGGCTGCCCAACACCAATTTGTTTCTTCTTGTTTTTGTGTTGGTATGCTAAGTGTCTTATAGCCAACGTAACCAAATGCAGATGATGCAAAGATCATTGAAGCAATCGATAGTCCAAATAAACTTTTTTTGATTTTACCTGTAAGCCCCATAACAAACCTCCTATAATATGTATTTTTTACAACATAATCATACCTCAAAAAAGGAAATAATGGTATAAAATGTTTTAAAAAAATAAGCTTGAACTGGATGTTAAATTTCACTTGCATGATGTTAAATTTCACTTGCATAAAGAAGTAACGGAGCAGTCCTCTTTTCAATCTTAAGCAGGGAATTGACAAGGACACCAAAGTCCCTTTATTAATCCTAAAAATTATGTTATTGTAACAGCAAAACATAATATCCTTGTTTAAATGCTCTACTAGGGGAGTCCAATGGCTTGGACTGAGAGAAGAATGTATAAATTCTTTGACCCTTCGAACCTGATCTGGATCATACCAGCGTAGGGAAGTAGGATGAAGGCGTCTTCGTTATTTTTGGTGCGCCGCTACTTTTACGACGATAAACCCGGGTTCTGTGTATGCAGAACCTTTTTCTATTGTCTTTCATCTACGGGTTTGCCCGGTAACGGCAGCTTGGGATGAACTATGCTGTAGCTCCTAAGATCACAATCCATTTTAGGGAGGAAGTTACATGCAAAAGCAAACCGAAGTGAACATTGAGCTCAAATCCCAGTTTGCGGGGAGCCGAAAAATTTATGCCGAGGGTTCCAGACCCGATCTAAGGGTCCCGATGAGAGAAATCGAGCTCAGCCGAACCGTAACTTCGTTTGGGGAGGAAGCAAATGCTCCTGTCCGTGTTTACGATACGAGCGGCCCGTACACAGACCAAGACTGCCAAATCGATATTAGAAAAGGACTGCCGGCATTACGCAAACAATGGATTTTGGAACGCAATGATGTTGAGGAGTATAAAGGAAGAGAAGTAAAACCTGAAGATAACGGATTGCTTAAAGGAGCTGCAGGTGCAAATCTGGAATGGTTTCCACATATCAATCCAACCCCTTTACGCGCCAAAACAGGGTGCAATGTCACACAAATGCATTATGCGAAAAAAGGCATCGTTACGCCCGAAATGGAGTTCATCGCGATTCGTGAAAATATGGATCCGGAGTTTGTTCGTGAAGAGGTGGCAAGGGGAAGAGCCATTATCCCTTCCAATATCAACCATCCGGAAAGCGAACCTATGATTATTGGACGTCATTTTCATGTCAAAATCAATGCGAATATCGGCAATTCAGCTGTCACTTCTTCGATTGAGCAAGAGGTTGAAAAGATGACCTGGGCTACCCGGTGGGGAGCCGACACGATAATGGATCTATCGACAGGGAAGAATATCCATAATACAAGAGAATGGATTATTCGAAATTCCCCCGTACCTGTGGGGACAGTGCCGATCTATCAGGCGCTTGAAAAAGTAAACGGCATCGCTGAAGATTTAACCTGGGAAGTTTACCGTGATACCTTGATTGAACAGGCCGAACAAGGGGTAGATTATTTTACCATACATGCAGGGGTCTTACTCCGTTATATTCCATTAACGGCTACACGCACGACGGGTATTGTATCTCGCGGCGGCTCTATTTTGGCGCAGTGGTGCCTGGCTCACCATCAAGAAAATTTCTTGTATACCCATTTTGAAGAAATATGCACCATTCTAAATCAATACGACATTGCGGTTTCCCTTGGAGACGGATTGCGTCCTGGTTCAGTAGCCGATGCCAATGATGAGGCACAATTTGCCGAGCTCGAAACGTTAGGAGAATTAACTGCAATCGCGTGGAAGCATGATGTGCAGGTGATGATCGAAGGACCGGGGCATGTGCCGATGCATATGATTAAAGAAAATGTCGATAAGCAGATGGAGATTTGTAAAGAAGCGCCATTTTATACGCTCGGACCATTAACCACGGACATTGCCCCGGGATACGACCATATTACATCCGCCATTGGCGCGGCCATGATCGGTTGGTTCGGAACGGCCATGCTGTGCTATGTTACGCCAAAAGAGCATTTGGGCTTGCCCAATAAAGATGATGTTCGTGAGGGAGTAATTGCCTATAAAATAGCAGCACATGCTGCCGATTTGGCGAAGGGTCACCCCGGCGCTCAAATTCGAGACAATGCTTTATCGAAAGCCCGTTTCGAATTCCGCTGGAATGACCAATTTAATTTATCGCTCGATCCGGAACGCGCTAGAGAGTATCATGATGAAACGCTTCCTGCAGAAGGAGCCAAAACAGCCCACTTTTGTTCCATGTGCGGACCTAAGTTCTGCTCCATGAGAATTTCACATGATATCCGGGGAATGGCGAAAGACAAAGCAGTAAGCGAAGAAGAAGTTTCCATGGAAGAAGGAATGAAGCAAAAAGCAGAGGAATTTGTTAAAAGCGGATCTAATATTTATCGTTAAAATAGGATAGCTCACGAGGAGGATGCAGCAGCATGAACAAAACCGACCGGATGTTAGCCATCGTGCTTGAACTGCAGCGCAAAAAGGTGATACGGGCTGAGGATTTGGCGGCTGCATTCGAGACGAGTGTGCGAACCATCTATCGCGATATTCAGGCTCTTAGCGAAGCGGGGGTACCGGTGGTAGGCGCTCCCGGATTGGGATATTCCTTAATGGAGGGGTATTTCCTGCCGCCGGTCAGCTTTACAGCGGAAGAAGCGGTGACACTGCTTATTGGAACGGATTTTATTGAGCAGAGATTCGATACCGACTACAGCAACAAGGCTCAAACTTCCCGCAGGAAAATTGAAGCCATCCTGCCGGAGCGGGTTCGCAGT
This sequence comes from Paenibacillus caui, assembly GCF_019904135.1. Lineage (GTDB taxonomy): Bacteria > Bacillota > Bacilli > Paenibacillales > Paenibacillaceae > Fontibacillus > Fontibacillus caui. The sequence goes on along the minus strand of NZ_JAIOGQ010000043.1, from coordinate 8,975 downwards.
GAAGCTGCCCGGGTACGCAAGAGTATCCGGCTGCTTACTTCGGGTGAAAATGGAACACGCAGACAAGAGAAAGAGTACATCGAAACGATCCGCCAGGCGATCCTGGAGGAACGGAAGGTAAAATTCGGTTATTCGAAAAGACTGCCTGAAGAAGGCGGGAACCGTCAAAGTGTTCGTGCTGCTGCGCCTTACGGACTTGTATTTGCCTACGGTTCCTGGGTCATGATTGCGCACTGTGACCTTAGGCAAGATATTCGTCATTTCCGGTTGTCCCGGATGACCGGGCTTACTCTGCTGGAAGAGCGATTCATGGTACCGGCCGATTTTCATTTGCACGATTACAAGCCCCCGGATGATCGCAACACACGTGTGCGCATTCAGGTGAATCCCGACATTGCGGATAAAGTCAAGGAATCGAACAATTATTACATGGAAGCGATAGAGGAGCATCCGGATGGTTTGCATGTGATCTTTCGCGTTCGTCAGCCCGAGGAATTGCTGCATTGGGTGCTTGGCTGGGGAGCGGATGTCACTGTGCTGGAGCCGGAATCGCTGCGAAATCGGGTTCGTGACGAAGCTGAAAAAATGTTGAAACGCTACTGACACACCGTTGTCAGTAGCGTTTTTGTATATTCAGAATATGCAAAGTGAACTTGTGCAATTAAGGAACTTTAGCATGAAAAGGAGCTGTTTACCGGATATGAACACAGTTGAAGCATTGCAGCGGTTTGAAGAAACCGCGAATTACTACATTCGAGAATTGGATAACTTCAGCATGGAGCAGCTGCATCGTCAGCCAAGTAAGGACGAGTGGTCGCTTGGACAAATGTATCTGCATTTGATTAACGCGGCCCTTTATATGCAGATGCGTAATATTGACCAGTGCATGATGCAAAGCGAGGATGGTACTGCCTCTTCAGCGGTAAAAACAAAGGAGGGCGAAGCGATTTTTGAACAAGGAGGATTCCCGCCCATTCGGATTCAAGTCCCGCCTTCCCCGCAATATACACCGCAGCAGCCGGAAAGTAAAGAGCAGCTGACTCAAGGATTGAACGCCGTGATCCGCCGTATGAAGGAAATCGAGCCGACGCTTGAACAGGCACCCAAGCATACTACGGTCTCCCATCCGCGTTTCGGTGCCCTTAATGCGAAAGAATGGTTTTTGCTCATTGAAATGCACTACCGCCATCATCTTCGGCAGATGGACCGTTTGCGAGAAGGTTTGGAAAGCAGCGTATAAGAGCGTATGAATAGGAAGAAGGAAGGGACCTACACCATGCCGGCAGATGTAACAAGCGAGCAAAGCCGCTACTGGATAGGCGTTGTATCCGCATCCCATGTGGAGCGGGGGGTGCTGGGCGGATTCGCCCAGCTCTGCCACGGGAAGTCAGCGCCTTTGCGGCGGATGAACCCCGGCGATTGGCTGATCTACTACTCCCCACGAACAGATTTGTCGAAAGGGGAGCCGCTCCAGGAATTCACTGCCATTGGGCAGGTCGTGGATGACAGAGTCTACGAATTTCCAATGTCCGAATCCTTCGTGCCATTTCGCCGGAACATCCGCTATTTTCCGTGTCAGGAAGTGAAGATTGCCGATCTATTGGACCAGCTTAGCTTCACACGCGGGAAGCGGAATTGGGGATATCGCTTCCGTTTTGGTCATTTCGAGATCGGACCGGAAGATTTTCAGATGATTGCTGGCGCGATGCTGGGCGATGCGGGAGACATCCCGCAGCCTCCTCAGCTTCCCTAATCGCAAGGGATTATTTAGGCTTCAGGCTTCAGCTCGAAAATTTTTGCCGAGCGGGTTGCCAAGACCAAAATAATGACGGAAATTATAGATAAGCGGACTCCATTTCGTTGGGTCGATATGATTTTCTTCCAGGATCATCTCCTTATGGGCATGTACAAGTACAGCTTGGGTCTCAACAATGGCAAAGTCTGGGGAATGCTCGGGAATTCGAATGTTTTTTACGCTGGATTCGATTTGTAAGGGGCATTCCAGAATCCTCGCAGGTTTTACGATATTAGACTCGGCAGGGGTCAATCCACTAATCGCATACTTATCTTTTTCATACGTATATCCCATCTCCTTCTTATAATCGGGAACGGGATTCTTCCCTGTGTAAGGGGCTAGTTGTTCAACACTCTCCCATAGGGAAGGGTCAGGAATGTTTATTACACACTCCGGATGCCGCTGTAAATTGTCCATCGCTTTCCCGCCTAGACCAATGCCGAGTACAATACAATCTCCTAACGCCCACGATGATGAGATGGGGCTGATATTTGTTGTTCCGTCTTCATTCAGTGTATTTAACAAAAGGACAGGTGTTCCGTAATATAGAACTTTAGGTTTAATCACTTCTGTGTTTGGAATCTGCTTTGTTTCGTTCATATTCATTCTCCTCCAATATCGTTCCAGTGTCCTCCCCAATTGTATAATAGGAACATTTCAATTATCATCGAAGTATGGATTACATATAAAAAGAGAGGGAGAACTATGAACACCATTTCTAATGCGGCCATGATTGCTTCGCTTGTGAGCGAGCCTTCCCGTTCAGCCATATTAACCGTTTTGTTAGATGGAAGGTTTCATGCTGCAGGTGAGCTGGCCTATAGGGTAGGAATCCAACCCCAAACGGCAAGCTTCCATTTAGCCAAAATGGTCGCTGCTCATGTAGTTACCGTTGAAAAACAAGGGAGACATCGGTACTATGGGATTCGTAATCAAGATGTCGCCCAGGTGATGGAAACCTTATTATCGGTAGCTCCACCCACTCAAATTAAGTCATTGAAACAAGCTTCAGAAGATAAAGCTTTGCGCTTTGCGAGAACGTGTTATGACCATCTTGCGGGGAGCCTGGGAGTCAAATTAACCCATTGTTTAGTTAGAGAAGGCATTCTGAGCGAAGAAAAGGCAAGCTTTCATGTTACCGAAAAGGGTCAGGAATTTTTCGAAAGCTTTCAAATTGACCTGAAAAAAGTGGAGAAAAAGCGCCGTTTGTTTTCAAACAAATGTCTGGATTGGAGTGAAAGAACCCATCACCTTGCCGGAGCATTAGGAAATGCTCTTCTGGAAAAGCTGCTCGAGCTAAATTGGATTGAACGTCTACCTAAAACAAGAGCAATAAAAATAACTGCTGAGGGTCAAAGAGGTTTTAAAGAAATATTTTCATTGGATATGGAGGACCTGCAACAAACAGACGATTGAAACTTTTAAGGGGGTTTCTATGGCTTGCGAAACCATTCTGATCATAGATGATGACAAGGATATTGTTGATTTTATTAAGGCGTATCTGAGTAACGACGGATACAAGGTTCTAACCGCCTGCGATGGAACCCAAGGAAATGAAATATTGGATGCCAATGAAGTGGACCTGATGATTCTGGACATCATGATGCCGGGCATCGATGGGATCGAGGTTTGCAGAAGAATCAGACAACAGCATGTTGTTCCAATCATCCTATTAAGCGCCAAATCAACCGAAATGGACAAGCTGATTGGTCTTAGCACAGGTGCTGATGATTATATCGTAAAGCCGTTTAGTCCGTTGGAACTGACAGCCCGGGTAAAGGCCCAAATCAGAAGATACAAATATTTAAACAACCAGAGTACTTCATCTGAACCCGATACGATAAACATTCAAGGCCTGACTATTGATGAACAAGCGAGAAAGGTAGCCTTATACGGCAAGCCCATCGAACTTACAAAAACCGAATACGACATCTTATTGCTGCTGGCTAAACATCCGAATCGGGTATTTACCTCAGAGGAGATATTCGAAAGCGTATGGAAGGAGAAGTATTTCCAAAGCAACAACACCGTGATGGTACATATTTCGAGGCTGAGGGAGAAGATCGAGGAGAATCCGAGGAAAGCTGAAATCATCAAAAACGTATGGGGAGTAGGGTATAAAATTGAACGTTAAATGGTTCAGAGCGATCAGATTCAAGTTTTTAGTCATGTTCATTTCAAGTATCTTTTTGGCCATGATGATGATTGCCATCTTTCAAACAGTTCTGATTAGGCAGTTCATTCCCTCGATTGAGGCTGAGTATCTGGAACAACAATATTCCTTGATTTACATGGGCTTCTTTTTAATCCTGACCACGATCCTCTTTTATCGTTTTTCGAAAAAAACGCTAGTCCGGTTAGAGAAAATTAATAAAAGCGTGAATATGCTGCAAGAAGGGCAGCTGGACATCCATATTCCCGTGACGGGGGACGATGAGATTGGGAAACTGGCGGGCAACATCAACAAGATGGTGTCCCGCCTGAAAGCTGCGATTGAGAAGGAACAAAAGTCGGAACAGATGAAGAATGAAATGATCTCGAGCATTTCGCACGATCTCCGAACGCCGCTTACTTCATTAATCGGTTACATCGAACTGATTAAAACGAATATCGGAAGCAATATCGAGGCATGCCACCATTATGCGGAGACTTCATATCGAAAATGCAACGAGCTAAAAAAACTGATAGAGGACCTGTTAGAGTACTGTCATATTCAATTCAAAGGCATGAAAATGAATAAAGAGGCCGTAAGTCTTAAACCATTAATTGAGCAAGTGATGATCGATTTCGTGCCTCTGCTGGAAGAGGCGGGAATGAGCTTCGAAATAGAGACAGAGGAGAGAACGATCGAAATTTTTGCCGACATCTCCTTAATGGTACGCCTGCTGCAGAATATAGTTAGCAACAGCATTAGCTATGGCAGACACGGGAAGAAAATAACCATTAAACTCTTAACCGAAAACACGAAGGTCGTCATTCAAGTAGTGAATTATGGGAAAGAAATTTCACCGGACCATTTACCCCATATTTTTGACAGATACTATAGGGCAGAGGAGTCCGGCAGGAGCCATACAGCAGGACAAGGAATGGGAATGGGGCTGGCGATAGCCAAAAGCATTGCCGAAGCCCACGATGGAATCATTGAAGTAAAGAGCAGTGAAATTCAAACCGCTTTTTCAATCGTACTGAACCTTCACGGGCAAATCTTAAGAAAGTTGTAAGTAAGTGTTGCTTAAGTTGAAAGACCTCTCCCTTACGCTTTGATTAAGCGAATGGAGGGGATTGATTTGTTGAAGACGATTAAGGTGAAGGTGAATCGGATCGTCAATATTTGTGTAGCGGTTATTTTGCTAATCTGTTGGGGGTCTGTTCTTTTAGCAGGAGGGTCCCTCGGAGCAGCCAGTTGGTGGTTCATTTGGGCATTTAGCGCCGTGGGCGTCCTGATCTTTGTCATAACATGGATACGGATTATAAGAAGGGCAGTAGGCCGTAAACCGATTAGGGATTTGTGGCTGCCACTGTTTCTCTCTGTGATTGCTGCATGGCCCAGTCTTTGGTTGTTTGGGGTGGGGACGATGACCTATCCTGCCGATATCAATCATGTAAAGCCCGCGGTTTCGGTTCGACTTCCTTTTAATCAACCTATTACTGTCGGGTGGGGAGGAGATCGCTTGAAAATAAACTACCATGCCCAATACCCCAATGAGCGATGGGCCTACGATTTGTTGGCTGAGCCTTACGGGATGGGGAGTAAAAAATTAGAGGATTACGAGATCTATGGCATGGAAGTGGCAGCCCCCGCGTCCGGAACCGTAATTTCCGCTTATGATGATGAACCGGATCACGAGCCTGGGAATGAAGAATATCAGACCATGCCTGGAAACCATGTTTATATCCGTTTGGAAGAGACCGGGACATACCTCGTGCTGGCGCATTTGAAACAAGGATCTGTCCGGGTTAAAGAAGGCCAGTCTATTAAAGAAGGAACGCCGATTGCTCTAGTTGGGAACTCAGGAAGCTCAAGCGAACCCCATCTTCATATTCACCACCAGCGGCAGGATCCAACAAAGACCAGTATGTTTCTGTCAGAAGGATTACCACTATACTTCCGCGATACAGATGCTCCTCCAATGCCGGAACGGGGGATGGTTGTTTCGCCGAAATAACGTGACCTACGGTCGCTGTTGTAAGAGGGCACCTTTGAGTGCCCTCTTTCGTGTCTGTTTCCAGTCTACCGGCTTATTGGTCCTCTAAAGCATTGTTTAGTGTTGTTTTTTTCTACTGATATCACTTTGTTACTCTCGACTTCAGTTATTTTCCATCCCTCATCTTTAAGTTTTTCTTGATATGAAACATTAAAGTTTTCAAAGGTTTGAGGAATTTCATAGTTCTTTAAGTCTTCAGTCGATTTTTTATCAACTTCGGTAGCACTGCTTGGGATAGGTAAATCATTTAACTCCTGAATGTTCTTATATTCAGTGCTATTATCTAATGTATTTGAACAGGCAGTAAGAACTATTATAAAGAGTAAACCAATTAAACGCATAAAGCACCTCAGTCATTTGGGCTCATTTTGGCAGCACTCATTTTCCAAGCATAAACATTATAGCCAGAGGAGTACCAGTTGGCAAGAGCACTATCTTTCCTATCTGTTGTATGCTGAGTTAGGTAATGGGGGTTATTAGTGATTGCCCCGATGACATACCGTTTCAAAGCCAATCCTAGCGTAGAATTCAGGAACGCCGCCAAAGCAATATGTGGCTCCGAATTTTTGTGTACGCTTCATTGATTCGGTTACGGCAATAGTTGCAAGCTCCATTCTGCGGTACCGCGGATCCGTTACAAGCGGCTCGAGATAAGCAAAATCATTAACCCCGTCCATCCACATTCCTGCAAAACAGGCGTATTCTCCGTTTGGGGGCTTAATAATGGTGGTGAGGTCTTTTCGGAAATGGGGTGCGCTTTGCATAAGCATTCTGCAGTCCAAATCTTCATCAGGTTCATCCCCATGGTCAAAACCTCGCCATAACACATCGTGAATTTTGCGAAAATCATTTTCTTCCTCTAAGGTTATGATTGAAAATCCCTCTGGCAATACTCGTTCTTGAAATCCATTTTCATATTTGAAAATCGTAACGGGTGCGCTCCAATCTTGGTTATATCCTTTTTGCAAGAGTACTTCCTTTAGCTGATCTTCACCTGAAACCGTGAAACGAAATATCGAAAAAGTTAGAAAAGTAGCCTCCGGTGAGTAAACTGAAGAATAAGAAAGAAATTCCTTCACTTTTTACGTTCACCTTGGAGGTGCCGGATGAATCCAGTCCGTTTTCATTTGGATCAGTCCGTAGAATGGCTAACCGCTCATTCCGGTTTGGCGCTTGTTGGCCTGCTCCTTTCCCATACTCGAATCGCTAAGCGACTCATCCGTTATTCGCTGCCGGGTGCACAGCACCCGACCGTCACTCATCCTGATGTACTCTATGCCTACTTGGGACTGTTATGCCAGGGTAAAAGTGATTTTGACCAGATCGAGCCGTTTCGGAAGGATCGTTTTTTTGCGAAATCCCTGGGTCTAAAACACGTTCCATCCTCTCCGACTCTGCGGCAGCGCCTGGACCTGGCGGCGGCCCACAGCTACGATTGGCAAACGATTTTACTGGAAGAATCTGCGGATTTATTGCGTGCGCTGAACGCACCCCTGACTCCGGTTCAAGCCACACTGCCGGAAGGGAAGACGATGTCTTGGCTCCCTCTGGATTTGGATGTTTCGCCCTTTGACAATAGCAATACCCGCAAAGAGGGCGTGTCCCTCACGTACAAAAAGGTAGACGGCTATGCTCCTTTCTTCGCCTATCTTGGCCAGGAAGGGTACGGTGTGAACGTCAATCTGCGTGAAGGCAGCACCCATGTGCAAAAGGAAGCCGCTGCGTTTTTATCTCACAGTCTGGATTTACACCCGCCGGATCACCGATGCGCCGCTGCTCGTCCGGATGGACGCCGGCAACGATGCCTTGGAGAATTTAAACATATGCCTCATCGAAAATGTCGATTTTATTGTCAAACGCAACCTCCGCCGGGAATCGCCGGAAGAATGGCTGATGATCGCCAAACGGGATGGTCTGTGCTGTGAAGAACGGGAAGGGAAACGGGTTTACCTCGGTGCCATGACCTGGAGCGACAAGAAGCTGGAACGACCGATTCGTGCGGTGTACCAAGTGATTGAGCGAACGATAGAAGCCGACGGTCAACTTCTGCTGACCCCTCGAATCGAGGTACAGGTGTTTTTCACCACACTAACCTGTTCACCGTGGCAGGTCATTTGTCTCTACCGTGACCATGCGACGAGCGAACAGTTTCACAGCTGTCAGAAGAAAATAAAGTTCTAGACTGAGAAAATAAAGTATTAGACTAACGATAGTTATCTTAACTTTGCAACCGCTACCGGCGCAATGCCAAACCGCAAACGGAGATCCTCGTGCCGGCGCATTCCCCCGAATGGGTATATGACCGTAACCGGCTCTGGAACGAAGTCGAGAAAGCGGAGAAGCGAAAATATGCACAGCTCTGCCGCGAGATTAACGTCGCTGCCGAAGGAATTATCTCCGGATCTACAGACGAAGATGCTGGAGCTGGGGGGCAGAAAAAAATTAGAAATAGGTGGGTGTACGTTGGAATTTTCAGAAAGTATTGGTATTCAATGAAATTATCCAATTTTGGAGGGGATTGGGTTTATTTGCAGAATATTAACGTTAGAAAGGATTGATTACAATGAGTAGAAACAGTGTTTTATCCATCATGTTCCATGTAGTATTAAGCGTTATTGGCTTTAGATTATCAATTCTCGGAGCATCTGTTACCGAAATCTATTTGATTATAATGATCATGACTTTATCTTATATCCTTTTAGGTTATCTTTTTTTAAAGCCTCAATTGAATATCAGCGATGACATTCTATCAGTTTCATTTGTCTCGATTATTCTGATAATAATGTGCGTTGTGTCTAGTCTTATATCACTTCAGCCTACACAAGATATAGTATGGATGATTTATTTATTGAGCATTTTGCAGTAATATAAGCCCTTGAGCCACAAGGATTTTCAGGCATAAAAAAGGGACTTCACCCCAATTTGGCGAAGTTTTTCGGTGACCAAACCAAAAACCCCAGAATGGAGGAAGTCAC
>NZ_JAIOGQ010000042.1 GCF_019904135.1 Paenibacillus caui | reverse complement strand
TGTGATCTGCATGCACATGAATGACGAACATCGGAAAGCCGTATGAGGGAAAACCTCACGTACGGTTTGATGAGGAGGGGCAGAATTTTCTGCCCTTTACTCTAGCCCAGCATGGGCGTATCATCTCAAGAGAAAAAGTTATGAAAAGAGACCTGCCAGTATCTTCATTTTACTAAAGACAAGCCCCTCTATCTCAACATAAAATATGTTTAGTATTACTAATAATTGTGAATAAAGTTGCTTCGTCGCTATACTTAATGGCTTAAAGTCTGAATCATAGAAAAATAGTCAATACTGCTCAGTAATAAGTTAATAGGAGCGTATTGGCGATGTGGACCTCATTGAGCAGTAATGAAAATTTGATCATGGACATGTTTAAAGTGGCTTTGCAATTGGAAGAACCATGGAAGCTAACGCATATTGAGTTTGACAATCAGGATCAAGCCTGGCATCTGCATCTGGATTTCGAACGGGGAGCTGTGTTTGCTTGTCCCTTGTGCGGATCGGAATCCAGAGCCTATGACAGCGATATAAAGCACTGGCGCCATCTGGATTTTTGGGATTGGAAAACCTTCATGCATGCCAGAATGCCACGGGTGAAATGCACATCCTGCAACAAAGTAACCCAAGTCTATGCAAAATGGGCTAGGCCCCTTTCCCATTTCACCCTGCTGTTTGAAGCATGGGCCATGCGTTTGATGGCCGAAATGCCGGTAAATGCAGCTGCCCGCGAACTGCGGGAGCACGATACCCGAATGTGGCGGATCTTTCACTACTACGTCGATAAAGCCATGTCGGAGCTCGATCTTTCGAGCGTAAAGCGCATCGCCATTGATGAAACATCCTCCAGACGTGGTCACCGCTATATTACCCTGTTTGTGGACGTAGACCGGAAGACGGTCCTTTTTGCCACCGAAGGCAAAGGAATGGAGACCTTAGAGCGCTTCAAAGGCCACCTCGCCGAAAAAGGGATTGCTGCTGATACGATCCAAGAGGTCTGCTGTGATATGTCACCTGCGTTTATACGCGGTATTGAAGAGTATTTCCCGAAAGCGGAAATTACCTTTGATAAATTTCATGTCATGAAATTGGTAGGCGAAGCAGTCGATGAGGTGCGCATTCAGGAGCAAAAGCAAAACCAGAACTGAAGCGAACCAAATATATCTGGCTGAAAAACGAAGTGAATCTCAAGGCGGACCAAAAGGAAACCCTGTATCGGCTAAAGGATACTAATCTGCTGACCGGACGGGCATACCGATTGAAGCTGGCCCTGCAGGAACTTTGGACGACACCCCACATCTTTGCAGATGTCTATCTTCGGGAGTGGATCGGCTGGGCTACACGTTTAAGCAACATGAAGAAGGAATCTTACGATGGTTCCACAGCAAGATGACGAATGGCTTGCTCGAAGGCATAAATGGTCTTGTACAAGCAGCCAAACGTCGAGCCAGAGGCTACCGCAACGTAGAAAACTTGATCGCGATGGTCTACATGACCGCCAATAAGCTCCGTCTTCCGGGGCTCGCGGCACGCCGAGCCTAATTCCCCTTACCGCCTTATTACCCCGCTTCAGATGTTGAAACAGCGGTCAAGTTCTTTCCTTGAGGGCTGTTTCAACATCTGAAAATCTCTTAAAGGCGGAAGGGGGTATGAAACTAACATTCAACATTGTACCCACCCAGTAGAGCGAAGAGCCATAAAGTTTAATTGAATGCATTTATAATTTTATATGCTGTAGAGGATAAAGCATAATTTGAGATTAAATCTAAAAAAGGGATTAGTATCCTAGTATTATTCTTCATATCTAAAATATGAAATTAAAAGGGAAAAAGTGACATTTTTAATAACAAGTCTACTTTTTTAGAGTTATTATTTAATAAAAACTACTACGCCAATTGGAGGTGAAAAAATGATTTATCTTGTTCAGCCACAAGTAGGGCCTACGGCATCTTACCTAGTTTGTGTAAATTATGTTCAATGTCCCTTAGAAAATGAGCCTTGTCCAACCCATTGCTATTCATATTTATGCGGAATACAAGATCAACCTTATTAATCCTTTAGTATTAGAAAAGGATTCTGATCACAATGAAATCTGATGTTTATCAAAAATCGATAGACGAATTGAAGGGAGGTGAAAAAAATGACATTTCTAATTGAACCACAGGGTGTTCCAACTATTTCTCCTAGTTGTTATAATTATAATGGTGATTGGTGGAGTCCACCTTGTACGGATCCGTGTCATTCTCATTGTTATAGTTATCTATGCGGACAACAAGCTCAACCCTATTAATCTTTATATTTAATAGCAAGAGAAGGTAACTTCTCTTGCTATTAAATCCAAAAATAGCAAAGTGGAGGACAATATGTGGAAACTATCCCAATATAACTACTTTATTGAATATAGCAAGAATGATAGTTGGCTTGCTTATAATACTAGAACATCAGCTCTGGCAATATTAGATAAAGATAAATATGAAATGTTCAAAAGATTTGAAGATAATCGTAACACAGAATTACTTGATAATAAGTTTCTTGAAGATTTAAATTACGGTGGATTTATTATTCAAGACAATATTAACGAATTGGATTTAATAAAGGCACGGCTATTACCTACTAGATATTCAACTGAGAGTTTAGGATTAACTATAGCTACCACTATGAATTGTAATTTAGGCTGTATATATTGTTATGAAAAGAATAATAAGACACAAAAAAATATGTCTATGGAAGTACAAGAAAAAATATTATCTCTAGTTAAAAGTAAAATTAAAACTTTAAAAGGAATGAGTATCTACTGGTATGGTGGAGAACCATTACTTGGAATTGATATTATCAGACATATATCACAGGAAGTAATTGCACAGTGTGAGGAAAATGAAGTAAATTATTCAGCGGGTATTGTTACCAATGGTTATTTTCTTAACCGTTCTATTGCTGAAGAATTGAAAAAATATAAAATAGAAAGAGTTCAAGTGACTCTTGATGGACCAGACTACATACATGATGTACGTCGTCCTTTGATTGGTGGACAGCCAAGTTTTGAGAAGATCATTAATAATATTGTAGAGGTATCCGACCTATTTAGAATAGCTATTAGAATAAATACAGATGCCACTAATCAAACTGCAGTAGATGAAGTATTGGGAGTTATTAAAGAAAAAAATTTGAAAGATAAGGTGTCCATTTATCTTGCAAATGTACATGATGCAAATGGATGTTATAATACAAACACTTGCTTGACAACTGAAAACTTTACAAAACTTAGTTATGAATTTGATAAAAGAGCACATGAACAAGGATATAATACTAACTTTCATCGTTTGCCCATCCCTATAGGTTCCTATTGTACCGCTGATACTTATAACTCATATGTAATAGATCCTGAGGGATATATTTATAGCTGTTGGCATGATGTTGGTAATCCTGAAAAAAGCTATTCTAATTTAATTAATAAACAATTTCAGGGTAATAGTAAATTAAATCTTGATTATTTAAATTATGAACCCTATAACGATGAATATTGTAAAAACTGCAAATTGTTGCCTTCATGTATGGGAGGATGTCCAAGCGCAAGGATTACAAACACTGGTGATCGATGTTCTGAAATGAAATTTATTCTTGAAAAGAAAATTATCGATTATGCAACGAGTATTATTGAAAACAAAATGTCTAATGTATAAAGATGTAATCCGTCATTGCGAAAATATAAAAAATTTGCATTGACGGTTTATTTTAGGGGATAACATGCAAATTGTAAAATTTTTGAAAGTATATTTAAATAAATTTAAGGGTTTAATAGTAGCTTTATTTTTTCTAAATACGACAACTTCGCTTTTGTTAGGATTAATTACTCCCTTAATACAAGGTAAAGTTATAGATTCGTTAATTAATAGCAACATTCAAATTAAATATGTAATTGAACTATTGTGTCTACTATTAACATTAAATTTAATTGGTATAGTTATTTCGTATTTTTCAAACTTATTGCAGAGTATGGTTAATACAAAAATAGCAATTGAAATAAATTTTGATTGTGTCCGACATATTCAGAAAACACCTATTAGTTACTCTAACTCTTTTAACTCTACTTACTTAATTGAACAAATAAATAGCGACAGTAATGTCTTAAGTTCTTTTATACTAAGTAATTTACTAAATGGATTAACGAAAATTTTGATATTTCTAGGATCGGTCTTATTAATAATTAAAATAAATATTAAAATAGGTTTAATCTTATTTATCACTTTTCCAATTTATATTCTTATATATAGAATATTAAAAAAGAAAATTTTTAGTAGTACTTTATCATTAAAAAATCAACAATCCTTGTTTTTCTCAGAAATGAATCGTCTTCTATTTAACTTGGAATTGATTAAATTGAATAGTTGGGATGAAATTTTACTAAAAGATTCAAAAAAAGTTGTCGATGTTTTTTTTGAAAAACTTTTTAGATATTTAAGAATTACTAATCTCGCTGATTTTAACAATAGGCTACTACTTATCATATCGAATATATTGATATTGTTAATTTGTGGATTAGAGATAAACAATAAGCAAATGACAATTGGCCAATTAACAATTATAACTTCCTATTTTAATTCTACATTCGCTTCTATGCAGTATTTTATTAATTTCTCAAAGGATTTTCAAGGAGCATTGGTTTCTTATGAAAGATTAAGTCAACATTTTCAAGTTAATAAAGAAAATATGGGTGATAAAGCATTATCAAATATTGATGAAATTAAATTAGATAATATTTCATTTAAATATAGCCATTTCTTAATTCGTAATTTTTCCTATACCTTTAATAAAGGAAACATATATGGAGTCATAGGCAAAAACGGAAGTGGAAAATCAACTTTACTAAAGTTAATTATGGGGTTGTATGAAAATTACCAAGGAAAAGTTTTATATAATGGGATATCTATTAATTACTTAGATATCTATTCTGCTAGAGAAAGCCTCATCGCTTATGTAGAACAAAATCCAATAATGATTAATCAAAATTTTATGGAAAATATTACTTATGGTCTCAAAAAGTACAACCAAAAAAATTTAGTAAGCTTATTAGATAAGTTAAACTTATCCCAAAATAATAAAGATATTTTAAATAATAATCAGAATCTATCAGGTGGTGAAATTCAAAAAACCTCTTTAATAAGAGGCCTGCTTAAAAATCCAGAAGTTCTAATTTTAGATGAACCTACTTCTATGATGGATCTAGAAAGCACAAGTAACTTAGAGCAATTACTAGCTGAATTGAAGAGAAATAAAATAGTAATATTAGTAACTCATAGTCAATCAATTATGCATTTATGCGATTATCTAGTTAATATAGACGAGGATCAATTGTGTAAAAAGCAAAACTAAGTTTATTCAAAGGCTAAGTGGATATTGTGTTCTGCTCATAATAGAATTGTAGGAAGTAAAGCGGGCTGAGTAAAATTACTCAGCCCCAAATACTTAATAGTTGACATCACATTTCGCATTTCCTGCTAAGTGGCAATCCGTTGCTACAACTCCATCGGCAAAAGTAATAGCAGAAAGAGAAAAACATAGTAGGGTGCTAAGTCCCAACACTATCAAACATTTTTTCATTAGAATTCATCTCCATTTCTAGATATGTAATATAAGGATAATATATCAAATTATTATATAAATTGTCAAATTTTTACTCTTAAACTCAAGGAAATGTACACTCATCTTAGAGGCTAATAAGTGTAAAAATTAGAATAAAACTGACTCATGTATCAGGAGGAAATTAACTGTCGAAGGAATACTGACATGTCTTTATTGAGTAGACAATGTACTAAAAACAAAGGACAGATGAAAAAATTCATAAACCTTTAAAATGACACAAATAACAAGAAATGTATAGTATAAATATTCATGAATAATAAGTATTATGCATATAAAGTTCAATAATAAATTAATTGTAATTTCGTTGTTTTAAATTAAGAAGAAGAAGAAGGATATGTACAAAAATTTTTTATCTGGCTATCAAAAAAAATTTACTATATTTGAATAAAATGGCTTGGAATTTTGGTGATATTCATGTATATTATTTACTAAATCCGAACAATATTATAGTCTTTAAGCAAGAATTTTTATGTCTTACCTGTTTTATGTCCTGATTCCGCTAAATTAGCGGGATTAAATTCGGTAAATAATTGACCTGTGGTTATTTATTCACTTTATACACCTATTTGAAGGTGTTGAAACACAGGCATTAATCGTCAGATGATGAAACAAAATAAACCCGAGTAAGATCACTGGTTTTATAGAGTTAGATTATCTGACACAAAGCAGTCAAAGGCGACAATTTTTGTTGCATTTGGTATCATTAGGATATATTATTTTCATAATATATTATATATTTTTAAAGTCTCTATTCAAAAGAGGAGGATCATGAATGACAAAGAAATGGAATTTGCTGCTAGTGCTCGTATTGACACTCTCGATGGTGCTGTCGGCGTGCGGTGGCGGCAACAAAAATGCGGAATCCAGCAACGCACCGTCCACTTCTGCAAGTGCAAGTAACGCAGGAACAGAAAGTGCAAGTGAAAGCGCAAGTGCAGACACGGGCAATCAGAATGAGAATGGCGTAATCAAAGCAACGGACATGTCCTTGCTGCCTGCTAACGCAGCTGCTCGTAAAGACACAATTGTTGTAGGTATGACTGCTCCACAAGGTATTTTTAACCCACTGTTCTCTTCAACGTCATATGATACCTTTGTTAATGAAATTATTTTTGACCAGTTCATCACTGTTAAAGGCGATGGTTCTTATGAAAACAGCCTTGCCGACTCTGTAGATGTAACTAACAACAACAAAACTTATACTTACCATTTGAAGCCTGGTCTCAAGTATACGGATGGAACTCCAATTACTGTCAAAGACTATTACTTTACGTTGAAAGTATATCTTGACCCAACTTACGACGGACAGTCTGATCTAACTCTAGCTAATGTTGTAGGAACTAAAGAGTACAAAGAAGGTAAGGCAACAGAAATTTCCGGTGTGAAAATTATCGACGACAACACCATTGAAATCAATGTATCGGACTATGACGCAATGACTCCGGTTTACCTCGGCACTGTACCATTCTTGTCTGAAGCCTATTATGGGAAAGGGTTCAAGAAAGGTAATCTGGATTCCATCAAAGCTTTAAATACAAAGCCGATGGGCAGCGGTCCTTATGTGCTTAGCAACTATAAAGCAGGTCAAGAGGTAGACTTGGTAGCTAATGAAAATTATTTCAAAGGCGCACCAAAAATTAAAAACGTAATTTACAGAGCGACGACAGAGGGAACAAACCTTTCCTTACTTCAATCCGGTGAAACGGATATGGACAACATTACAGTAACACCTGATAACATCGATGAGCTGAAAGCCATGGGCTTTATGGATCTGAACATCCTTCCGAACAATGGTTACGGCTATATCGGCATGAACATGAAATTGAAGAAATTCCAGGATCAAAAAGTACGTCAAGCTTTGGTTTACGGTCTGAACCGTAAAGATATTGTAGAAAGTATTTATGGCACTTATGCTAATGTAATTAATATTCCGGAGTCCAAGGTTTCTTGGGCATACACGGACGAGAACATTAACACTTACGATTTCGATATCGAGAAAGCTAAACAACTCCTGGATGAAGCGGGTTGGAAGGTTGGCTCTGACGGTATCCGTGAGAAAGACGGCGAGAAGTTCACTATTCACTTCTCCGCAACTGCAGATAACCCGGTAGTTGAAGCGCTTCTGCCAATCATGACTGAAAACTATAAAGAACTAGGTATTGAAGTGAAAGCAGAAACACTTGACTTTAACGCTATCATGGATAAAACTGACAAGGGCGACTATGAAATGTACTTCGCGGCATGGGGCTTGACTCCTGACCCTGACAATACCGTGTATATTACAAACGGTGCCCAAAACCGCTTTGGATATTCCAATGCTACGGTTGATAAATTGATGGCCGAAGGCAGAAAAGAGCTGGATGTTGAGAAACGTAAAGAAATTTACAAACAAATGTACCAAGAAATGAACAAAGATGTACCGGCTATCTTCATGTACCAAAGAACGAACATGTATGGAATCAACGGCCGCGTAAGCGGATTTGACCTCACGCCGTATAAAGACTTCCATCTTAGCTTGTATCAAGCTGAACTGCAACAATAAAACATCACAAGATATGCTCAGCTCGCAGGAGCTGAGCATATCGACTTATAAGCCAGGAGGAATTTGAATGAAGCAGTATATCATCCGGCGTCTTCTGCAAATGATTCCAACAATGATCGGGATCTCGATCATTGTATTTGCGATCTCTGCAATGGTTCCGGGAGATTACATTACGGCGCAGGCCAATCCAAATATGACGAAAGAGAAAGCAGAGGAGCTCCGTCATATTTACGGCTATGATAAACCCGAATATCAAAGATATTTTATATGGGCAGGCAATATGCTTCAGGGAAATATGGGGGACTCATTGCAACATAAGGCACCAGTAACCAAAGTTATCAGTACCTATGTCTGGAATTCCTTTATCATTGCTTTTGTGTCATTGATTCTTAGCTGGGTTATTGCCGTATTTACAGGCATATTCTCGGCGAAGTTTCAGTATTCGCTATTTGATAGGATAGTAACATTAGTAGTATTCCTATGTATGTCCTTGCCTTCTTTCTTTATTGGATTGTTATTTATTAAGCTGTTTGCACTCGATTGGAAGCTGTTTCCGGTTGCAGGGATGACAACAGCGGGTTCTACGGCTACAGGCTGGGATTATATCAAAGATGTGGCTAATCATATGTTTCTGCCAACACTCGTATTAACTATGATGAGTACAGGCGGTCTTACCCGTTATTTCCGTACGGGGATGCTTGAAGTGATTCGTCAGGATTATATCCGTACTGCCCGCGCCAAAGGGTTGAAAGAAAGAACCGTTATTTTTAAACATGCACTTCGTAATGCGCTGCTTCCAGCCATTACACTGCTTGGCTTTGAACTTCCAGCCCTGTTCGGTGGGGCGATTATTCTGGAAAGAGTATTTGCTTGGCCGGGTATCGGTCAAGTATATCTGGGTTCTATCAACATGCGTGACTATCCGTTTATGCTTGGATTCATGATCTTTCTGTCAGTTCTAACACTCCTGGGTAATCTGCTCTCCGATGTACTTTACGGACTTGCAGATCCAAGAATTCGCTTAAAGTAGGAGGAGGTACAGTGTCCTTGGAGGTTACATCATTGGAATCGAATACCCAAGTACCGGCAAAGCCCTTAAAAGTTGAGTCGCCATGGAAAATAGCTTACCGCCGATTCACGCGCAACAAACTGGCTTTGTTCGGACTTATTATCGTCATATTAATGTTTTTGATTTGTTTTTTTGGACCAATGTTTTCCCCTTATAATTTGTACGATTATAAGCTGATCGACAAGAATAAACCGCCTAGTGCAGCTCATTGGCTCGGTACTGACAAATTGGGGCGGGATGTTCTGCTGCGGACGATGCTGGCGGGCAGAATCTCTTTAACGGTCGGCTTGGTTGCAACTGCGATTACCGTGTTCGTAGGTGCAACAATCGGGGCAATTGCAGGATTTTATAGAGGTATTGTAGATACCTTGCTCATGCGTATTGCCGATATTTTCCTTGCACTCCCAGGTTTGCCTATCCTCATTATTTTAGGTACAGTTCTTTCCGACTTGAAGGTCGATCCTGGAAACCGGATTTATTTCGTTATGCTTATTATAGGTATCCTAAATTGGGTTACTCTATCGCGTCTCGTCCGGGGTCAGATACTAACGCTCCGGGAGCAGGAGTTTATGCTTGCAACGGAAGCGCTTGGTCTGAACGACCGCCGCAAAATCTTCCGCCATCTGCTTCCCAATACGGTTCCGATTATCATCGTATCCGCAACCCTAGGGGTAGCTGGTGCCATCCTTGCCGAATCTGCGCTTAGCTTTCTGGGCATTGGTGTCGTTCCTCCGACACCGTCTTGGGGGAACATGATTTCGGCAGCCAACAATCTGATTGATTTCCGGAAGAGACCTTGGCTCTGGATTCCGCCTGGCATGTGCATTCTGATTACCGTTACGGCGATTAACCTGATCGGTGATGGACTGCGCGATGCACTCGACCCAAAAATGAAAAAGTAGGAGACACAATTTTATGGCTAAAGAATTGGTGGAATTTAAGAATCTCAAAACCCACTTTCATACGTCCGCTGGCGTCGTTAAAGCCGTTGACGATGTCAGCTTCAGTATACGTGAAGGCGAAACGCTGTGTGTAGTCGGCGAGTCCGGCTGCGGCAAAAGCGTAACCGCCATGACATTGATGCGCTTGATCGAGATGCCGCCCGGCCAAATTGCAGGCGGAGAAATCCTGTTTGAAGGCAAGGATATTCTGAAGCTGAGCAAAAAGGATATGAGCCGGCTGCGCGGCAACGAGATTGCAATGATATTTCAGGAACCGATGTCATCGCTGAACCCGGTGCTTACCATTGGGGATCAGATTACAGAGCCGCTGATTCTGCATCTGGGCATGGATCGTAAAGATGCCAAGAAGCGTGCAGTCGAATTGATTTCCCTGGTTGGGATTCCACGCCCGGAAGAAATTTTTAACGCTTACCCGCATGAGCTGAGCGGCGGGATGCGTCAGCGGATTATGATTGCGATTGCGCTGAGCTGCAATCCGAAGCTGCTCATCGCAGACGAACCGACAACGGCGCTTGACGTAACCATTCAGGCACAGATTCTGGACCTGATGCGCGACATCAAGAAGAAGGTTAACACCGCAATCATGTTGATTACGCATGACCTTGGCGTTGTTGCCGAGATGGCGGATTTTGTTGTGGTCATGTATGCAGGCAAAGTTATTGAAGAAGCGCCTGTACTGGATCTGTTCAAAGATCCTCAGCACCCTTATACGAAGGGACTGCTTAAGGCTAAGCCTGTAATTAACCAGAAGCAGGAACGCTTGTACTCCATTCCTGGACAAGTCCCGAACCCGGTAGAGCTCGGGAATAACTGTCATTTCCATGATCGCTGTGAATTTTGCATGGAAATTTGCAAAACCAAGGAACCGCCGCTTCGTACGCAAGGGGATGGTAAACACAAGACGGCTTGCTGGCTGTATGAAGAGGAGGGGAAAGTACAATGACTGAAGCCTTGATCCAAGTCGATAATTTGAAGAAGTACTTTCCGATCACCGGAGGTGTCTTCTCTCGCACGGTGGGCAATGTGAAAGCCGTTGACGGAGTTTCGTTTACGATTCATAAAGGCGAATCGTTTGGTCTTGTAGGCGAATCCGGTTGTGGTAAAAGTACAATCGGCCGTACGCTGCTTCGTCTAAACGATAAGACGGATGGTAAAGTGTTGTTTAAAGGCGAGGATATTCACAATTTATCAAAATCCAAGCTGAGAGCACTACGGCCGAAGATGCAAATCGTATTTCAGGATCCGTTCAGCTCCCTGAATCCAAGAGTCAAGGTCGGGGAGGCCATTGGTGAAGCGCTGTTAAGCCATGGTATTGCAAGTAAAAGGGAAGTCAAAGAGCGGGTTATGGAAACGCTGAGCAAATGTGGTCTGGCATCTTACCACTATAACCGCTATCCGCACGAGTTCTCGGGCGGCCAACGTCAGCGGATTGGAATTGCACGGGCATTGATACTGAATCCGGAGTTTATTGTGGCGGACGAACCGGTGTCGGCGCTTGACGTATCCATTCAAGCCCAGATCATCAACCTGCTCTCCGATCTTCAGGAAGAAAGACAGCTCACCTATCTGTTTATCTCCCATGATCTGAGTGTCGTTGAACATATCTGCAACCGTGTTGGCGTGATGTACCTCGGTTCTATGGTTGAAATGGCCAGCAAGGAAGAACTGTTCGGAAATCCGCTTCATCCTTATACCAAAGCGTTGATGTCAGCCATTCCAATCCCGGATCCGACGCTCAAGCGGGAGCGAATCATCCTTCATGGCGATATTCCAAGCCCGTCGAATCCGCCTGCCGGCTGCAAATTCCATACCCGTTGTCCAATGGCGACGGATCTTTGCAAACAGAAGGATCCGGAATACCGCGATGTAGGCAACCAGCATTTTGTTGCCTGCCATCACGTATAAGCATGGCTGCTAACAACAGCCCTGCCTGTAATATAACGTGTACAAAGGATTGGGGTCCTTAGGCACGGATAAAGATTATGATTTCCAGATAGAGAGGGGTCAGCCTAACGGCTAAAACCCTCTCTATTTATTTTTTTATGGAAAATGTTAAGAAAAGAGGGAATTGCGCCAGAGGCCGGATTTTAACGATTTTGTAGTTTCCTGATAGAGCGGCACAGGTTACAATGGTACATAGGTGTTTTTCACCGATCCCTTCCCAGGGTAAGAATCTTTTATCCATTACAGTCGTCTTTTATTTTCATTTGATAGAAAACGGATACCGCCTTAATCCGGATGGGCATTTGATCCGGGTAAAGGCTAAAGTGGAGGAATAAACGAATGATAAGTAGGAGCGAGCGTAAGAGAAAGAAGAAAGGCTGGAGAGTGCTGGTTATCACCTTGCTGGTGCTGCTGTTGGCTGGCGGGGGAGCTTACGCCTATCGTGAGCAGCTGGCCCTAACGGCTTTTGACCTGTTCTTATCCGGCAGTGTGGAGAAGCAGCTGGAGAAATCCTATGCACCGCTGGAAAATGAGGAGCCGAAGAAGGTTGATGTCAAAACGGAGCAGACCGAGCCTTTTACAGCTCTACTGCTTGGGGTTGACCAAAGGGACAATGAACCGGCCCGTTCGGATACGATGATTTATGCAGTGGTGAGGCCGGAGGATTCGAAAGTGCTGCTGGTATCCATCCCGCGTGACACGTATGTTGATATTATAGGCAAGGATGATAAGGATAAGATCAACCATGCATATGCTTATGGCGGCGCGAAGATGGCGAAGGATACGGTTGAGAGCTATATGGGCCATCCTGTAGATTATTATGCGGCGATCAATTTTAACGGTCTGAAAGAGGTTGTAGACGCGGTTGGCGGAGTTGAGCTGCCGATTACCAAGGATATTGTGAACAAGCAGAAGGACCATGAGAAGTTTACAATTAAAGCGAACCAACCGCTCTATGGCGGTGTGGATGCATTAAATTATGTTCGGTACCGTGAAGACAGCGACTTTGAACGGACGAAGCGGCATCAGGTTTTTCTGAATGCTTTTGTCGATCGTGTGCTTAAGCTGAACCAGGTTTCCAAAATTCCGAAGCTCATGGATATTATGGGGGAAAACTTCAAGACGGACATGCAGCCGTCCATGATTATTGACCTTTCCAAGCAGCTTTTGATCGGAGAAAGACCGCAAATCAGCAGCTTTACGATTATGGGAAAAGGAACCCGGATTGGCGGCGTTTATTACGATCTGGCGGATGAGCAGGACCTTGCATTTGCCAAGCAGATGATTGAAAGCTGGTGGAGCCCGGATACAGCGAAAGATCAGCTTCTTGTGCCGGAGTCACGAAGCAAGGATTGAATGTTTGCTCTTCATCGTTCATAGATATATATTAAAATATGTAATGTAACTTACTATGTCTCGGCAGTCCGGAAAACGGCTGCCGATTTTGCGCTAGAAACGTACGTTTATAGTGATGTTAGAGCGCATAAGGAGGAACTTGTTCCATGAATATTGCATTCTTTTTACTTCCTAAAAGCGAGGTAACTGCGGTTACGCTGGACTCTACGCTCAGGCAGACGCTGGAACGGATGGAGTATCACAGGTATACGGCGATTCCGATTATCGGCAGGGACGGCGACTATGTCGGGACGGTCACCGAAGGCGACCTTCTCTGGTTTATGAAGAATTCGGCAGGACGAGTCACATTTGAGAACGCTTCGAAATTTTTGCTGAAGGATGTTCCGATGCGGATGAATAACAAGCCTGTTCGGATAGATGCCGATATGGAGGATCTGATCAAACTAGCCAAGGCGCAGAACTTCGTACCGGTGGTGGATGACCGGAACCGCTTTATCGGGATCGTCCGGCGCAGTCAAATTATTGAATATTGTGAGCAGTTTGTTTTTAAGGAATCCAGATAAACTGCATGATTAAGCCGGACCCCGACTCGTGTAGCGGCTTGCCTTTTATGATATAATCGGGAATAAAGCTTGTTTTTGGGGAGAAAAGGAGCGTTCCGTTGACATGCATAAAGAAATGGATGTAGCCAAACGCGCTAAAGTAATCGAATGGCTCAAGACCGAGGTAGTCGATCACGTTTCCCGTTTATTTAAATCGTTGTGGGAAGGAAGCAGTCTTAAGGTCACGGACAGTTTGGCCAGTCTGGTTGTCAGCTGCTACATTCTTGGGCGCAGATTGGGTATCTCTTACGGGGATTTGGATGCAAGCATTGTAGACAAACTAAAAAAACACAAACAAGAAGGACACCAGCTCGAGGATTGGTATCAGGATATATCCTCTCTGGAAGAACATATGCGTAAGAGGTGAACATATTGAAATTGCGCTGGACATCCATCGCGTGGAGCGTGGCGTATTTGCTGCTGCTCCTGTCTTTAAAATCTCCGCTATTTATGATCACGTCGTTTTTTATGCTGCTGCCCGGCGTGGTGCTGTATACTTTATTGCCGCCCCGTTCCTTCGCCATGCACATGATTCCCGTGCTGGTGATTGTGGCTTGGCTCGCGGGACCGGCCTATTTGCTCTTGTCGGTATTTTTCTTGATACCGGCTATCCTTATGGGGCAATTATATAAGCGCAGAGCGTCGGCATTCCGAACGATCTCGGTCGGCGCAGGAACCATTCTGGTGGAATTTCTGCTGCTGCTGCTCCTGAGTACGGTGCTGTTTGACTTTAATTTGGCGAGTGTGATCGACGAAATCTTTAATATGACTGCAGCGCCGCTGGAAGGGATGTCCGGCGAGACGCTTGCGGGGACTATGGGCTGGTCCGCGGATATGATTCAGCAGATATCGGAGCTGACCTTACGGACGATGCCATTTACACTGACGGTATGTTCACTTGTCATGGCGACGGTAGCTCACGCGCTTGCGCGCCCGACGCTGGCAAGCCTCGGACAGGTCGTGCCGAAGCTGCCGCCGCTTCGCAATTGGCGTTTGCCGCGCTCGCTGGTATGGTATTACCTGATTGCCTTGCTGCTGAGCATGTTTACAGGAAACGGCACCGGATTTTTGAACACGATTCTGCTGAACATCATTCCGATGCTTGGATTTTGCTTCATGATTCAAACGGCAAGCTTCTTCTTCTTTCTGGCGTATCATCGAAAGTGGAACCCGATCATTCCGATAGCGCTGATTATTGTGATGCTGTTCTTTCAGCCGCTGCGGATTATCGGCATATTGGATATTTTATTCCCGCTTCGAGACAAGATTTCTAGATCTGGACGATAGGGTGAGAAGGCATGCCTAAATTACTGCAAAAACGCTGGCACGGCTATCAGACCGTATGGGCCTTCATGCTGCAGCTGCTGCTTGTCATATTCATCTCCATTTACAACTGGGTTCTTGGACTGGTGGGGCTGTGTCTGGTCTGTGGGCTTTCGTATACGATGCTTCAGTCGGAGCGCAGGTTCCGCAAGGAGCTGATGAGATATGTAACGGATTTAACCTACCGTGTCAAAAGAGTAGAGGGTGAAGCGATCAGCCGGCTTCCTTTCGGCATTATTCTCTACAGCGAGGACCGGACGATTGAATGGCACAACCGCTTCATATCCGGTGTATTCGGACGGGATACCGTCGTGAATCAGCCGCTTCTGGAGCTGCTCCCGCAGCTGCAGAAGCTGAAGAAAAAGGAGCAGGATCGCGCCACTTCTACTGCCGAAGTGATGGTGGACGGCCGTTATTATCAGCTCACGATTGAACCGGATGAAAGACTGATTTATTTTCAGGATATTACGGAGCTCGCGGTGCTGCGGGAACGCTACGATAATGAACGGCTCGCGCTTGGCATTGTCATGCTGGACAATCTGGATGAGGCTTCACAGGGGATGGACGACCAGCAGCGGTCCGCGCTGATTGCGAGAATGACCACCATGCTGACGGATTGGGCGAAGCAGTATCGCGTCTATCTGCGCCGGCTTTCGTCCGAACGCTATTTGATGATGCTGGATCACAAGGCGCTGCTGGAAATGGAGCAAAGCCGCTTTGTTATTTTGGATGAGGTTCGCGAAATGACCGCGGACCTGAAGGTGCCGATGACGCTGAGCATCGGCATCGCCTTCGGCACGGAGCATATCAGCGAGCTGGGCGAACTCGCCCAGTCGAGCCTCGATATGGCTCTGGGCCGCGGGGGTGACCAGGCCGCCGTTAAGGCCGGCCAAAGGTTGTCCTTCTACGGCGGCAAGACGAACGCCGTAGAGAAGCGCACA
Source organism: Paenibacillus caui (assembly GCF_019904135.1). Lineage (GTDB taxonomy): Bacteria > Bacillota > Bacilli > Paenibacillales > Paenibacillaceae > Fontibacillus > Fontibacillus caui. The sequence goes on along the minus strand of NZ_JAIOGQ010000042.1, from coordinate 13,084 downwards.
CGGGTGCGGGCCCGCGTCATCGCGCATGCCCTGCGCGATTTGATGCAGGAGAGCGACCGCGTGCTTATCATGGGACACCGGATGCCCGATCTGGATGTGATCGGGGCTTCGATCGGTGTCATGAAGGCCGCCGACATGTACAAGGTGGAGGCGCACATTGTGCTGGAAGGCAGCAATCCGGGCATTGAACGGATGATGGAGCGGATCAGCAAGGAAGAGGCGCTTTCGCGCCGGTTCATCACTCCGGAGCAGGCGCTTGATCTGATGACGGAGCACACGCTGCTCGTCGTTGTGGACACCCACAAGGGCTCGATGACGATTGAGCCGAAAATCGTGGAGCAGGCGCGCCGCGTAGTGGTGGTCGACCATCACAGACGGGGCGAGGAGTTCATCAACGACGCGGTGCTTGTCTACCTTGAGCCCTACGCTTCCTCAGCCTGCGAGCTCGTCACCGAGCTGCTGCAGTACATCCATGAGAAGGTGCAGATCAGTCCACTCGAAGCGACGTCCTTGCTGGCGGGGATTACCGTGGATACGAAGCATTTTGCCCTGCATACCGGGTCCAGAACGTTTGAAGCGGCCGGATTTTTGCGCCGGAACGGTGCAGATACGGTGATGGTGCAGCGGATTTTGAAGGAAGACCTGCAGGAGTATATCGAGAAGGCGGAGATCATCAAGCATGCCCGCATGATCTACGGGCATATCGCGCTGGCGGTTACGGAGCCGAACCGCAAAATACCGCAGGTGCTGATCGCCCAAGTTGCCGATACGCTGCTGAATATGACCAATGTGCTGGCTTCCTTCGTGATCAGCGAACGGCCGGATGGCCTGATCGGCATCAGCGCCCGGTCGCTTGGCGGCATGAACGTTCAGGTCGTCATGGAGCGGCTTGGCGGGGGCGGACATTTGACGAACGCCGCGGCACAGCTTGAAGGCACCCAGGCGGAGGCCGAAAAGCGGCTGCTGTCGGTGCTTGAAGAAATTGAGAAGGAAGAGGGGTTATTCGAATGAAGGTTATTTTTCTGAAGGACGTTAAAGGTCAGGGGAAAAAAGGGGAAATCAAAGAGGTATCGGAAGGATACGGCCAAAACTTCCTGCTTCCGCGGGGGCTTGTAAAATTGGCAACCGAAGGCAACGTCAAGACACAGGAAATGCAGACGGCGGCAGAGCAGAAGCGTAAAGCGCACGAGAAAGAAGAAGCGATTGCGCTTGCCAAAAAGCTTGAGGAAATGACCATCTTGCTCAAAGCGAAAGCCGGGGAAGGCGGCCGTCTATTCGGAGCCATCACCAGCAAACAGGTAGCCGAAGCGCTGGCTCAGGACCATGGCATCAAGATCGACAAACGGAAAATTGAAATGCACGACCCGATCCGTACGCTCGGGGTGACCCAGGTACCGGTGAAGCTTCATGCCGATGTGAAATCGACGCTGAAGGTCCAAGTCACGGAGGAATAAAATGGGCGGAGATCTGTTTATCGACCGGATCCCGCCGCAGAATCTGGAGGCTGAGCAGGCCGTGCTCGGCGCGATTCTGCTCCAATCCGAAGCCCTCATCACCGCCATGGAACGTGTGCGGGATGAGGACTTTTATCATACGGCGCACCAGCTCATTTATGAGACGATGGTCGAGCTTGGGGAAGAGGGCAAGCCGATTGATCTGGTCACGCTGACGGCCAAGCTTCAGGATAAAGGGCAGCTTGAAAATATCGGCGGCGTCAGTTACCTGGCGAAGCTGGCACACGCGGTGCCGACCGCGGCCAATGTGGATTATTACGCCCGCATTATCGAAGAAAAGTCGATGATGCGCCGTCTGATCCGGACCGCCACGCAAATCGTCAGCGACGGCTATACGGGCGGAGAGGACGTAGGAGATTTGCTCAGCGATGCGGAGCGCCGCATCCTTGAAATTTCCAACCGCCGCTCCGGCAGCGGCTTCATTGCGATCCGCGACGTGCTGATGGAAGTGTTCGACAAGGTCGAAATGCTGCATCAAAACCGGGGAACGACGACCGGCGTCTCGTCCGGCTTCGTGGACCTGGACCGGATGACGTCTGGCTTTCAGCGCAGCGATCTCATTATCGTAGCGGCCCGCCCTTCCGTGGGTAAAACCGCATTCGCGCTGAACATTGCCCAGAACGCCGCGGTCCGCGGCAAAGAAACCGTGGCCATCTTCAGTCTGGAGATGTCGGCGGCCCAGCTTGTGCAGCGGATGATCTGCGCGGAGGCCAATCTGGACGCCAGTGTCATGCGGACCGGCGATTTCAAGAGCGACGACGATTGGTCGAAGCTGACGATGGGCATCGCTGCTTTATCGGAAGCGGAGATTTACATCGACGATACGCCGGGTGTGACGGTTGCGGATATTCGGGCTAAATGCCGGCGCCTCAAGAAAGAGCGCGGGCTTGGCATGATCGTGATCGACTACTTGCAGCTGATTCACGGCCGGGGCAAGCCCGGTGAGAACCGCCAGCAGGAGGTATCGGAAATTTCCCGAACCCTGAAGCAAATTGCGAGGGAGCTGGAGGTGCCGGTTATTGCGCTGTCCCAGCTGAGCCGGGGCGTCGAGCAGCGGCAGGACAAGCGTCCGATGATGTCCGACCTTCGGGAATCCGGTTCCATCGAGCAGGATGCCGACATCGTGGCGTTCCTGTACCGCGACGATTACTACAACCAGGAAACCGAGAAGAAGAACATCATTGAAATCATCATTGCCAAGCAGCGGAACGGTCCTGTGGGGACGGTCGAGCTGGTGTTTCTTAAAAATTTCAATAAATTTGCCAACTATGAACGGGCGCATGCCGATTCATTTGCGGGCTGACGGGCTGACGATTTTCGTCTGGCCCGTTTTTTTATGCAGCAACGACTTCCCACGCGAAAAACGGATGCCGTCTCTTAAAGGACGGCTTTGCCGTTCCTACTTGCCAAACAAATAGCCGAGAACCATCGTAATCAGCTCCTTTTTAATACGGTTCGGATCCATGAGCTGGGGTTCATATACAATGATATCCACGACCCGGGTCAGCAGCTCGAATACGACGACCGAAGCTGCTTCCAAATCCGTTGTCTGCAGTTCATCCCCCCATTGCGTTAAATACTTTTCCGTAAGCTGACGGCCCAATTGATACTGCTCATCCATCTGCGCTTTGATTTCACTGTCGGAATGATACATCACAGCGAGCTCGATGTGGAACTGCGTGAAGACTTCGTGAGCAGCAACCATGCTGTCTATGAGGTGAGAGATGGCAGCATACTTATCGCCATACCCCGGACTCATCTCTCCGAGCGCAAGGGAAAGGTGATCGTGAAATTCCTGATAGTAGAGATTCAGAGCCTCGATAAAAACAGCCCGTTTGTCCACATAATAGGAATAAAAGCTGCCCGTAGACACGCCGGCCAAGGCGGCGATCTCCTTGGTATTGGTGTTGTGGTATCCCTTGGTGGAGAACAGCTCCATCGAAGCCTTCAGAATGGATTCTTTCGTTTGGATGCTGCGGCTTTGCTTGGGTCTTCTTACTTTATCTTCATTTTCTTTCACGCCTATCGCTCCTTTCATTCGATTGTAAAAAACAATGTTAAGGGCGTCAAACCAAAAATGTGAAATATGGTTCATTTTTTTGTTGACAAAACTGAACCATGGTTCATATAATACAAACATGAACTTCAGTTCATATTTTAAAAAGAAAAGGGAAGTGGAGAAAATGAGTGAGCGGCTACACCGAATATTGGCGTTTACAGCCGTCGTGTTTGGTTTTTTCATGGCTTTGCTCGACGCAACCATCGTCAACGTTGCACTACCCGAGATCACCCGGCATTTCGGCGGGAATGTCGGACAAACCTCCTGGATTATGAACGGATACAATCTGGCTTTTGCGGTATTTATTCTTACGGCCGCCAGGATTGCTGACCAATTTGGCCGGAAAAAGGTGTTTATGATCGGAATTTTTCTCTTTACGCTGACATCCTTGTTAGCCGGTTTTGCCTCATCCATAGAATTTCTGATCGCTTTAAGAATTTGTCAGGGGCTGGCCGGGGCCATCATTGTTCCGGTCACCATTCCGATCACTACAGAAATGTTCCCTAAAGAAATGCATGGTACGATGATCGGGGCGTGGGGCGCTTTTTCCGGATTGGCGGCTGCGAGCGGACCGGCGCTTGGCGGGATATTGACCGAGAAGTTTGACTGGCAGTGGATATTCTTTGTCAATGTACCGCTCGGCATCCTCAGCTTGCTGATGACGATTCCGCTGATCAAGGAGTCTTATGACCGGACGTCGGGGAAGAAGCTCGATTACGTGGGGACACTCAGCATAACGGGCGCCATGTTTTGTTTCACCTATGCGCTGATCAAGGCGAATGACCTCGGATGGGATTCACGTACGATCGTGCTTCTTCTGGTTGGAGGAGGTCTCCTTCTGCTTATGTTCTTCTTGGCGGAATGGCGGGGAAAACACCCGATGATGCCCCTGTCTTTATTGAAAATCAAACCGTTCTCCGGAGCCGCTCTAGCGATGCTCGTTATTGGTGCAGGCATTATGAATCTCTCATTTCTGGCCTCCTTTTACCTGACCCGCATTCTGGGTATGACGGAGCTGAAAGCCGGTCTTGTTATGTCTGTCATCGCCCTGTTCTCGATGGTTTCTTCGGTGATATCAGGCCCTTTGTCCAATAAGTACGGAGCACGCTGGTTTGGAGCGGTGGGAGTCGCCCTTTTTATCATTGCCAACTACTGGCTCAGCGGTCTGGGAATAGACTCCACCACGATGGAGGTCATTCCGAGACTGGCTTTGGCGGGTTTGGGGATGGGGCTCGCGATTGCACCGATCATGGCCTCTACGATCCGCAATGTACCGGAAGAGAAGGTCGGGATATCCTCGGGCATCATCAATATGACCAAGGCGCTTGGCAGCGTACTTGGCGTGGCGATCATCGTAACGGTGCTGCAGACGCAGATCACGGACAAAATGGATGAGGCCCGCCAGAATGCGGTTACGACGATTCAAACGAATTCGGTGCTTTCATCTTCAGTCAAGGAGCAGCTTATTCAAATGACGGCCCAAATCAATCCGGATTCCTCGTCGCTCTCGGGGTCGACTGATGATGTGCTGAAGCCCCTATCAGAAGCGATGGCGAAGGAGACGGAGCAGGCCATAGCAAAGCTGCCTGAGGACCAGCGCGCCGCCCAGCAAGCGGTAATGGAGCAACAGACGGCAGAGATCGGCCGCCTCATGCCGGGGATTGTTGGCGGTTATCGTGAAGCGGCGTCACGTGCCTTCAAAGACACGTTCATCTTCTCCTGTTGGCTGCTCATCGTGGGTATTCCGCTGGCCTTGATCAGCGACCGAAGCCGAGGGAAGATGATTGCCGCATCGGCTCTGAAAGAAAGGGCTTAGACGACAAACGACCAGGGTCCTCCGCCTTGAGACTGACATCGGATTCATTCCCCCGCCTCTTCTTTATGAAGAGGCCTTCTTTTATAGTGAATACAAAAGTAAGGCCAAACCAGCCGATTTGGGGGGAATAGCTATGGGAGCATATTTACTGAAATATAAGGGAAGACTCGCTGCAGCAGTCGTTATGGTGACTCTAGCCAGCATGCTGAATGTTGGAACGGCTTTTGTGTTTAAAGGCATTACGGAAGCTATAACGGGAGCCGGCAAGCAGAGCTTTAAGCAGGCTGCGTGCATTGCCCTGGCCTTTATCGTTTTTGGTGCGGTGGTTCATTTTGTGTCCGAATGGAGCAAGTCGGCCTACATGAAGCGAACGATGGTTCATCTGAAAAATGATGTTTTCCATAAAATCATGGGCAAAAGCATGACGGAGTTCTCCGGAGAGCGAAGTGCCAAATATTTGTCACTCATTAATAATGATATCAAGATGCTGGAGGAGGATTTCTTCCGCAATATCTTTTTGCTGATCGGGACCGCTGTCGCTTTCGTTTCCAGCCTTGTGTCCTTGTTCTTCTTAAGCTATCAAATAGCGGCGGTGCTGATAGTGATGGCGCTTCTGTCGATTGCGATTCCCCGGATTTTTGAAAAAAGGCTAAGCGGAAGCAAAAGCCGGTTTGCTGAAAGTCTGGAGCTTTTTATGATAAAGGTCAATGATCTGTTCTCCGGCTTTCAGGTCATTAAAAGCTTCAAAATCGAGAAGAAAATTGAAGAGGAATATGTCCGAGTTAACGAAGAGGCAGAGGGGCGCAAGTTCCGCTTCAATATAGAGACAGCCGGGGTTGATGCCGTGAGTGAAATCTTCGGCGGACTGATGTTTATATCCACTTTTTTAATCGGAGGCCTTCTAACCATTCAGGGAAACGTAACATTCGGGGTAATGATAGCTTGTGTGCAGCTGACCAATAGTGTGGTTAATCCGATATTCGCCAGCGTTCAATATCTGACCCGAATCAAATCGCTGAAGCACATTTCCGGCAAAATTGCAGGTATGCTGGCCAGGGAAGAAGAAGCACGTGCCTACACGCCAAAGGATCAGTTCACCAGTGAAATGGTGCTAGAGGGTGTTAGCTTTGGGTATGACCGAAGCAGACAGGTGCTGAAAGAAATCGATCTAACCATACATAAAAATCAGAAGGTAGCGCTTGTCGGCGCCAGCGGTTCGGGAAAATCAACACTGCTGAAGCTCTTGCAGAAGCAATATGAGAACTACGACGGTTCGATCCGGGTTGACGGCATTCCGCTTAAGGACATATCCGCAGAAGACCTGGCCCAGTTTCAATCGATTCTGCATCAGAGCACCTTCCTGTTTGACAGCAGCATTCTCGAGAATATCAGGCTGTTCGGCCCGTATACCGAGGAAGAAGTAGCTAAAGCGGCAGAGCTTGCCGGTATGTCCGCATTTCTGAGCAAACTGCCGGTCGGACTAGCCAGTCCGGTGGGCGAAAACGGCAGTCTGCTCTCCGGAGGCGAGAAGCAGCGGGTCGCTATTGCCCGTACGCTGCTGCGCAAAGCCCCGATCCTGATGATGGATGAGGCTACGTCCGCTTTGGATAATGAAACGGCTTATGCGATTGAAGAGACGATTCTGAGCATGCAAGAGATTACGGCAGTCACCGTGACTCATCGACTTGTCAAAAGCCTGCTGGAGCGGTATGACTGTATTTATGTCCTGCAGGAGGGCCGCATCATTGAGCAGGGTCGCTTCCAGGAGCTCATGGATCTGAAGGGCTACTTCTACAGCCTGTATTCGATCGAAAATAAAGCCTTCCAGCCCGCTATCGCCTCTAAGGCGCTGCTCAACAGTTGAAATAAATAAGCTATGAGCCCGTAAATGAACGCACACTACATTATTTTCCGAACAATGACAAAAATAAGAACCTGAATGTTCGTTTTTTATGTTTGACTTTGAAAAAGCGGGCTGTTACACTGGTATTGCTGCTTTAGAGCAGTAAATAGGCTTGAAGCCAGGTTTCTAGGAGATTACCGGGGCAGCTGGCGCTGCTTCAGGATTCTCTCGTATTGTCATGGAATGAAAATTAAGATGCGGTAAGCGCATTCGCGGAGGTAATGTACATGTCAACAGTAGTTGTTGTGGGAACACAGTGGGGAGACGAAGGCAAAGGCAAAATCACGGATTTTCTGGCGGAAAGCGCAGATGTGGTGGCGCGCTACCAGGGCGGTAACAACGCTGGCCACACGATACTGATTGATGGCAAAAAGTACAAGCTGAGTCTCATTCCGTCGGGTGTATTTTATGAAGAAAAACAATGTGTCATCGGCAACGGCATGGTTATTAATCCGGAAGCTTTGCTGCAGGAGATTGCTTATATTCATGAGAACGGGTTCTCCACCAAGAATCTCAAGATCAGCGACCGGGCCCATGTCATCATGCCTTATCATATGGTGCTTGACGCACTGGAAGAAGACCGCAAGGGACCGAACAAAATCGGCACAACCCGCAAAGGGATCGGTCCTGCCTATATGGACAAAGCGGCGCGGAGCGGCATCCGGATCGCCGATTTGATGGACGCCGAGGAATTTGAACTTAAGCTTCGCCATCTGATGGAAGAGAAGAACCGGATGATCCAGCAGGTATACGGAGCGGAGCCGCTGGATGTGGAAGAAACGCTTCGCAAGTATCTGGAGTATGCGGAACAAATTCGTCCTTATGTAACCGATACATCGGTTGTCCTGAATGATGCGATCGACGAGAAACGCAAAGTATTGTTTGAAGGCGCGCAGGGCGTCATGCTTGATATCGACCAGGGTACTTATCCTTTCGTTACATCCTCGAATCCTTCGGCTGGCGGTGTCTGCATCGGTTCCGGCGTAGGACCTTCGAAAATCGATCAGGTAATCGGCGTAGCCAAATCCTATACGACCCGGGTTGGCGACGGTCCATTCCCGACCGAGCTGCATGATGAAGTAGGCGATCAGATTCGTGAAACCGGCCATGAATACGGCACGGTAACAGGACGTCCGCGTCGTGTCGGCTGGTTCGACAGCGTCGTAGTCCGCCATGCCCGCCGTGTCAGCGGCCTGACCGGACTTTCGCTCAACTCGCTTGACGTTCTTACAGGGCTTGAGACCGTCAAGATCTGCACAGGCTACAAGTATCGCGGCGAGGTCATTACCCACTATCCAGCGAGCTTGAAAATGCTGGCGGAATGCGTAGCAGTATATGAAGAGCTGCCGGGTTGGTCTGAAGATATTTCCGGCGCAAAGACACTGGAAGATCTGCCGGAGAACACACGCAATTATGTGAAGCGTGTTTCCGAGCTGACCGGTATTCCGATCGCGATCTTCTCCGTTGGACGCAACCGGGAACAGACGAATCAGGTATTGCCGATCTACGAATAATACAGAGCCTGTCCTATTGACACAAGAAGCCATGGATTTTCCGGAGACGGAGGGTCCATGGCTTTTTCTATGTCAGAAAAGATGCCTTCCTGTGAGTATCATTTCACGATCTTGTGGAATAAGTTGGTATTCAGTACTAAAATGATCCGTAGGCACCTGAAGGATAGAACCGGAAGATACCGAAGCGCCTGAAATGAAGGTACGGATAAACGAGGGCGGAGTAACGAATAAGGACAACGGTTAATCTCTCGCTATCCTTCCGGCGCTATGACAAGAGCAAGGAGATGGGAAGGATGGAGCTTTGGCAAACCATGAAGCAGGAAGGCTTCGAGGAGCTTCTGTTTGTCCAGGACCCTGCAACCGGGCTAAAAGCCGTCGTGGTTGTGCATAACACCCTGGCAGGGCCCGCCCTGGGAGGCTGCCGGATGTGGGATTACGCTTCTGAAGAAGAAGCGGTGCAGGATGCATTGCGTCTGTCCAAAGGGATGACGTATAAATCGGCGATTTCGGATCTGCCTTACGGCGGCGGGAAGGCAGTGATCTTCGGCACCCCGGAGAGCGACAAAAGAGAGGCTTTGTTCCGTTCGTTCGGACGGGTCGTGGAACGAATGGCCGGGCGGTATGTGACCGGTGTGGATTTGGGCACAACCGTAGCGGATATGGATGCGATCGCGCAGGAGACCGGATATGTCACCGACATGACGGGTACGCTTGGGGGGAGCGGGAATCTAACGGCGGAAATGACGGCATACGGCGTATTTCTGGGCATCGGAGCTTCGCTCCGGGAAGCCTGCGGCAATCCCTCTGTATCCGGTAAAAGAATAGCGGTACAGGGCCTGGGCAAGGTTGGCTATTTGCTCAGCCGGTATTTGAAGCAGGAAGGCGCAGAGCTCGTAGTGACTGACGTTGACCGTAGCCGTACGGACAAGGTGGTTCGGGAGTTTGAAGCGGAAGCGGTTCAGCCCGAGGAGATTTTTGGGCTGAACTGCGATGTTTTTGCGCCTTGTGCTTTAGGCGGCATTCTGAACGATGCGGTCCTGCCGAGGCTGAAATGCCGCATTGTCGCCGGAGCGGCCAACAATCAGCTTGCCGGGCAGCGGTATGCGGAGGAACTGAAGGACAGGGGCATCCTGTATGCCCCTGATTATGCGATCAATGCCGGCGGCATCATTGCCACCGCGCTGGAGCTGGACGGCTGCGGGCCGGAAGAGATTCGGCGCCGGGTGGAAGGGATCAGCGGCACACTGGCGGAGGTATACCGGATGTCCCGCAGCGAAGGGATATCGACGGCTCAGGCGGCAGATCAGCTGGCCGAATTCAAACTGGCCCGGCTCGCGAACCGGGAGGGATAGCCGCAGTTCAGGCTGCTATCCTAGCGTTAACCTTCTCTGCTATTTGGCAGGGAAGGTTTTTTTTCATAGAGCAAGGTAGAAAACAAGAGCAACCCGGGCATACTGGTTACCAGATTCACGATCTTATGAGTTCAAGTTCCATGGCATAAGGAGGAACCATGATGAGATGGATTTACAGAATAGTGATGGCCGTTTTGGCTGCGATTCTAGTCAGTGCCCTGACCCTGCTCACTACGGGATTTGTCGTTAATGCGTACGTGCAGTCCCTGCTCGGCAGTCTGAACATCAAATGGGAGGGCCAACCCTCCAGCTTCACCAGCCTGGTCAGAGCAGGGTTTGGCGGGTCGTCCGGACAAAGCGGCGCGAAGAAGACGGACGATCAAGGACAAGCCGGGCAGGATCCGAGCACGGCTGATGCCGGAGCAGGGGACGATGCCTCGTCCGGCGCGGTAGCGGACATTGGAGGCGGCTCTGGCGGGGAGGACAAGCCTGCCGATCAGGATGAACAGGATAACGGCGGGAGTGGCGCAACAAGCGGCACGGACCGCACGGACGGAACGGACGGAACGGAAGACGTACAAGGCAGCGCCGCGCCGGAAGATGCCCTGCCGGTTATGGGCGGGACGAGCAGTACGAGCGGGGAAGCGGGAGCGGGCAGCACGGAAGAGCCGGTCGTTACACCAGACGAGCTGGCTGCGAAGAAAGACGATATGTCCCAGCAGGAGAAAGAAGAGGTGTTCTCCATGCTGATGAATAAACTGCCCGAAGAAGAAATGCAGAAAATCTCGGCAGCTATGGAAGGCGGCCTGACAGAGAGCGAGCTGATTGACATTCAGCAGATATTGTCCAAATATCTGAATAAAGACGATTATTCGAAAATGATAGGGATTCTGAACAAATAATCGGTGGACACAGAAGACGTTTCTTAGATAGAATAATTATCCATCAAACCCGCGCCTAGCGCGGGTTTTTTGCTTTTCCAAACAAAGTTGAAATCTACTGCAGGGCTGTGTTAAAGTAAACTAAAGTATTAAAGGTTAAAATTTTGAAACTATTTTTTGTCGAAAATGGACAGGTTTAAGCTATGATTACATACTCAGCCTCAGCGCCCAGCGGCAGAAAATAGAAGATAGTGTTACCGATCCCGTCTATGCAGTTGTTTCCTTTCCGGAAGCTATAAAGGATAGCGGAGTTTCAAAGACGAAGGAGAGCAAGATGAAAGGTCTCATTGAGAATTTTCGGAAGCGGAAATCGGAATCGTCATTGTGGGATTATATGAAATCGAGCAAAATATGGATCTCAACAGGAAGTCTGCTCTTGGCAGGCGGCGTATTTCTTGCCGGTCATCAATATGTGGAAGCGAATAAAGTTCCTTACTATCGGGTCTATTTTAATGGTGAGGAAATTGGAGCTGTCAAAAACAAGCAGCAGCTGAACGAAGCCTATAAGGAAAAGCAGGAGAAGCTTAAGCAGCAGTATCCGGAGGCCAACATTGTTCTGCAGACTGCAGATGTAAGCACTGTACAGGATAAATCCTACAAGGCTGAAGTAGACAGCGAAGCGACAAAAGCGAGGCTTGCGGAGCTGATTCCCTACCATGCGGAAGGAGTAGCGATCAAGATCGACGGTGAGGTCGTTGGCGTGGTCAAGGATGAGGCCGAAGCGGAAGCGGTAATGGCTCAGGTGAAAAGCAGGTATGTTCAAACCTCTGCCACCGGAGGACAGGCCATGGCAAAATTGAAAAAGCTGTCGGCCAGACCAGCGTCGTCAGCGCAGGCAGCCGCATCATCCACCGCGCCGAAGGTCGAATCGGTCAGCATTGTCGAGAAGGTTGAGCAGGAAGCCTTCTCGGGAGAGGCGTCGCAAATCGACAGCGCGGAGACGGTCGTCAAGCGGATTTTGCAGAATAAAGAAGAATCGGTTACCTATGAAGTGAAGAGCGGCGATACGATTTCTTCCATAGCCAAACGGATGGGCGTCTCGCAAAAGGCGATTTTTCAGATGAATCCGGGGCTGTCGGAGCTAAAGCTGCAGATCGGGACAAAGCTGAATATCAAGCGGGCCGAAGCGACGCTGACGGTGAAGACGGTGGAACAGGCCTATGAGCAGGTTGCGACGGAACCGGGAGTGATTATCCGGAAGAATGCGAAATTGGCCGCAGGAAAGACGATTGTCGTTTCGCCCGGCCGAAGCGGCAACAAGGTCATGAATTACCGGGTCGTCAAAGAGAACGGGCAGCTTGTCAGCCGGGAATGGATCGGGCAGAAGGTTACGCAAGCTTCTTCGCCCAAGATTGTGGTCAAAGGCACGTTAAAGATCGTGAAGAAGGTATCGCCTTCCTCCAAGTTCGCCTGGCCATTATCCTCCCCGAGGCTGACAAGCACATTCGGCATACGCTGGAACAGGCTGCACAAAGGCATTGATTTGGTGTCATCCAATCATGCGATCAAGGCAGCGGCAGACGGTACTGTTACATTTGCGGGTACGCAGACCGGGTACGGCAAGTGCATAGTCATTAAACACGCGGATGGTTATGAAACGCTATACGGCCATCTAAGCAGAATCAGTATCAGGGAAGGCGAGAAGGTCAGCCGTGGCGAAAAAATCGGGGTTATGGGCAACACCGGTCATTCGCTAGGCACGCACCTGCATTTTGAAATTCATAGGAACGGCGATTTGCAAAACCCGCTTAAGTATTTGAAATAATTCATTTTTTATATTCGTTAAAGCACGGCTCTGATGGGCCGTGTTTTTTTTCAGGAACATTTAGCGTGGCAGTGAGATGTACCTAGAATATTACTAGTACCCCATCAATCCTTAAATTGTGGGTAAAGGCGTTTTAATTTGATCCTTGCTTCATCGGTAGTAAACTGCCAGTCCACGCCTTTTTGGTTTTGGTTTCGGGCACACTCCCATGCCGATAATT
>NZ_JAIOGQ010000041.1 GCF_019904135.1 Paenibacillus caui | reverse complement strand
CCCCCCTCAAGATGAGATTTCCCAAATCGTAAGACCCCTTGAAGACGACGAGGTAGATAGGCTGGGGGTGGAAGTGCAGCAATGCATGGAGCTGACCAGTACTAATCGGTCGAGGGCTTATCCAAAAGAACCCCACAAAGTGAAGAGTGGGGGATAAGACGCAAATGAAGTTTCGTATCCAGTTTTCAAGGATCAACCTTGAATGCAAGCTTTTTGGAGAGATACCCAAGTGGCTATAAGGGGACCCTCTGCTAAGGGGTTAGACTGCGTAAGTGGTGCGAGGGTTCGAATCCCTCTCTCTCCGCCATTTGTACAAGCATTCAAAGTCACTTGATATTGTGGCGGCGTAGCTCAGCTGGCTAGAGCGTACGGTTCATACCCGTGAGGTCGGGGGTTCGATCCCCTCCGCCGCTACCAAATTATTAAACATATGGAGGCTTAGCTCAGCTGGGAGAGCATCTGCCTTACAAGCAGAGGGTCGGGGGTTCGATCCCCTCAGCCTCCACCATATGTGCCGGTGTAGCTCAATTGGTAGAGCAACTGACTTGTAATCAGTAGGTTGGGGGTTCAAGTCCTCTCGCCGGCACCATTATGAAATATCGCGGAACCGTGGTGTAGAGGCCTAACATGCCTGCCTGTCACGCAGGAGACCGCGGGTTCGAATCCCGTCGGTTCCGCCATTTTCCAAAATGTATAGTTCCACAACGAAGTGGGAAGGTTAACAGCTCATCCACTTTATTTTTTTGACCAAAACAAGTATGGCTCGGTAGCTCAGTCGGTAGAGCAGAGGACTGAAAATCCTCGTGTCGGCGGTTCGATTCCGTCCCGAGCCACTTTATATGGAGGCTTAGCGAAGTGGCCAAACGCAGCAGACTGTAAATCTGTTCTCTGACGAGTTCGGTGGTTCGAATCCATCAGCCTCCACCAGTAAGAGCCATTAGCTCAGTTGGTAGAGCACCTGACTTTTAATCAGGGTGTCGAAGGTTCGAGTCCTTCATGGCTCATCCGCTGTACAGGAAACCGTTAACTTGACGTTAACGGTTTTTTGTTTTACATGGGCCTGCTTATGATGGATCCAGCTATGATCAGGTGCATGAAATGCGTTTCTCCATTGTGGTACAATATAACAAAATCAGCTGATATCCACTTTATTGACCGACAGGGAGAGGCGTCTGTTATGAACATGGTAGATTTGAGGCTTAAGATAGAAAACATTGTAGGCGTTCAGCTCATTGAAAATTCGATTCCATGGAGCCATTGGCAGGAATTGACCAGCAGCATGGACAGATGGATCGGAACTCCTGTAAGAAATAATAATATGATCTTATTGCCCTGGTCTTATAGTGAAGAATATGTAAATGTTTGGGGAATCAAACCGGGAAGTTTGTCAGAACCGGAAAGCAAGCTAATAGAGCTGCTGCTGCAGACAGCTGCAAACCAGATACGTCCGGTAAAATCCGAAAGAGGTGACGAGGAGTCCGCCGTTCTTGAGTTGGGTGCCTGGCTGCAGCAGCAGATAAAGAATGAAACGCCCCAGGAGGAGATACCAGACACTTTAACGCTAAAGTCCCGTCTATCAACTAGAAGCGTTCCCTTTTTGTTAGACTGTGAAAATCGCTCAAAGCCGAATATACAATACCAAAAGCTGAACAAGCTGCTCAAAAGTTATTTTGGCGGAGATCTGCTATTGGTCCCGATTCAGGATCAGGAGTGGTTGATTCTAGTCGGCGAAGGTCAATTGGAGGATTTGAGACTGGAGCGCCAGGAAAGCCGGGAAGCGGAAAGGACGATGCTGTATGACCTTTGCCAAGGGGTTCACGAACTGATTGCTAACGAATGGGTCGGTAATTTTCATATATCTGTCGCCCCGCCAATGGTTCCGGAGCAATCCTTGACCGGGACTGCACGGGTGCTTAGAGAAACACTGCTGATCGGGAAGATGTTCAATGTGTCGCAGCATATTCATCTTCCGTGGGAGCTTTATCTGGAACGGCTTATATACAGTATACCGGATAAGCAGCGGAAGCAGTTTATGGAACGAATGGGCATCGGTATGAGCATTTTTAATGACAGCGAAACTCTGGCGACGTTGGAGACTTTTTTTCAGTTGGACTGTAATGTCAGCGAGACAGCCAAGCGGCTTTATATCCACAGGAATACGCTGCTGTACCGCATGGACAAGATCAAACATGAGACAGGGCTTGATGTAAGGAGCTTTAAAGATGCCGTTCTTGTGAAGCTGACCCTATTATTGTATAAAGTCACGAAAAGAAAATAGTTTTTTTGTACAGTTTGTGTATAGAAGCCAGATGGTGAATGGGTTAATATAAAAATGTGAATTGGATGCGGTTTCATAATTGGATTTGATAATACCCAAAACTAATGAGTAGGGGGAAATTCACATGGCTGGTGTACGCTTAGAACACATCTACAAGAAATATGCAGGTTCCGACAAGGCAACGGTTGTTGATGTCAACCTTGATATTGCAGATAAGGAATTCCTGGTGCTTGTAGGCCCGTCAGGTTGCGGTAAGTCAACTACATTGCGCATGATTGCAGGACTGGAAGAAATCAGCGAAGGCAAACTTTATATCGGTGACCGTGTAGTGAATGACGTTGCGCCGAAAGATCGCGATATCGCGATGGTATTCCAATCCTACGCTTTGTATCCGCACATGAATGTGTACCAGAACATGGCCTTTGGTTTGAAGCTCCGTAAAACAAAGAAAGAAGAAATTGATCAACGCGTTCGCGAAGCTGCAAAAATTCTCGACATTGAGCACCTGCTTGACCGGAAACCAAAAGCGCTGTCCGGTGGTCAGCGCCAACGGGTTGCCTTGGGACGCGCGATTGTACGTAACCCGCAAGTGTTCCTGATGGACGAACCGCTGTCCAACCTGGATGCCAAACTGCGCGGACAGATGCGTGCGGAAATCACCAAGCTGGTTAAACGTCTTGAAACGACTTGCATCTACGTAACACACGACCAGATTGAAGCCATGACGATGGGCGACCGGATCGTTGTTATGAAGGACGGCATTATTCAACAAGCGGCTTCACCTGAAGAGCTGTACAACCAGCCGACGAATATTTTCGTTGCCGGATTCATCGGCTCCCCGACGATGAACTTTATTACGGGAACATTGAGTGAGCAAAGCGGCAGCATTGTGTTCGCTTCTCAAGGGCTGAAGCTGGAAGTGCCGCAAGGCAAAGCGGGCATTCTGAAACAAGGCGGTTACATTGGCAAAGAAGTAATCCTTGGGGTTCGTCCAGAAGATATTCATGAAGAGCCGGTATTCATGGAAGCTTCACCCGGAACAATCTTTACAGGCCATGTAGACGTAACGGAGAACCTGGGTCACGAAATGCTGCTGTATCTGAGCGGCATTGGCAGTGACACCATCATTGCCCGCGTTGATGGCCGTTCCAATACACGCGAAGGCGACAATGTCAAACTTGCCATCGATATGAATAAGGTCCATATTTTTGATAAGGAATCAGAATCGAACATCTTCTTTAACTAATGTTTAGGCATTAGCCGAAACCGCCCTTAAAACCGCCCCGAAGGGCGGTTTTTTTATGATTTGATGAGGAAATCCGCTTGTTTTGCAGAAGCTTGAAGCATGTAATTGATTTAGATTTCATTTTCCATTAGGATGGGAGAAGGAATGTGATGAGGGTAAGCCCGATTCTTGGGGTAAAGGAGATCAGTCATGGCTAAAAAGGTAAAGGTATCAGAATTGGTGAACCAATTTGGGCTTGAAGTTATTTCTGGGGAACAAGGCTTAAAGCGGACGATTACCGTGGATGATTTATACCGTCCGGGCCTGGAAATGGCAGGTTATTTTGAATATCATCCTTTGGAACGGGTGCAAATCTTGGGCAAAACGGAGCTTGCTTTCCTGGCAATGCTTCCGGAAGAGGAGCGCAAAGATCGGATAGACAGACTGTGCCAGAGCGAAGTCACGCCTTGCATTATTGTGACGCGCGGGCTTGATGTGCCCCATGAGCTGATTGATGCGAGCAACAAAAACGAACTTCCGGTGCTGCGAAGCACAGTAGCCACCACGATCCTTTCAAGCCGTATTACCGGATTTTTGGAGCGCAAGCTTGCTCCGACGGCGACGATCCACGGCGTACTCGTGGATGTATACGGTGTAGGAATGCTGATTACAGGCAGCAGTGGAATCGGAAAAAGCGAAACCGCGCTTGAGCTTGTCAAGCGGGGTCATCGGCTGATTGCGGATGATGCGGTGGAAATTCGCCAGACATCGGATAGTCAGCTTCATGGAACGGCGCCGGAATTGATCCGGCATCTGCTGGAAATCCGCGGGGTTGGCATTATCAACGTCATGACGCTGTTTGGGGCGGGTGCGATCCGCAACAACAAACGAATTACGCTGGTTGTGAAGCTGGAAGCCTGGCAGCAGGAGAAGCAGTATGACCGGCTTGGGCTGGATGAAGAGACGACGCGCATCATTGACACGGACGTACCGCTTGTCACGATTCCGGTTCGCCCGGGACGTAACCTTGCCGTTATTATTGAAGTAGCGGCGATGAACTTCCGCCTGAAGCGGATGGGATATAATGCGGCACTGCAATTTACGGCCAAACTGACCGAGACGATTGCTGAAGATGTCGACGATTTGGATTAGGGGTGTGAACAGGTGGGTACATTGTTGATAAACCCGATCGTTTTCTCGATCGGCGCTTTCCAAGTACATTGGTATGGATTGATTCTGGGCGCAGGCGCCCTGGTCGGGCTGCTTCTTGCGATTCGTGAAGGCAAACGCTTCGGGATTTCCCAGGATTTCTTTATGGATTTGCTGCTGCTGGGAGTACCTTCGGCAATTATAGGGGCCAGAATTTATTTTGTGGCCTTCAAGTGGGACGAGTATAAAAACAATTTGTGGGATATTGTTAAAACATGGAACGGCGGAATCGCCATATACGGAGCTTTAATCGGTGCGATTATATGCTCCATAGTGTATACACGGTATAAAGGATACAGTTTCTGGCGAATCGCCGACCTATGTGCGCCTTCGCTCATTGTCGGACAGCTGATTGGACGCTGGGGAAACTTTGTGAATCAGGAAGCCTACGGGGGCCCGACGACGGAAACTTTTTTGCGGGACTATTTGCATTTGCCATCCTTTATTGTCAATCAAATGAACGTACAGGGAGTTTATCATCATCCGACCTTCCTGTATGAATCGCTCTGGAATCTGGTCGGTCTCGTATTGCTGTTTGTGCTGCGCAGACAGAAATTTCTTCGTGCCGGAGAATTGTTCTTCACCTATTTCATCTGGTATTCGATCGGCCGCTTCTTCATCGAGGGATTACGTACGGACAGCCTGGCATTTCAGGGCTCGGACGCACTGGCGGCGTTTGTGAACGGGCTGTGGAAACCGATGGAGTGGCTTGGCTTTGAACACGGGGCGCTTGACCCGCTATATGGAAATGTCCGCATTTCGCAGCTGGTGTCGATTTTGATTGTGGTTGCAGCAGTTGTCCTGATTGTATGGCGCCGCAATCTGAAGCCGCTGCCGCCTCGTTACAGCGATCCGATTGTTTCAACGAAACAGAATAACGGCGCATTCGTTGCAGAAGCGCCTGCACCCAAGCAGGGAGCAGCTTCGCAAGACAATGTTCATCAAGAATCGACCGCTGAAGGGCAGAAAGAGGCGGATAAGAAAGAGGAGTAGGGCTATAGAATGATAGATACCATACTGTTTGATTTGGATGGAACGATTGTAAATACCAATGAGCTCATTATCAGTTCTTTTCTGCATGTGCTGGGCAAGCAGGGGGGACAACCTTATACGCGCGAACAGATCATTCCTTATATGGGCCTGACTTTGGAGCAGCAGCTTCAGCAGTTCACGGGATTGGATAATGTAGCGCCCATGGTCAAGGATTACCGTTCCTATCAATCGATTCATCACGATAACATGGTCCGCGAATTCCCGCATGTGGACGAAGTTATGGCCAAGCTGCAGCATCAAGGAATTACGCTCGGCGTAGTGACGACCAAGATGAAGGCTTCTACACTCCGGGTACTGGAACTGTTCGGTCTAAGAAAATATATGTCGGTTATCGTGACCTTGGATGATGTGGAGCATCCCAAGCCGCACCCGGAACCGGTATTAAAAGCGGTGGAACAGCTTAAAGCCGATCCGGCACGCACTTTAATGGTCGGCGACAGCCCGGCTGACATTCAGTCTGCGCTCGCGGCCGGCGTTTATGCAGCCGGAGTCGTTTGGTCGCTGAAGGGTGAGGAGAAGCTGAAGGAATATAAGCCGCATTATATTTTGCATGACATGAGGGATATTTACCAAGTTCTGGGATGGGAGTCCGAAGCGCAGTGAGGAAAATAGAACGCTACCCGGTAAAGGGGCCAAACGCGCTTTGGCAGCTGTACCGGACCGTCAGTCCATGGAAAGGCGTCAAAAATTTTATATTCATTCAGTTCACCAGGTACTGCCCGATTCTTCCGTTGAAGAACTGGATATACAGGCACGTGCTTGGCATGGAGGTCGGCAGGGATACGGCGTTTGGGCTGATGGTGATGGTGGACGTTTTTTTTCCGGAAAAAATAAAAATCGGCTACAATACGGTGATCGGCTACAATACGACCATACTGGCTCATGAATACCTGATCAAGGAATACAGGCTGGGTGAAGTCCGGATCGGAAACGACGTGATGATCGGGGCCAATTCGACGATACTGGCCGGGGTGACCATAGGCGACGGTGCAATCATTGCCGCCGGTTCGGTCGTACATAAAGATGTAGCCCCCGGAACATTCGTCGGCGGAAACCCGCTGCGTGAGATCGGAAGTAAAATGGACGATTAACGATCTAGAGGCGCTGATTGAAGCAGGCAGGAGTGATGGCTTTAGGGGCTGTCACTCTTTTTTTGGCAGCGGTTATGAAATCGGTTTCGTATATTTCCGATCTTTGCTCGCTCAGCAAGATATCGTTATAATGGTTTCAAGTCAATGCTGCGGATGCAGCCCGGCTGAATTCCTCATCCAAATTTTGGACGTAAGGAGCAGATGCCTGTGAAATCTTCCGTAACGAGAGAACGTCTTCCCGAGCTCGATTTGTTTCGGGCTTTTGCCATCCTCGGCGTTATTCATGTACATGCTACTTCCTTTGCAGCCGGAGGGCAGGCCTCCGAATCGCCTTATTACTATTTTTTCAACTGGATGAATATTTTCTTCAAGTTTGGCACCCCGTGTTTTATTTTTCTAAGCAGCTTCGTGCTGTTCTATAACTATATCGACCGGCCGGTGAGCCGTCAGCTCATTTCCCGTTTTTACAAGAAACGCCTGCTCTATATTATCGTTCCCTATCTTATTGCTTCCGTTTGTTATTATGCTGTAAACAACTATTTTTATGGTGACCCCGGTGTTTCGTTCAGCTCGCATTTAACCCATCTCGCGATCGGTGTGGCAACCGGCACCGCGTATACGCATTTGTATTTTGTATTTATCAATCTGCAGTTCTATCTCCTGTTTCCTTTGGCCTTGCTGCTGTTTCAGCGGGTGCGCGGGGTGATCGCCTGGGCCGTCCCTATCGGGCTTCTGATCGAATGGGGGTTTGCCATTTGGAACAAGTATGACCTGATGCTGATGAATAAAGCCAGCTACGCTCCGACCTATATGTCCTACTATATGCTGGGGGCATTCCTGGCCGTATATTTCGAGCCGGTTAAAGCATGGCTGGTTAGAGACAAAGGGGTCCGGACCCGGGTTCAGAAGTGGGGAACGGCGGCGCTGTGGGGAAGCTGGCTGGCAGCAGCCATGATCCATGTGCAGCTTTATCATCATGGACGGGCTTACGGGAAATGGATAAATTCGATATGGTATGAGCTGCTGTGGAATGTGCATACTTTGCTGTCGGCGTTTGTGCTGCTTCAGGCCGCTTTTTGGCTTTATCGAAAAGGCTCTCCTGCGGTCGTTGCCTTCCTGTCGAGAATGGGGGCGTTATCCTTCGCCATTTATTTGCTGCATCCGGTTTTTCTCCTGGTATACCGGAGATTCAGGTACTCCATTCAACCGGAATCGCTGACCTATCTCGTATGGATTTGGGCAGGGGTGCCTGTCTGCCTGTTTCTGGCCTGGCTGGTGGCCGTTTTGGTCTTCCGCTGGGTGCCGGGCTCAAGCTTGCTGCTGGGCAGCAAGCCTGCGGCCAGCGGACGCATGATGAGGCAGGCAAGGGTTGAACCGCAGAAGGAATCGGCTGCGGGCTGAGCATAATATACGAAACAAGGAGCAGGGCAATCCGTGGAAAAGAAAGGCTTGTCCGTGTACGATGAACAGATTTTGGTTTAAGGAATTGACGTTTTTATAGCTAACATGTTAGGATAAGGAATATCCTTTAATTTGCTACCACTTTACCATAATAAAGCGCGAAGAGCTATATAAGTTGGAACTATCCATCTTGGTAGTGTCACATGATTCAATCATTTGTTTAACTTATCTAGATCATAACTAAACTTTAGCCAATGGATGCACTCTATTGTTTGCAGCATTACTCTAATGAGGTGAATGTACGAAATGACCAAACCGAAAGGTTTCGAGAAACCGGCGGGCGTCCGCGACTATTTGCCGATCGCTGTGTCCAGGCTCCGCAAGATTGAGGGCCGGGTTCTGGACTGCATGAGCAGATGGGGTTACCGTCAGATTATGACGCCCACACTGGAATATTATGATACGGTAGGCGTGGCCAGCTCCACGTCAGACCAGAAACTGTATAAGCTGCTGAATAACCGGGGACAGGCGCTGGTGCTTCGTTCGGAAATGACGGCGCCGGTGGCCCGGGTCGTATCCTCCCTGCTGAAGGATGAACCGCTTCCGCTGCGTTTGTCTTACCATGCCAATGTTTTTCGGGCGATTGAGGAAGAAGCCGGCCGGGAGGCCGAGTTCTATCAGACGGGCGTTGAGCTTGTTGGCGATGATTCGCCGGAAGCTGACGCCGAGGTCGTGGCGCTTGCCATCGCTTCGCTAAAAGCGGCGGGCGTAAAAACATTCAAAATTGCGATGGGACATGTTGGCTTCCTGAGCGGCCTGCTCCATGAAGCGGTGCCGGACCGGCCAGAAGCTCAGGAAGAGCTCAAAGGCTACCTGCTCGGACGGGATTATGTCGGATTTCGGGAAGCGCTGGGGAAGCTTCGTCTTTCACCGGAGCAAGAGCAGGGGATGGAAGGACTGCTGCGGCTTCGCGGAGGCAAGGAGATCTGCAACCAGGCGCTGGAGCTGAGCGGCCATGAGCTGGCCCGCAGTTCCCTTTCCCATTTGTGCAAGGTATGGGAAGTGCTTGAAGCCTATGGCGTATCGGAGCATGTGCTCATTGATCTGACGATGATCGGCGATTTCACTTATTATACGGGAATGACGTTTGAAGGCTATGCAGCCGACCTTGGCTTCCCGGTATGCAGCGGCGGTAGATACGACAACCTGCTGCAGCAATTCGGGCGCCCGGTGCCTGCAACCGGCTTCTCCCTGAAAACGAACCGCATTCTGGACGGGGTGACCGATCTGGAAGACGTACAGGAGCAGCCTGTTCTGGTCCAATATGATGCGGTGCGCCGCAAGGAAGCGCTGGGCGAAGCTTCGCGCCTCAGGTCGGAAGGCCATACGGTCATTACAAGACTGGTGCATGAACGGTCCGAGCTGGTGACTGCAAGCCAGACAAATTCGGAAAATCGCATCGAGGACAGCGGCGTACAGTATGGAGACATTTATACTTTTGTGTCCTTTGTAAGTGAACACGGCTAAACCGAGCCGCTAATAAATATCAGATTGATGGAAATGGAGGAACAACCGTGTCACAGGTTTTGAAGGTGGCCATGCCAAAGGGCCGCATTTACAACAAGGCGGCAGAGCTGTTCCGGGCTGCGGGGCTGCCGATTCCGCCGGAAGGCGAGGAAGGCCGAAAGCTCGTTATTCCGCTGCCTGAGGCGAATATGGAGTTTATTCTGGCGAAACCGGTCGATGTGCCGACCTATGTGGAATATGGGGCGGTCGATATCGGGATTGTCGGGAAGGATGTTCTGCTGGAAGAGAACAGGGACGTTTACGAGCTGCTCGATCTTGGCATTGCGCGCTGCCGGATGTCCGTGATCGGCCTGCCGGGCTGGCAGCCGGGCATCCAGCAGCGGGTGGCCACAAAGTATCCGAATGTGGCTTCGCAATATTTTCGGGAGCAGGGGCAGCAGGTCGAGGTAATCAAGCTGAACGGCTCGATCGAGCTTGCCCCGCTGATCGGCCTGGCCGACCGTATCGTTGATATGGTAGAGACAGGCCAGACCTTGCGGGAGAACGGCCTCGTGGAAATGACCCATATGTTTGACATTACGAGCAGGCTGGTTGCGAACCGTGTCAGCTATCGAATGAAAAATGCGGAAATTCAGGCGCTTTGCGATTCGCTTCATAAAGTGATCACGGCGCCTGCAGAAATATAAAAGTTATTCAGGTGCCCGGGTCGCGTATAGAATAGGGCGCCAAAGGACAATGGATGGCAGAGGGGGAGATTGGATTGAAAATTCAGTCCAGCACAGAGTTCAACCTGCAGCGGGAAGTG
The DNA here is from genome assembly GCF_019904135.1 of Paenibacillus caui. Lineage (GTDB taxonomy): Bacteria > Bacillota > Bacilli > Paenibacillales > Paenibacillaceae > Fontibacillus > Fontibacillus caui. The sequence continues at coordinate 21,274 of NZ_JAIOGQ010000041.1, read as the reverse complement.
GAATACGGTTCGCCGCAGCAGAATGAGGCAGTCAAAAGCATCGTCCAGCAGCTCAAGCAGGAAGGCGATGCGGCGCTGCTGCGATTTACGAAGGAGTTTGACCGGACGACGCTAACCGCGGACCAGCTTCGGGTTACCGAAGAAGAGCTTGCTGCAGCCTATGAGAGCGTGGAGCCTTCATTTGTTCACTCCATCCGGGCGGCGGCGGACCAAATCCGGACGTTTCATCAGAAGCAGAAACGAAATTCCTGGATGGATCTTCAGCCCGACGGCAGCCTGCTGGGCCAGATCATTCGGCCGCTGAAGCGGGTCGGCGTCTACGTGCCGGGCGGAAAGGCGGCGTATCCTTCCTCTGTGCTGATGAATGTCATCCCGGCACAGGTAGCCGGCGTGCCGGAAATCGTGATGGTCACTCCCCCGGCCACCGGCGGGAAGGCCGGTATAGACCCGTATATCCTCGTTGCGGCCGCAGAAGCGGGCGTCAGCGAGATTTACCGGGTCGGCGGCGCCCAGGCGGTTGCGGCGCTTGCTTACGGCACGGAAACGATCAAGCCGGTCGATAAAATATGCGGGCCCGGCAATATTTACGTCGCGCTCGCCAAACGCGAGGTGTATGGGGCCGTGGATATCGACAGCATCGCCGGTCCGAGCGAGATTGCGGTGCTGGCCGACGAGTCGGCAAACCCGGCCTATGTCGCGGCAGACCTGCTCTCCCAGGCCGAGCATGACGAGATGGCATCGGCCATTCTCGTCACGACCTCGCGGCCCTTTGCCGAGGCCTGCCAAGCGGAGGTGGAACGCCAGCTGGCGGAGCTGCCGCGCCGCGACATTGCGGCGGCTTCCATTCGCGATTACGGCGCCATTCTGCTCGTGGACACGATCGAGGAAGGCATCGCTACAATCAACCGGCTGGCTCCGGAGCATTTCGAGCTGCTGGTTGAGGAACCGATGCGCTACCTGGGACTCGTCGAGAATGCGGGCGCTATTTTTCTAGGGCCGTACAGCTCGGAGCCGGTGGGCGATTATTTTGCGGGCCCGAACCATATTATTCCGACCAACGGCACGGCGCGGTTCTCTTCGCCGGTTGACGTGGACGACTTCATCAAGAAATCGAGTCTGATCTATTACAGCAAGGAAGCCCTGCTGAAATCGGCAGGAGACATCATGGAGCTGGCACGCCGCGAGGGACTGGAAGGACATGCCCGGGCGATCGAAATCCGGCTTCGCACAGAAGGAGAGGCGGGGACGAAATCATGATAACAGCAGAAGGCATGAACGAGAAGTCGCGGGTGGCCAAGGTCAGCCGGACGACAAACGAAACGGATATCCAGCTTGAATTTGGCATTGACGGCACAGGCCAGTCCGTGCTGGAGACGGATGTGCCTTTCCTGAACCATATGCTTGACCTGTTCACCAAGCACGGACAGTTTGACCTGACCGTGAAGGCCAAGGGCGATATCGAGATCGACGATCATCATACCGTAGAGGATATCGGCATCTGCCTCGGCCAGACTTTACGTGAAGCGCTGGGCGACAAGAAGGGCATCAAGCGCTATGCGAGTGTGTTCATTCCGATGGACGAGGCGCTGGCCCAGGTTGTGATTGATGTCAGCAACCGCCCGCATTTTGAGTACCGTGCGGAGTATCCGTCTTCGCAGGTGGGCAGCTTCAGCACGGAGCTGGTGCATGAGTTTCTGTGGAAGTTCGCGCTGGAGGCTCGGATTACGCTGCATGTCATCGTGCATTACGGCATGAACACCCACCATATGATTGAAGCGGTGTTCAAGGCTTTGGGACGCGCGCTGGATGAAGCGACCAGCATTGACCCGAGAGTGACGGGCGTCCCTTCCACGAAAGGAGTGCTGTAAGCTATGGGAATCGCGATCGTCGATTACGGTTTGGGCAACCTGCACAGCGTAAGCAAGGCGATTGAGCGGCTTGGCGGCGAGAGCACCATCACCGGTGATCCGGAAGAGATTCTTGCGGCGGACGGCGTGCTGCTGCCGGGCGTCGGCGCATTCGGGGACGCGATGGAGCATTTGCGGTCAAGCGGCCTTGATGCCGTGATGAGGCAGGCGGCGGCCAGCGGCCAGCCGCTGCTCGGCATCTGCCTTGGCATGCAGCTGCTCTTCGACGAGGGAGAAGAGCACGGCACGCACCGCGGCCTCGGGCTGCTGCCCGGCCGGGTCGTGCGGTTCAAGGGCGGCACGTACAAGGTGCCGCATATGGGCTGGAACCGGCTGGAGTTTCTGCAGCCGGAAAGTCCGCTGCTGCGCGGCCTTGCGGAAGGGCACGTATATTTCGTGCACTCCTATCACGCGCTTGCGGAGCGGCCCGGTGACCTGATCGCGGTCACCGATTACGAGCAGCCCGTGACCGCGATCGTCGGTCACGGCAATGTGTTCGGGATGCAGTTCCATCCCGAGAAGAGCGGCCAGCTCGGCAAGCAGCTGCTGGACAACTTCCTGAAGCTGGTCAGGGAACCCCGCTCGTAGGAGCGGGGCTTGGCCGATTTCGGAAGCTTAGGATTCGGGAAGCTTGGCGGCCTGGCTTGGAGAGACTCGGCGGCTTGGGAGTCTAGGTGTCCGGTACAGAATAGTGCGGGATAGGATGGTGGAGATGACTGTCCCGTCCGCCCGAAAGCCCGTACTCGAAACCCTGTATCCGCAACGGGTACCCGAAACCCGGTGCCTAAAGCCAGGTGTTTGCAAGCAGTTGTCGGTCAAGTTTGACCGGTGCTTACCCGGCAATTTGAAATAGTTCCTGCAGAAACGAAACGGATTTCGCCATACAGGGGATCTTGGACCGTTTCTGCTTATTGTATTTAGAAGTTAAGCGGAAAGGACGAGAAGGATGTCTTCATTTACGATATACCCGGCTATCGATATCCGGGGAGGCAAATGCGTCAGGCTGGTACAGGGGGACTATGACCGCGAAACCGTCTATCATGACAGTCCGGTGGAGGCCGCCAAGGCCTGGGAGGCCCAGGGCGGAGAGTATATTCACCTGGTCGATCTCGACGGGGCCAAGGCTGGCCATCCGGTGAATCATGAGATCATCGGGGAGATTGCCCGCAGCGTGAACGTGCCCGTGCAGGTAGGAGGCGGTCTCAGGAAGCTGGAGGACGTGAAGCTGCTGCTGGGACTGGGGGTCAGCCGGGTCATTTTGGGCACGGCCGCGATTGAGGATCGCAGCTTCACGGAAGCGGTCCTTGCCGAGTACGGCAGCCAGGTCGCCATCGGCATTGATGCAAGAAACGGGCTTGTCGCGACGCGAGGCTGGCTGGAGACGACGGAAGTGAAGGCGGAGGACCTTGCTAAGGAGCTGGCGGCCAAGGGCGCGGAAACGTTTATTTTCACCGATATTTCCAGAGACGGCATGATGCAGGGGCCGAATACCGAAGCGATTGTGGCGCTTGCCAAAGCTTCAGGCCGTACCGTGATCGCATCCGGGGGCGTAACCTCGCAGGACGATCTGCTGAAGCTCGCGGAGTTTGCCGGTCAGGGCGTTGGCGGAGCTATTGTAGGCAAGGCGCTGTATACCGGCGGCATTGACCTTTCATCGGCCATTTCGGCCATAGCGCAAAGTTCGGCATTCAAAGGCTAAGCAGCGGTTCCTGTGCAGCGCATGGAGGGCTGTATGGCTGCATTTGACCTGAAGGCCGGGTGACATCAAGTAAGTGTGTGAAAGGAGAACAGCACATGCTGGCGAAGCGAATTATTCCTTGTCTGGACGTCAAGGATGGACGTGTTGTAAAAGGCGTGAATTTTGTGAACCTGCGCGATGCCGGGGACCCGGTGGAGCTCGCGGCGCTGTACGACCTGGAAGGCGCGGATGAGCTTGTTTTTCTGGATATTTCGGCATCGGCGGAGGGCCGGGCGACCATGGTGGAGGTTGTCAGAAAGACAGCCGGTGAAATTTCCATCCCGTTCACGGTGGGCGGAGGCATCTCCCAGGTGGATGATATGAAGCGTATTCTGCGCGCCGGAGCGGACAAAATCGGCATCAATACGGCGGCTGTATTAAACCCGCAGCTGATTTCGGACGGAGCACGCCGCTTCGGTTCCCAGTGCATCGTGGTTGCCGTAGACGCGAAGTACAATGAGGCTTGGGGCGAATGGGAGGTTTACACGCACGGGGGCCGGAAACCGACAGGGATCAAGGCTCTTTCCTGGGTAAAAGAAGCGGAAGAACGGGGCGCCGGCGAAATTCTGCTGACCAGTATGGATGCCGACGGAACGAAGGACGGCTTCGATATTCCGCTGACGCGGGCGGTTACGGATGCCCTTACGATTCCGGTTATCGCTTCCGGCGGTGCGGGCAAGAAGGAGCATTTTTACGACGTATTTGCTGAAGCTGGGGCCGATGCGGCGCTGGCTGCGACAATATTTCATTATAAAGAAATTGCGCTGCAGGATTTGAAACAGGATTTGAAAACCAAAGGGGTAGAGATACGATGAGTAAAGGCTTGGTCATGCAGCTGCCTGTTGAAGAGCTTGAGCAGAAAGTAAAATGGGACAGTCAGGGACTTGTGCCTGCGATCGTCCAGGACAGCTCAAGCCTTGAGGTGCTTACACTGGCTTATATGAACCGGGAATCGTTAAGAAAAACGGCTGAATCCGGCGAAACCTGGTTCTGGAGCCGCTCCCGGTCGGAGCTGTGGCATAAAGGAGCGACTTCCGGCCATACGCAGCAGATTGTTTCGTTAAAATACGATTGCGACGGGGATGCGCTGCTGGTGCTGGTAAACCGCAAGGGACCGGCCTGCCATACCGGAGAAGAAAGCTGCTTCTACCAGACAGCGGGAGAAGGCGAGCTGCCGGCTTCGGCGGCGGCTATGGCTGAGGGAACTTCGGCCCTGGGACGCTTTGCGGTGCTGGATGAGCTGGAACGGGTTATTGCCGAGCGCGACGAGCAGCGTCCGGAAGGCACTTATACGACTTATCTGTTCGAGAAGGGCATTGACAAAATTCTGAAAAAGGTCGGCGAAGAGACGGCGGAGTCGATTATCGCGGCCAAAAATAAGGACAACAACGAGCTCCGCATGGAAGTCAGCGATCTGATCTACCACCTGCTTGTCCTGCTGCGAGAACGCAAGCTTCCGCTGGACGAAGTGCTTCGGGAGCTGTCTTTGCGGCATGAAAGACCGCGCCGGGACTAGGTTAGGGACGGCGACATCCTAAGGGTTGGCCGGAAGGCCGGACCGGGTAAAGGGACTCGGGTCTGGCCGCTTTAGGGCCGGGTATCCGAGGGCCGAAGAGTTCGGCACCCGGAGTCTCAAGTTCGGGTATCCGGAGTCTTGGAGTCCGGGCATCCCGAGTCTGAAGTCCGATACCCGGTGTCTTAGATTCCGCCGTTCGGGCATCCGGGAGTCGCCCGCTGCCGGCATCCCCGCGATAATGTGAAGGAGTGCATTCACCATGCTGATCGATTACCATACCCACCATGAACGCTGCGGCCATGCGGTCGGCAGCCTTGAGGAATATGTCCAAAGAGGCATCGAGATCGGGCTGTCCCATATCGGATTATCGGATCATATGCCGCTTCTGCACGTGAATCCTGCGGAATATTATCCGGAGATGGCGATGCCGATGGAAGAGCTGCCGCGTTACGTGGAAGAGTGCCTCAAGCTGAAAGAGAAATACAAGGGACAGATAGAGGTGCGGATTGGCCTTGAAGGCGATTATATTGAAGGCTGGGAAGAGGACATCCAGCGGATCATTGAAGCATACCCCTGGGATTATGTCATTGGCTCGGTTCATTTTCTGGACACCTGGGATATATCGGACTTCCGCCAGACGCATAACTGGGATGGCCAGGATGTTTTTGCCGTATACGAGCGGTATTACCATGCTGTCATCAAGGCGGCCGGAACCGGGTTTTATGATATAACGGGCCATATTGATGTGATCAAGCGCTTTGACTACAAGCCTGATCCTGCGAGAGATGAAGAGGTTCGGGCGCTTGAGCTTTCGGCGCTGCAGGCTGTGAAAAGAGCGGGCATGGCCATGGAGCTGAATGCGTCCGGCTTGTCCAAAGCTTGCGAGGAGATGTTCCCGAGCCGCCGGATTTTGGAAGAGGCGCTAAAGCTGGACATTCCTTTGACCTTAGGCTCCGATGCCCATGATCCTATGAAGCTGGGCGAGCATCTGGATCAGGCCCGGAAGCAGCTTTATGAGGTCGGATTCCGGGAGCTGGCTGTCTTCGAGGGCAGACAACGGCGGATGATTCCTTTGGAAATAGAGGGTTAAGCAATATATAATAAAGGTAGGCAAATCCAGGATGAAGGAGCAGGAGATCACTATGCAGCAATCGAAGATGCGCATTTTTTCAGGATCATCCAATAAGGCGCTCACCGATGCAGTATGTAGACAGCTTGGCGTCGAACCTGGCAGGGTTCAAATTTCCCGCTTCAAAAGCGGTGAAATTTATGTCCATTACGAGGAAAGCATCCGCAACTGCGATGTTTTTCTTGTGCAATCCCTGTCGCATCCGATCAATGAGATGTTCGTAGAGCTGCTGGTGATGATTGACGCGGCCAAACGCGCTTCGGCGCATACGGTTAATATTGTGCTTCCGTACTACGGATATGCCCGTCAGGAGCGGAAGTCAGCGCCCAGGGAGCCGATATCGGCGAAGATGGTGGCGGATGTGCTGACGACGGCAGGGGCGAGCCGCGTTGTAACGCTGGATTTGCATGCGCCTGCGATACAGGGTTTTTTCAACATTCCGGTCGATCATTTGACTGCGCTGGATTTGATCACAGAGTATCTGCTGGCCAAGAAGATTCAAAATCCGGTTATTGTATCCCCGGATGCAGGAAGAGCCTCCATGGCCGAGAAGCTGGCCAGCGGCATGGATTCCCCGTTCGCCATTATGATCAAGAAGCGGCCGGCCCACAATCAGTCGGTCATTACGCATGTGATCGGGGACGTGGAAGGGCGGACGCCGATTATCATTGAAGATTTGATCGATACGGGCTCAACCATTCTTCAGGTGGTGGAAGGGCTGAAGGAACGAGGTGCGGCCGATTCCTACGTGTGCGCGACGCACGGCCTGTTCTCGGCCGGAGCGATCCAGCGGCTGGATCATCCCAATATCCGGGAGGTCGTCATTACGGATTCTATCGCGCCTCTTGAACCCCATCCTTCACGTTTTCATATATTGACCGTAGCGCCGCTGCTGTCGCGGGCGATCCGGTACATCGTGGAGGGCGGTTCGATTGCAACCATGTTCCGCAACCGCGGTATTTAAGCACTATATACAACTGGAACGTAAAGCCGGAGCATATGACCGGCTCAACTGACGATTAGGTTTGGCGTAAGTTTTGACGCAGGGTATCTGGCAGCAAGCTACCTGCGTACGCACTTCGTGCGGGCGACAAGTTGATGCAATAACATGGACAAGCGGGACAGGCTCCCGCTTTTTTTTTGCGCTGTGAAACTACCAGATCGGGTTCGATCCTGTCAGGGATCTATCCCCCTCAAAAGTGTAATTCTCCGCTTGCGGTAGGTGCTTTTCGGGGCCATGTGGTATACTGTGAAAAGAGAATCAAAGTATTAAAGGAGGTGCCTTGATTGAGTGAAGAAAATCAGTCCGAGGGCGCGAAGCTAACCAAGGTTGTGCCGATTCGCATGGACGCCAATTTTTTCTTCGATCGAGCTGTTTCATCACTGGACCGCTTGCAATACGACAAGGCATTGAAGTATTTTCGCAAAGCTGTGGAATATGAACCGGATAATCCCGTCAACCACTGCAATATGGCGGGGATCCTGTCTGAAATAGGAGATTACGAGGGTTCCAACAAGGTGCTCTCCACCATCCTGAACGAGGTGGACGGGACCATGACGGAATGCTACTTCTACATGGCGAATAACTATGCCAATATGGAACAATTCGAGGCGGCTGAAGAAGCGCTCATTACCTATTTGGAACAAGATCCGGAAGGCCAGTTCCTCGCTGAAGCGGAGGAAATGATGGATCTGCTTCAGTACGAACTGAACCGGCCCGCGAAGGTCAGACACATCGAGTCCCTAAAAGGAGTGGCCGAGCACGATCAGGCCAGAAGCATGCTGGAGAAAGGGGAGTTTGCGGGAGCCGTCAAGCTGCTGGAGACGCTGCTTCGGGACCAGCCGGATTTTCTGGCGGCGCGCAACAATCTGGCCTTGGGATATTACTACCTAGGCATGTTTAAGGAAGCCATGGACGCTATTTCGCAGGTGCTGGAGCGTGATCCGGGCAATCTTCACGGCCTGTGCAATCTGGCGGTATTCATCCAGCATGAGGGTGACGAAAAGCTGCTTGAGGAGCTATCGGACCGGCTGGAGCGGATTGTTCCTTTTCACCAGGAGCATGTGTTCAAGCTGGCGACGACAATGGGAATTTTGGGCAAGCATGAAGCGGCCTACCGGCATTTCAAAAGACTGCTTCGTGATAACGACGTCAATTTCGACCCTTGCCTGTATCATTACGCCGCCGTTGCCGCTTATAACATCGGACGCTATAACGAAGCGCGGACTTTGTGGAAGCATGCCGCCAAGCTGGATCCCGATTCGGAGGTGCCTGGATTTTATCTCGATCGGCTGCAAGAGCTTGACCTGGAGGATGCAGAGCTAGAGCCTCCGGTGATCAGCTACCAGTACCGGCTTCCCTTCGAGGAACAGTTCCGGATGTGGAAAAAGTGGGGCGAAGGCATTCCGGATCAGATCAAGCAGGATCCGCTGATTCGTTCCTCTTTCTTCTGGGGGCTTCGCCACGGCGATTCCCGGACCAAGCTCCAGGTGATCGAGGCATTCAGCCAGATTGCGGACAGTGAGGTCAAGGAGGCGCTGCGGGCTTTTCTGATGGAGCCTGACGAAGAGAAGTATTTAAAGGACATTGCGCTTTTCGTGCTGCGGGGTCTCGGAGTGAATGAACCGCTGCCCATTGTGCTGGAAGGGGAGACCCGGACCGTAGATCCCGGCTTCACTTCCTCGCGTCTGCCCGTCTGGAAATCGGAGTGGCAGGCCGTGCTGGACGAAGCGAAACGACGCATGGCGAAGCGCTATAATGTGATGCAGCTGCACGATGTTGAAACGCTGTGGGTGGAGTTTGTCACCCGCTCTTTTCCCGACGTTCCCTCCGTGTCCCATCTCGGGGGCTGGGCAGCCGCGCTGGAGTATTTGACCGCGAAGCTTCATCAGCGGCACGTGACTTATGAAGAAGTCGCCAAACGGTACGGCACTTCGGCGTCCACCGCAAGCCGCTGCACAAAGCGCGTGGATGAAGTGTGCGGCATTAAGGAAAAAATGAATGCAATGTTCCCTTCGGGTTAATAAATAGAAGGGTACAAGTTTTCCGGCAGGAAGCACCCTTTCATTTTAAAATACGGAGGAGGTCATTTGTGATGTATAAAACAATCGTGATCGGAACAGGTCCTTCCGGCCTGACTGCAGCCATCTATCTGGCGCGCGCCAATTTGAAGCCCTTGGTCATCGAAGGTGTGGAGCCGGGCGGACAGCTCACTACAACGACGGAAGTCGAGAACTTCCCCGGATTTCCCGATGGCATCATGGGGCCGGAACTGATGGACAATATGCGCAAGCAGGCGGAACGCTTCGGCGCGGAATTTAAGAGCGGCTGGGTGGAAGAAGTGGATTTCTCCAAACGTCCGTTCACCGTGAAGGTGGAAGGAAGCGGCATTCTGGAGGCGGAGGCGGTCATTATCTCTACCGGCGCTTCCGCCCGCTATCTCGGGATTCCCGGCGAGCAGGAGAATATCGGACGCGGCGTGAGCACTTGCGCGACGTGTGACGGCTTCTTTTTCCGCGGGAAAAAGATTGCCGTAGTCGGCGGCGGGGACTCCGCCATGGAGGAAGCCAGCTTCCTGACCCGTTTCGCGACAACGGTAACGGTTGTTCACCGCCGCGATGAGCTCCGCGCCTCCAAGATCATGCAGGATCGGGCGAAGGAGAACGAGAAGGTGCATTGGGCTCTGAACCGTAAGCCGGTGGCTATAGCCACCGATGAGAACGGTATCGTCAAGGGCTTGACGGTGCTGAACAATGAGACGAACCAGGAAGAGCTGATCGAAGCGGACGGTGTCTTCATTGCCATTGGCCATACTCCAAATACGAAATTCCTCGGCGGTCAGGTTAAAACCGATGAACATGGCTATATTGTCGTGAAGCCGGGAACGACCCAAACGAATGTACCGGGCGTATTCGCCTGCGGCGACGTGCAGGATACCCGTTACCGCCAGGCGATAACGGCAGCCGGCTCCGGCTGTATGGCCGCGATGGACTGTGAGAAGTATCTGGAGGGCGATATGACGCACGACTGGAGCGAGAGTCTGAACCCATCCGTTTGATTTTTGCATGCATTTCCAAAAAAGCGTGCCGTTCGATCCATTAGGGTCTTGGACGGCACGCTTAAATTATTTTAACTTCAGACCTTTCAAGCCATCAATTAAGTATCCAGTTTGCAATATCGTCAATCACCTGCTTATCGACATTATCGGCGTTAAGGTAGTTCTGTATGCCTTTATCCAGGCTTCCCTTCGTAAACAAATGCGTCAGCCCCGGATAGGTACGAAAATCCACGTTTGTTCTTCCCTTATAAACTTCTTTCCAGCCAAGCAGGCTTTCCTTTGGTACCTGGAAGTCCTGTTCTCCTTGTAAAATAAGCATATCAACAGAACGCAGTTTTGCTTCTTTGGCCGGTTCGTACCCTTTAATGTCATCCCACCAATAGGGATTTGGCGGCAAGTCGAAAGCTTTGGGCGGATTAGCGGGGTCAAAGTCCGGATGTCGAACAAGCTTCAATTGTTCGCGGTATAAGCCAATTCCTCATCAGGAATCATCCCTCCCAGTTCCGGATGATCATACGAATCGATTTCCGTGTAACGCGGATCGGCTCCAGCTAAGACGATGGCACCCGTAATTCGCTGTTCCGAATCCCGTGACAGGATCCGCGGCAACATCCATCCTCCGCGGCTATGGCCTGTGGCAAAGATGCGATTCGAATCGATTGCAGCATTCTCTTGCAGCAACTTGGCAGCTTGAAGCGTGTTGTCAACAAACTCGTCTTCAGCAGTGTAATGACCCGAAAGCTGGACAAAATGCTCCCGTGTTGTTTTTGTCATCCTAAGGACAGCAATATGACGCCCGGCAAGGCCAACTGCCAAGTCGCGAAACGGCTTCTGAGCGAGGATGGTACTATTGGCATCAAGCTCGCCATCACCTTGGATCAGGATGACTGCCGGAAAGGGCCCTTTGCCCTGGGGCAAAGTCAGAATACCCGTGACCGCATGGTCGCCCTGCCCTACCATAATCTGTTGCTCGGTATATGTTTTCTGCTTGTCATATGCAGGAGGCTGGTAACCGTAGAAGTGTAAATTGGTGTAGAGATCATCAACCCTTCCGCTTTGATCCAGCCGAACTTCAAGGTCAAGGGCCATTTGCGGTGTCTGATACACAATGGTTACCGTCTTGTGTACAGCATTAGTCGTAACAGTCCCCCACGATTTCGGGAACAAAGCAAGCTGCTTGGTCCATTCAATTGTCTCGGGAGGTATGCCTGCCGATGAGAAGCTTCTACTCGTCAAAACGTAGGCGTCTTCAATGTTTCCCTTGGCAAGTTGGGTTAGAAAAGCATTTGCCCGTGAAATTGCATCATCGGGATCAAGCTGCAGTTTACCTTCAGCCCAATACGCCTGGATCCCGAGCGTATGTTTAAGCGTCTCTTGCTTCATGTATACGACGCCATTACGAATCATCATCCCGTGCTCGATTGGTGTTATGTTTCCTGAGACATTCGCAGAGGCTCTTCCGTCATTCTCCACGTGAAACCGTACCTTTTCCTCTCCTTTGGTTACAGTTACCGTACGCGATGCCCGATCCCATTGTACCGGAGTACCGATCCAATCACATAACATACGCAGCGGGATGTAGTCGGAAGATTGATCATTTATAGAAACTGTATTACCGGGTTGTACTGCCGCGAAAGCAGGAGTAGCAATCCCGGCCTGATTGGCCAGAGTGATCGAAAAACAGAGCGATATAGTTAGCAAACGTCTAGTTTTCTTGTTCATAAGTCTCCCCTTATTATCTGTCTATCTCGTTGTATTAGACTTCCTTCCGATTAAAATAAACCAGCCCCGAAGCGAAGAAGAGAACAAAGCCGCCCAGAACGGTAATCATCAGGCTCTCAAAGGGCAGATTAAATGCCCCGAAGTCGTATCCATTCATACCTTTTGGCATCATAGCCAGGAAAGGCTGGGCCCACGGATAATAAGGACCGTAGGTGGCCGAGTTGGTAATCAGAATGTTCGGAATGGTGAATATGACGTTCACTACGAGGGGTGCGGCAAAGCTTGCCCAGCGCAGGGAAGCGAACATCTGCAGGGCGGCCAGCGGAAGGCAGGCAACCCAGCCCCCAAGGATGCTTTGCAGCAGCATGTGCCAGGGAATCGGGCTTGAGATATGTATAATTCGGCCCGTAATCAGAATAGCTCCCAGCAGCAGGATCTGCGTCAGAGCGAGCAGGCATATGACGACAGTAAATTTGGCCAGATAGACGGCGGTTCGGGAAACAGGCAGCGCGAGCAGCGATTTCCAGCCGCCGCCCGTATGTTCATACCGGCAAATAAATGAAGAGAACAAACCGGTCATGACAGGCAGGAACAGCATCGCATGAAATAACGACATTCCACCAAGCAGCAGGGGCCATTCCGCTAATTCGGAACTGACCAGCATACCGATCAGAGCAGCCAGAACAGGGCTGGCCAAAACAATAAGCCACAAATAGGATTTGGACATCTTAAGCCGCTCGGCTGACAGCACTCTAAAGAAGGCTTTCATCTAAGCCACATCCTTCCGGTTGAAATGAAGCAGGCCGATCAGCATGATCAAGAGCCCAAGTCCAAGACCTGCTCCCAGGAACACGCCCTGGTGCTTTCCTTCTACAGTGAGCAGGGGCCAATTGAGAGGACAGAATTCACCCAGATTCCCCGTGAAGATGGAGCCGAATGCCATCGCGATGCCCAAGGAAACCGAGAGCGCCTGGTTTCTGAAGGTCAGCGACAGCCAAAGCTGCAGCGCGAGTAGAGGCAGCGAGGCGATAAAGGGATAGAGTCCGATACGTGCCAGATCGCTGTAGGGAAGCTCGGTGGGAAATCCGAGGGCGATGCCTAGCACAGCCGATCCAATCGACAGCAGTACGCAGGATACGGCAAGCAGCAGCACGGTGATCGTGTACTTGGCGCTGAATACCGCCGTCCGGGAGATCGGCAGGGCGAGCAGCTGCTTCCAGGAGCTAAGCTGGTGTTCCACCCCGGCAATCAGCGAGCTGACCAGAGTGGCCCCCATAAATAAGGCAATCGGAACAAAGCGAAGGATATTATCCAGCAGCCCGCCCCATAAATCCTTGGCGTAAAGCTTGGTCAGGAAGTCGTAACGGAGACCGAAATTCAGCGCCTGCATGGCCACAAGCCCGACGGGAGCGATCACGATAAGCAGCCAGAGCCCTTTGCCGCGAATTTTGAGAAAGTCCGCTGATAAAGCGCGCAGCATCATAATGAACCCCCCGTGCCGACGATTTGCATAAAGATATCCTCGAGCGATTTTCTCTTTTCCTCCACCCGGTAAATGTCATGTTTGTTTTCGACGAGCCGCCGAACAAGCCCGGCGACCTGGGTATTGGACAAGCCGTCAAAATGTATCCTTCCTTCCTGAAGCTGGCCGGTCAGTCCGGAATCCCGGGCAATCCAGACGGCCGCTTCCGGTTCCGAAACGGTCATTTCTATCGTGCTGGATGCCTGATGCTGAAGGTGTTCAATCGTATCCTGAAATACCATGCGCCCTTGCGCAATAATGCCGACCGAACCGGCCATCAGTTCGACTTCGCTCAGCAGATGGCTGGAGACAAGCACGGTAATGCCGTGTTCCTTCGGCATGCGTTTGATCAGTTCGCGGATTTCCTGGATTCCTGAAGGATCCAGACCGTTCGTAGGTTCGTCCAAGATGAGCAGCTCCGGAGATCCGAGCAAAGCGGAGGCGATGCCGAGCCGCTGTTTCATGCCGAGGGAGTAGCCTTTGACCGAACGCCTTGCTTCCTTGGTCAGGGAGACAATGTCCAGCACCTCAGCGATTCTGGACTTCGGTAAATTCAGAATGCGCCGGATGGCTTCCAGATTCTCTACAGCCGACAAATGTCCGTAATAAGAGGGGTATTCAACAAGGGAGCCGACTTTCTTCAAAATATTCAGCCGATCTTTCTGCAAGTCTTTGCCGAAAATTTCGACTTTCCCGCTCGTAGGCCGGATCAGTCCAAGCAGCATGCGGATGGTTGTGGTTTTACCCGCGCCGTTCGGACCCAGAAAGCCGTAAATTTCGCCTCGGCCAATGCTCAGATTAAGCGAATTAACGGCGGCCCTGTCGTGGTATTTCTTGGTTAGATTATGAGTACGGATTACGAATTCATTCATGTGTTCTTCACCTCGAGTATCAGCTTAATACGTCAAGGTTAAAGAGAGAGAGGGGCCAAGTTTAAATTTGGTTTAAAATCGCTCAGGCTTAGGATAGATCCATAGGGTCGTTCCTTCAGGTCCGCTGGCCGCCTCCCGGCACAGTCCCATCTCCCTTAGCAGCAGATCTACAATGGCAAGTCCAAGACCGGCCCCTTTGCTGCTGCTACCTGCAGATAAGCCCGGTCCGCGGTCTTTAATCGTCAAGGCCGTCCGTCCATGGCGCTCCTCTGTGAACAAGCCGATGTAAGCGCCGGACGAAGCGTGGCGGACAGCATTCTGGAACAGGTTGTCCAGCACCCTCCGGAAGGCTTGGCCATCGACGTTCCAGTTCAGCGGGGATTCGCCGAGATCGATATCGGGCAGCATGCCCTCTTTCTCCCACAGCGGATACCAGGCGGCCGCGCTCTCGCGGACAAGCCGGATCACATCCTGGTGTTGGCGGCTCAGCGCATATTTGCCGCTTGTCAGGAGATTGTAGGATAGAAGATGGTCGATCAGATGATCGAGGTCTTTCATTTTCGATTCTACGAGCTGAATGGAGGCCTGTCCATGATCGGAAAGGGATTCGTTCTTCAGCGAATACAAATGGCTGCCAATGACCGTAAGCGGAGTCCGCAGGTCATGCGAAAGGTTGCTGATCAGCGTTTTGCGAAGCCGCTCCTCTTCCTGCTCGCGGCGCCGGCTTGTGTCAAGCTGTTCAACCATATCGTTAAAGGTTTCCTCCAGCAATCCGATCTCATCAGGCTTGCCCACTTGGATCGGCAGGGGAATTCCGCTTTTGGAAGGCGAAGCCATCGCGGCGGATAGCCGCAGCAATCTCCGGCGAATGCCGCGGATGAACCAATAGGATATCCCGGCGAAGAACAGAACGAGCAGCCCCAGCATCACGCCGTAAAACCGATCCGACCCGTCTCCGATCGGTCGCAGAAGAAGAGAACGAGGGACCTCAAGAACGATAAACCCTCTTTGTGTGTTCTCGTTGTCCCCGATGAAGGCAACAATTGTAAACGGATCGCCGTCCTGATGATTCTTCATGTAGGAGACAAGCTGCTCGGTAGACCACACGTCCGGCAGCCCGGTTTGCTCCGGAAGCCGGATCGTTGTCCTTCCTTCATGATTCACCCTAAAAATGAACGAGCCCGGATACTGGTTCTTCAGCTCGCCAAGCCGCCGTCCGATCTGTTCTTCCGAGGCTGTTCTGAGCTGTAAAGCCTCCTTGTGCCATGCGGCAGTTAATTCAGAAGCGTTTCCGTAGACAGATCTTTCGTGGATCCCTGAATCCGGAAATACAGTCCTGCTGACGAGCCAGGAGGCCAGAAAGCTGGCCGGCAGGGCTACGGGAATAAAGACCAGGGCGATCAGAATGATCAAGGCGTAGCGGGACAGCAAAGACCCGTAGAACTTTGGGGTACGCCGCAATTTCATGCTTTAATCCTGTATCCGACTCCGCGGATCGTCTCAATAATCTCGGGATTTGCCGGGTCCTGTTCGATTTTTTCCCGCAGGTAACGGATATGTACCATAAGCGTCTTGTCTCCGTCCCAATAAGGCTCGTCCCAGACGGCCTCGTAGATTTGCTCTTTGGTCATAATTTGGCCTAAATGCCGGAGCAGATAGTGAAAGATTTGGTACTGCTTGCCCGTAAGCATGATTTCTTCCCCCGTGGTCTGATCGACAACCCGGTTCTCTTGCTGGTATACGAGCAGGTGCTTGATGGCAAGAGGCTGAGCGTCATGGGCTCCGACACGGCGCAGCAGCACATCCACCCGGGCGGCCAGTTCATCGGGATGAAAAGGCTTGGTCAAATAGTCATCGGCAAACTGCAGTCCCTGCAGCTTGTCATCAATGGAGGAGCGCGCCGACAGCATCAAGATCGGGAGGTCCGCCTTGCTTCGTTTGAGCCGCTGGCCTACCGTGAAGCCGTCCAATCCCGGCAGCATGACATCCAGGATCACGAGCTGGCAGGAAGCAGCCTCCGCAAGGGCCTGGTCGCCATTTTTCAGCCACACCACCTCATATCCCCGCTTCCGCAGGTCTTCATTGACCCAGCTGCCGATTTCAAGATCATCTTCTATATATAGAAGTTTTATAGCGGTATTCAAGAGAAGCCCTTCCTTTCCGTGCACAAGAGAATAATTTCCTGTTCATTATATCACGGATCGGAAATGGTCTTTAGCACCCAGAAAAATCATCCGAATTCGGGACATATTCTATATAAGGACCTTCCCCGATGCAAACGGATCCATTCGTTCACAAATTATTTAAGAAAGCCTGTCATGCCAAGGTTTTTACCATCTTGATTCTCTTGACCGAAGGGAAGCGTTCGCTTATAGTGGGTAGTTAGGAGCAACTATTTTACTTTAGAAAAAAGGTGGCTTATACATGTCTGAACAAATCTACATTGGTGTCGATCTGGGCGGAACGACAATTAAAGTCGGTCTTTGCAACGCAGAGGGACAGCTTTTACACACCTATGAAGGACCGACTGAAGTGGAGAAAGGCGTCGATACCGTACTTGCCAATATTGAGCGGTATGTCCGTCTGATCGTGGAGCAGTCGCCGTACAGCTGGGATCAGCTCGCAGGTGTAGGCGCCGGTGTTGCCGGTTTTACGAACGTTCAGGAAGGGATTATCATTTTGGCGCCCAATGTAGGTTTCCGGGATGTTCCGATCCGTGCGATTCTTGAAGAGCGGCTCGGCAAGCCAATCAAAATAGATAATGACGCCAATGTTGCGGCGCTAGGCGAAGTATGGGGCGGCGCCGGTCAAGGCGTGGACAATTGTGTCTGCTATACACTCGGAACCGGTGTAGGCGGAGGCATCATTATTAATGGCAAAATTTATCAAGGTTTTTCCGGGCTGGCCGGAGAGCTTGGACATATGGCAGTTGTACCCGATTTGGAAGCGATTCAGTGCGGATGCGGGAAAATGGGCTGCCTCGAGACCGTATCCTCGGCGACCGGCATCATCCGGATGGCTAAGGATGCGGTGGAACGCGGCGATAATACGTCTTTGTCCCAGGTTGAGAATATTATGGCCAAAGACGTATTCGATGCGGCCAAGAACGGCGACGAGGTTGCCTTGCGCATCGTGAACCGGGCGGCCTTCTATTTGGGCAAATCGATGGCGCTGGTGTCGGCTGTGCTTAGTCCGCAGCGCTATATTATTGGCGGCGGTGTATCCAAGGCCGGCGACATTCTTTTTGACGAGATCCGCAGCGTTTTTGCCAAATTTACACCGGAACCGCTCCAGAAAGACGTTGAAATTGTGCCGGCCGTTCTCGGCAACGATGCAGGTATGGTAGGAGCTGCAGGATTGTTTGTACGCTCTTGATTTGTAGATGCGAAGGAGTGCATTCAAGAAATAGACTTATGAGGGAGGGATTTAGGGTGCCGGAACAGGAACAGACTTCTTTAGCGAACTTGATCATCATTACAGGGATGTCGGGAGCGGGCAAATCGCTTGCCGTACGCAGCCTTGAGGATTTGGGATTCTTCTGTGTAGACAACTTGCCTCCTGTACTGATCCCCAAGTTCGCAGAATTAATCGAACAATCCAACGGCAAAATTGCCAAGGTCGCCCTCGTTATCGACCTGCGCGGTCGGGAATTCTTCACAGCACTTTCGGAGTCGCTTAATTTTGTTAAGGATCATTTCACCATTCATTCCGAAATTTTATTTCTGGATGCCACCGACTCCGTGCTGGTACAGCGCTACAAGGAAAGCCGCCGCCGTCATCCGCTTGCCCCGCAGGGCATGCCGCTTGACGGCATTCGTCTGGAACGGAAGATGCTTGAAGAGCTGAAGCATTCCGCAACCCAGGTGGTGGATACCTCCAATATGAAGCCGGCTCAGCTCCGTGAGAAGATCATCTCGCGTTTTTCCCATATGGAAAGCAGCAATTTATCGGTAAATATCACCTCCTTCGGTTTTAAATACGGCATACCGATTGATGCCGATCTGGTATTTGATGTGCGGTTCCTGCCAAACCCTCATTACATTGAGCAACTGCGTCCCCACAACGGACAAGACAGTGATGTATATGATTATGTTATGAAGTGGCCGGAGACGCAGAGTTTTCTGACCAAGCTTCTGGATATGCTGCATTTTCTGATTCCCCAATATCATAAAGAGGGGAAAAGTCAGGTTATCATAGGCATAGGCTGTACAGGCGGCAAGCACCGTTCTGTGGCTATCGCCGAATATTTAGGCCGGATGCTCGGGACAAGCGAAACGGAAACGGTCCGTGTGAGCCACCGTGATTCCGACCGAGACCGTCCTTAAGAGGTGAGTAAACGTGAGCAATCGGTCTTCCAAAGAGAGAGTGCCCCGCATCGTCGTCATGGGCGGCGGGACCGGGTTGTCCGTCATGCTGCGGGGATTGAAGCAAAAGCCGCTGGATATTACGGCGATTGTTACCGTGGCCGATGACGGCGGAAGCTCAGGCATTCTCAGAAACGAGCTGCAAATGCCGCCTCCAGGCGACATTCGCAACGTACTTACAGCGCTTGCCGATGTCGAGCCGCTGATGTCCGATATGCTCAGCTACCGGTTCCCAGCTGGCTCCGGACTTGCCGGACACAGTCTCGGCAATTTGATACTGGCTGCGATCACCGATATTTCCGGCGACTTTGTCACCGCTGTCCGGGAGCTCAGCCGCGTCTTCGCTGTTCGCGGACGTGTGCTGCCGGCCGCCGATCAGGCGGTCATCCTCCATGCGGAGATGGAGGACGGCACCATTGTCACCGGCGAATCGAAGATTCCCGAGGCGAACGGCCGAATCAAGCGGATTTTCCTCGAGCCGGAACATGTTGAACCGCTGCCGGAGGCCTGTGAGGCGATCAAGGAAGCGGACGCCATTCTGATCGGTCCGGGCAGCTTGTATACGAGCATCATTCCAAACCTGCTTGTACCGAAGCTGGCGGAGGCTGTGCTCAGCAATACGGAAGCCATAAAAATATTTGTTTGCAATGTAATGACCCAACCTGGAGAAACTGATGATTATACGGTCAGTGATCACCTGCAGGCCATTTATGATCATGTTGGACATCATCTGTTCGATTACGTCATTGTCAACGACGGTGAAATTCCGATGCAGGTCCAGAATTTTTATGCCGAGAAGGGCGCCAAGCCCGTCCAGCTGGATTTTGACGTGGTGACGAGCCGTGGCTATAAAGTCATTGCAGATACGCTCGTGCTGTTCAGGCGCTATTTGCGTCATGACGCCGACAAGCTCAGCCATCATATTTACCAGCTGGTGGAAAACTGGATTACACGAAAGAGGTGAGTCCCTTTGTCATTTGCGGCACAAACCAAAAAAGAACTGACCATGGTCGAAGCGGAAGCCTGCTGTGAACAGGCTGAACTATCGGCGCTGATCCGGATGAACGGATCAGTCCAGGTTTCGAACAAAAAAGTCATTTTGGACGTTTCCACCGAAAATGCCGCGATCGCAAGGCGGATTTACTCCTTGATCAAAAAGCATTTTGATGTCCATACGGAGCTGCTCGTCCGCAAGAAAATGCGGCTCAAGAAGAACAATGTTTATATCGTGCGTATTCCGGCACGTGTTCAGGAAATACTGAAAGAGCTCAAGATCGTATCCGAAGGATTTATCTTTATGGAGGGCATTCACCCGGAATTGACGCAGAGAGACTGCTGCAAGCGGGCTTATCTGCGAGGAGCTTTTCTCGCCGGGGGTTCCGTGAACAACCCGGAAGGCTCGTCCTATCATCTGGAGATCGCCTCGATGTACGAAGAGCATTGCCAGGCCCTGGCCGACCTGGCCTCGGAATTCCATTTGAACGCCCGCTGTATCGAGCGCAAGAAGGGGTTTATTTTCTACATCAAGGAAGGCGAGAAGATTATTGAATTTTTAAGCATTATCGGCGCCCATCAGGCCTTGTTCAAATTCGAAGATGTGCGAATCATGCGGGACATGCGAAATTCCGTCAACCGGATCGTAAACTGTGAGACTGCAAATCTCAATAAGACGATCGGTGCGGCTGTCCGTCAAATTGACAATATCAAGCTGCTTCAAAAAGAAGTCGGACTCGAAAATCTGCCTGACAAGCTGCGGGAAGTGGCCGAGGTCCGTCTTGCCTATCCCGATATTAATTTGAAGGAAGTCGGAGAGCTGCTGAAAGGCGGCGTCAGCAAATCTGGGGTTAACCATCGCCTGCGGAAAATTGACGAAATGGCCGAAAAAATTCGCCGGGGATAAGGCTAGTTTGAAGTAAGTCTTGTATGGTATACTACCTTTATTAAAATGTCCATACTATGCGGAGTGATTATGTAAGAGGGGGTAAGGTTTCCATGATCAAACACCCGGTAACCGTTCGTTTGAAGACAGGGCTTCATGCCCGGCCGGCAGCACTTTTTGTACAGGAAGCGAATAAATACTCGTCCGAGATTTTTGTGGAGAAGGACGACAAGAAAGTGAATGCCAAGAGCATCATGGGGATTATGAGCCTTGCGATTAGTACAGGCACTGAAATTTACATAAGTGCCGAAGGTGCAGATGCTGAGCAGGCTGCAAACGCTTTAGTTACGCTTGTCAGCAAGGAAGAACTGGAGAATCAGTGATCGCCTAAATAGCGTAAAAAAAGAAACGGTTTGCCCGGGTGGGCAAGCCGTTTTTTAATAGTGGCTTAAGCCAGTTGAGCTCGCGAAGCGTGCGAAACAAAAATCCACCCGCTATGCGGGTGGTGTAGTCCAGGCTTATAGCAAAAAACCACCTGATGCGAACGTTATAATAGAGTTGTTCAAG
>NZ_JAIOGQ010000040.1 GCF_019904135.1 Paenibacillus caui | reverse complement strand
CTTTTGCCTCCGGCTTCCTTCAGATTCCACCTCACGATGGGACACCCTTACCCTTGGCTAATGGTAGGCGCTCGCCAGCCCCCATTCCGGACTTTCACCGTGTAGATGACGCCCATGCTGGGCGTACTATAAAAAAAGCCGACCATGGTTTCCCACGATCGGCTTTGGTCCGCTCTCACATCACTTATTCAGTTGTGTATGGAAGCAGTGCGATTTGACGGGAACGCTTGATAGCGATCGTCAAAAGGCGTTGGTATTTGGCGCTGGTGCCAGTTACACGACGAGGCAAAATTTTACCGCGCTCGCTGATGAATTTCTTCAGCAGCTCCGTATCTTTATAGTCAATGTGAGTAATTTTGTTCACAGTGAAGAAGCATACTTTACGACGTTTGTTGCGGCCGCCGCGGCGTGCCGGTCTTTTGTCGTTGTCTCCGCCTTCTCTTTGTTTAAAAGCCATGTTCTATTCAGTCCTTTCCAAGTTAAAATGGCAAATCATCATCCGAAATATCAATCGGCTTCCCATCGTCGGAAAATGGATCCTGATTGCCGCGTGAGTAGCCGCCGTTGTTGCTACGGTTTCCGCCTCCAAAGGAAGCTTCTTCCCGCTGCGTTCCTCCGCCTCCACCGCCGCTTTCGCGGTTGGACTCCAAGAACCGGACATTATCGGCAATTACTTCGGTCACGTACACACGCTTACCTTCGTTATTTTCGTAATTCCGTACTTGTATGCGTCCTTCCACTGCAGTCAAACGACCTTTGCGCAAGTAATTGGCGCAGGTCTCCGCCAGCTGTCTCCACGTTACGACCGGTATGAAATCCGCTTCCCGCTCTCCGCCTTGTGACGTAAAGGGTCTGTCCACAGCAAGAGTGAACTGAGTTACCGCAACGCCCGATGGCGTATAACGCAACTCCGGATCCCGCGTTAGCCGGCCGATTAGAATGACACGGTTCAACAATCCGAGGTCCCTCCTTTGGGTAATCCTTACAACCCGCTATTAAGCAACGTCTTTCGTAATGAGATAACGGATAATCTCATCAGAGATTTTCAAAATCCGCTCAAGTTCGTTAACAACTTCAGGAGTTGCCGTAAAGTTTACGAGCACGTAAACTCCCTCACGTAACTTGTTGATCTCATACGCAAGACGGCGTTTACCCATAACTTCGTGGCTTGTAATTTCCCCACCGTTTTGGATGATGCCTTGGAATTTTTCGACAGTTGCTTGAACAGCTTCCTGCTCAACGTCTGGACGAATAATGTACATCACTTCGTATTTGCGCATATCTTTCACCTCCTCTTGGACTCACGGCCCCCAACTCTATCGCTTGGGAGCAAGGAGCGAGCATAAACTCGCACCATAATAATATAACAAATTGGCGCCTAAGTTGCAAGTTGACATTATTGACCTCTTATCAATTGTGCTGAGCCGGAACAAACTACAAAGGCAGTCCATTATTAAACCGCAAAGGAGACGATACGGATGGGTGAACGCACGGAATTTGAGCCTGGAGACAAAGCGCCCAATGATGGCATTTACACGGAAGTCGGCGAGGCCCGAAGCTTCCATACCCAAATTCAAAACCCAAAACGCATCAAGCTGAAGAAGGGCGAGTCCTTCCCAGACACTACAAACAAGAACCGTAAATGGAAGAAAGCAGAAAAAGCACTTGTCCATTAATTTCCTGATCCGAATTTTATAATCATGCATATTGTTTCATCATGCCGGACATTATATAATCAGACGGCGCAGTCAAGAGAGGTGTGGTTCCGTTGGATCAAGCCGCTTATAACTGCTGTTAGGAGTCTTATTCACGAATACACGGATCATAAGGATATCACCGCTAAAGTTTAGACTTTACGGCGCGGCTGGCCCTTTTGGATCAGCTGTCCAAGTTCCAGTTTTGTGAGACAAGAATTCCAATCAGAAAGCGCCGTCGATTAGGGTCCCGCAAGGGGCCCTTTTCCTTCTCTTATGTTTCGAAAAAATAAAAAAAGCCCTTGCTTCTCCCTGAGATGCAAAAGCTTCATACATTCATTGTAATGGCGGAAAGAGTGGGATTCGAACCCACGCACGCCTTGCGACGCCTAACTGATTTCGAGTCAGCCCCCTTGGACCTCTTGGGTACCTTTCCGCAGCATTATTTATTTTAACATAAATTTATAACACTTGCAACAATAAAATTAATAAACAATTTATTCAGCATTAGGCTTATCATTTTCTAGATCGGTCGCTGCCGAACGAAGTACTTTCTTCATATTTTTCTCAAATTTGGCCCGAGGGATCAGAACGCTATGCTTGCATCCTACACATTTGATCCGAATATCCATGCCCATCCGAATAATTTCCATCTCATTGCTCCCGCATGGATGATTTTTTTTCATTTGTACAATATCCCCGAGTTGAAAAGATTTCCGTTCCATCATGTAGCCCCCTATTTTGCGATAATCTCGATTTATGAAGCTCCTCCCTCTGGTTGGGCTGATCGTCTAATCTCATCTTGCTCCAATGCGTTCTTGGCGTAAGCCTTAATTTCCCGCTCAAGACCGGCTTTCGACCCAGGCTGGCATTCCGCTGTGATGCGAACAACGTATTCGCTGGTGGTCAAGGACTGTACCCCTACTACGTTCGGAACCTGTTCCAGCAGGTTGCTGTCCTCTTTTAATTGAACCATAGCCGCCTTGAGAAGATCAATGGCATCATCAAGCTTCCGCGTATTGCTGAAAGGCAGGTCGACAAGAACTAAAGAATTATTCAAGGAGAAGTTGGTTACATTCGTAATCATCCCGTTAGGAATAATGTGTACCTCTCCCGTCCAGCTGATCAATCGAGTGGAGCGAAGTCCGATCATTTCAACCGTTCCTTTAACGTTTGCAATCTGAATGACATCTCCAACCGCAAACTGATCCTCCAGGATGACAAAGAAGCCGGTAATCACATCCTTGACCAGGCTCTGCGCACCAAAACCGATGGCCAGTCCCAGCACCCCCGCCCCGGCTATCAGCGGAGCCAGATTCACACCGAGTTCGCTTAAAATAAGCATGATCATTACAAAGTTGCTTACAATAGAAGTTACATTCTTCAGAAGTTCTCCAACCGTCACAAAACGTCTTGGACTGACGCTTAACCGGTTATTCTCACGCCGCTGCAAAGAACGGTCAATCACCTTATATATGACTCTGACGAACAACCTTGTCAGGAGCAAAATAACAATGATACGCAGTCCGGAGAACAGAATATGCCCCCACATCGTTGCATCGGTTACTCTGTCCCACATTTGCTGATTCCAGGATTTCGCCTCTTCCAGGGCTTGCTGGGCACTGCTGATTTCAAACAAATAACGATTCAAAAGCTATACCTCCTCCAGCCTGATTGCTTCATAGATGTCGTCTTTTCTTATAAAAATTCCTCTGATCTCGACCTTCTCCTGATGAATCATTGCAGCAACCTGATTCAAGTATTCTCGCGGAAACTGAATAGATAAAGCGCAGCCTGCCGTAATCGTCTTCGGCGTAGGAAACAAGTCGAACTCGATATTCAAATATTCCATAAGCGTTTCTGACCTTAGTGCATGCTGGGTCGAATCGAAGGCCATAACCAGCCAATCCTCCATCTGGACTCCCCCTCTTCTATTTCCAGTTCCAAGTATAAAATTTGTCCATTTTTCATATACTAACTACTACTACCCAAGCTTGCAAATCCGTTTGTCCATGCTCATGACGACTTCCACAGTTAAGGAGAGGAGCCTTTCATGTCACAATTAGAACCTATACCGACAGTGCAGGAGATCCCCTATTTAAAAATACCCCATGCAGAGCCGGATATTCATTCTGCCCTGATTCATCGCCTTTTATTGCATTTCTCTCAAACGGCTTCCCATCGCCCCATCGTCGTTATTTGCATCGGTACGGACCGTTCGACGGGTGACTGTTTGGGACCGCTTGTGGGTACGGCCTTATCTAAGTTCGACCATTCATTCTTTCACTTATATGGTACGCTTGAACAACCGGTTCATGCCATGAACCTGCAGGAGACCTTATCTCAAGTTCATCAAAAATTTGAGGATCCCTTTATTATCGGTATTGATGCTTGCCTTGGTCAATCTTCCAGCGTTGGCTGCATTCAAATTGTCCAGGGACCGCTTCGTCCGGGGGCAGGCGTAAATAAAGAACTGCCGCCGGTCGGCGATATCCATCTCACAGGCATCGTCAATGTCGGCGGCTTTATGGAATACTTTGTGCTTCAGAATACAAGGCTTAGTCTCGTTATGCGTCTCTCAGATATTATTGCCAGCAGCCTTTATTCAGCGATCAAAGAATGGAAACGCGGGTTTACGACTCTTGTCCAGCCAGATTAATGGCTTCCAGCTCCTCGGGAGAAAGCGAATAAGTTGAGTTTCCTTGCTGGAGAGGTTTGGCATAAACATAAGAGCCATCCCGATTAAAAAGACCTGTGATCACTACCCCATCTTTGGCATCATTAACAATGGCTACGGAAAAGCTGAGGTCACTTCCATGATCGGCATAAGCGTTGTACCGCTTTATGCCTATTTTTGCTTTCTGTTTAGGGATAATCGTCTGCAGATGCTGCAGTTGCCGCTGCTGCTTTGCATGTTCGTCCTCCACCTCATCGAGTTGTACCTTTAAATTAACAAGCAAAGATTCCAGGTCCTCTACCCCTGTTCCCTTCATCATCATTTCATATTTGCCGCGCATTCTTTTGAGCCTTGCTCCCTGCACAAAATTCCAAATGAGCAGCCAAACAACCAATAAGGCCAATCCGCCAATCAGCGCAAATAATTGGTCTGAAATGAGATCATTCAATTCCTGCATGTCTGTGTTCTTCTCCTTTTTAATACCCGATGTTCCGCCTGCACGCCATATCACACCGATATTGTTTCTATCTTTGGCTCAATTGGTAAACGGCCCTGAGCAAAGCATCGATTTCCTGCTCCTCTGTAGTATGTCCAACACTCACCCGGACCGCCCCAGTATTTAAAGTGCAGGCTGATTCATGCCCAAGTGGTGTACAGTGATATCCTGCCCTGACCGCAATTCCATATTGCCGATCAAGCTCAAAGGCCGTTTGTGCCGGATCCTGATTTTCAAGCACGAAGGAAACAATTCCGGTTCGGGCAACTCCAAGCTTTGGACCCAAAATCCGGATCCCCTTCAATTCTTGAAGCCCCTCTATAATCTGTTGAGTTAATGTCCATTCATGATTGTAAATAGGCTCTACACCAATTTTGTAAATTTCTTCCACGCCTGCTGCAAGGCCCGCAATCCCGGGTACATTGGGGGTTCCAGCTTCATAACGTTCTGGTCTGATATCAGGCTGTTCCGGTTGTTCGGACTGGCTTCCGGTTCCACCATGCATCTGGGGCTCCAAATTGATTTCCGGATGGATGTAAAGCCCCCCTGTGCCCTGAGGTCCAAGCAACCCCTTATGACCAGGAAATGCCAACAAATCCAGTTTCATGTCCTCCGCATGGATTGGATAGTGGCCTACTGTTTGTGCACCATCTACAAGCATGACCGCCCCATGCTCATGAGCCAGCTCGGCCAGTTCCCGGATTGACAAAATGCACCCTAACAAATTTGAACTGTGAGTGGCAATAACCACCCGGGTATTAGAACGGAACAAGCCTTTCAGAGCCTGAAAATCCATTTCTCCGGATGGCTCGACCGGTACATAATCAACCTCAATATTGGAGGTCCGCTTCAAATATTCGAGCGGTCTTCTTACCGAATTATGCTCCAGCATCGTGGTAATGACGTGATCCCCTGGCTTGACCAAACCTTTTATCGCTAAATTAAGCGCCATGGTTGCGTTATTGGTGAAAGCTACATCATTCGGGTTGCTGAAGCCGAGCAGTTTGGAGAGTGCCATTCTCGCTTTATTCATCATTCGTCCTGCTTGCAAAGACATTCCATGAGTTCCTCTACCGGGGCTTCCAGCGACTCCGGACATCGATTCCAAGACTGCCTGAACGACTGACTTTGGCTTAGGCCAGGAAGTCGCAGCATGATCCAAATAAATGATTTCCTTTGCTTCCAGTGTTCTCCCTCCCCTTGCACTATATGGCCTACTTCATTTGCTTGTTGAATGACGTACCATTTGCTATCTTAACTTCATCCACAAAGAAGACACACCCATCTTCGTTCAAGACAGATATGTCGTCTTCTCTTATTGAAGCAAATCGAGCAAACGCTGCAGATCCTGCTGACTGTAATAGTTGATTTCGATTTTACCTTTATCCTTATTCGATTTGATCTTTACGGTTGTTTTATAACGATCTCGCAGTGTCTCTTCTACTTCTTCAATATAAGGATCTCTCTTTTTCGTCTGAGGTTTCGGCTTATCTTTACCCTTTCGATCCGGTTGCTGGACGGCTTCCTCCAACTCCCTTACGCTCCATTCCTGTTCAATACACTGCTTGGCTAACTGCTTGATGACTTCCGGATTCTTCAATCCTACTAGCGCTCTTGCGTGTCCCATTGATAATGTTCCACGTGAAACATAATCCTTCACTTCTTCGGGCAGCGCCAGCAATCTTAAAAAGTTGGCAATATGCGAGCGAGATTTTCCCACCTTCAGTGAAAGCTCTTCCTGGGTAAGGTTAAATTGGTCCATTAACCCTTGATAAGCTACGGCTACTTCCATGGCATTCAAATTTTCACGCTGTAAGTTTTCGATCAAAGCAATTTCCATAACCTGCTGGTCTGTAAAATTCCGGACAACGGCAGGGATGGTCTCTTTGCCGCAATACTGGGAGGCACGAAATCTTCGTTCGCCGGCTATGATTTCATAGCCCTTAAGCACACTGCGGACAATGATCGGCTGAATAACTCCGTGTTGACGGATGGATTCGGCGAGCTCTTTGATCGCCTCTTCGTCAAACGATTTTCTTGGCTGATAAGGATTGGCGCGAAGCTGTTTTAATGCGATTTCCACCACTTTGTCATCTTCATTAACAGATAGCGAAGGAATCAGAGCATCAAGTCCTTTACCAAGGCGTTTACTCATACGAAACCACTTCCTTTGCTAACTCAAGATAAACCTCCGCTCCCTTGGAGCGAGGGTCGTAGGTCATAATCGACTGACCGTGCGATGGCGCTTCACTTAAACGGACATTGCGAGGAATTACGGTTTTATATACCTTTTGCTGGAAGTACTTTTTCACTTCCTCAATCACCTGTATCCCTAAATTCGTTCTGGCGTCAAACATCGTGAGCAGAACGCCTTCAATCTCCAATGAGGTATTCAAATGCTTCTGAACCAAGCGCACCGTATTCAGCAGCTGGCTCAATCCCTCAAGCGCATAAAATTCACATTGAATCGGAATTAACACAGAATCGGCAGCTGTGAGAGAGTTCAATGTCAATATCCCCAATGAAGGAGGGCAATCAATCAGAATATAGTCATAATCATTTTTTACTAGCTGGATCGCTTTCTTTAAGCGCACTTCCCTGGAAATGGTAGGAACCAGTTCAATCTCCGCACCAGCTAGCTGAATCGTTGCAGCAATCACGTCAAGCCCTTCAATTTGCGTTGGCGTGATCGCCTCTTTCGGATGTATTTCGTTGATGAGCACATCATAAATACAATTCGGCACGTCTGCCTTATTAATTCCAATACCACTCGTTGTATTGCCCTGCGGGTCAATATCAATTAGTAAAACTTTCTTCCCTAACATCGCAAGGCCAGCACCCAAATTAACGGATGTCGTCGTTTTGCCGACCCCGCCCTTCTGATTAGCTATGGCAATAGTTTTAGACAACCTGTTCACCTCAATATTTATAAGAAATCTTCTTGTAGATCTATCGTTGTATTTCTTCAGCTGCAACTACAAAAAGACACAAAAAGCGGCTCTTCCTGCCGCTCCCTGATCACTTATCTATCCATTACCGTTTAGGGATTTGGATTATGATTTCATAATGGTCTTCATGATCCGTTTCCGATGTTTTAATCTGTAAACCGGAATCATTCACCATATCAATGGATTGACGAATGGTATTCAAGGCAAGACGAACATCTTTGGTAAAAGATATCCGTTTCTTCTTTTTAATTTTCGAAACTTCTTTATAAAAAGCAATACGCGCTTCCGTCTGTTTCACGTTCAACTCTTTGGCAATGATTTCTTCAAGAACCTTCAACTGCAGTTCTTCGGTATCCAGTGACAATAGCGCACGAGCATGACGTTCTGTTATTTTCCGTTCCATTAATGCGGTCTTTACCACTTCCGGCAATTGAAGCAGACGGATTTTATTGGCGATCGTCGATTGGCTCTTACCCAGCCTTTGAGCGAGGCTCTCCTGGGTCAATTGATGAAGATCAATCAAATTCTGATAAGCCAACGCTTCTTCGATTGAGGTCAGGCCTTCTCGTTGGAGATTTTCAATTAAAGCAATCGAAGCTGCTTGCGAATCATTAAATTCCCGAACAATGGCTGGAATCGTGTCCCAACCAAGTTTTTTGACCGCTCTCCATCGCCGTTCGCCGGCTATGATTTCATAAGTGTTATTACGATAGCGGACAACAATAGGCTGGATGACCCCATGTGTTTTGATCGTTTGGCACAACTCATCAATCTTCTCATCATCAAAAATGGTTCGAGGCTGATAAGGGCTCCCAACAATCTCCTCAACAGGAATTTGCTTCACTTCATCCCCGACGTTTCGCTCGGTTAAACCAAACAATTTAGAAAATTGTTCTTTCATTCCGCAGATTACCACCTAATTTCATAGTTTCATAAAGACATTTCTTTATGACTTCCCTTAAGACTGCACTGTCTTACCGGAATTTCATTTACCCACGCCGACTTTTCTTATGTAAAACTTTGCAGATCATTAGGTCCATGATTTGCAATTAACTGTATTAAAAAAGCACATGATACTGCAAAAAAATACATCCAAAGAAGTTTGCGGGATAACTCTATTCTACCACTTTTTTCTCTATAATCCTATTATATTCAGAGACGTATTTTTACGTTTCACAGATAATTGTTTCACGTGGAACAGGTTATCTCTATGGTTGTATCAGAAAACTGTAAAAAATAAGGGGTGCCCTAGGCACCCCCATACTAACCAAACAAACTACCTAATCATAACTGGCGAACAAAGAGACAAGGTTACCGCGAAAGGAGACCCGTTCCTTGCCAACATAATCGGGAAACGAGCATCGCTATTAGCATAAACCAGCAGTACTCCGATTTTTTCAGGCAGTAACCAAAGTGAAATCCCTATCCTTACCTACAGGTATATAGAGATAGATAGTTCTCAAAAAAATTAGACTTCGTGGAACACCCCAAAATCTATACAAGCGGTGATTTCAGTGGAGTTCCTGCTTTTCGCGGATACTTGCCAGGAGTCGGATTGCTCTTCTTCACCACAAGAATATGACGATTGGATTCGGATACTGGCAGTGTGAACTGGAACGCTTCCAGAAGCACACCTTTTAGCTCCTTCAAACTGCGTGCTGCTTCCTTTACCTCCTCAGCCAGATCGGTACCTTTCATAGCTGCGAACACTCCACCCACCTTGACAAAGGGCAGGCAAAATTCATTCAATACAGCCAACTTGGCTACTGCACGCGCCGTTACCAGATCATAAGAGTCGCGATGTTCCGGCTTACGAGCCACATCTTCGGCGCGACCATGAATCAACTGCACTTCATCCAGCTTCAGCTCGCCTACAACGTGCTGCAGAAATTGAATGCGCTTGTTAAGCGAATCAACAATCGTCAGCTTTAGATGAGGAAAAGCAATCTTTAACGGAATACCCGGAAATCCTGCTCCTGAGCCGATGTCCGCTATCGCATTTTTCCCTTCCATGTTTACATAAAAAGCAAGCGATAACGAATCGTAAAAATGTTTAATATATACCTCTTCCCGGTCCGTAATGCCGGTAAGATTCATTTTTTCATTCCAGCTGACCAGTTCCAGGTAGTAGCTCTCAAACTGATCAAGCTGCCGATCATTCAGCCTGATCCCTCGCTGCTCAAGCAGTCCGGTAAACTGGGATTGAACATCATCCATGCTTCGTCATTACCCCTCTCTCGATGCCGTCACCCGGTTGAAATGCTCCAGGTAGACAAGCAGAATCGAGATATCGGCCGGTGTTACACCGGAAATCCGGGAGGCTTGGCCGATGGAAATCGGACGGATTTGGGCAAGCTTTTGCCGCGCTTCTATAGCCAGTCCTTGAATGTCTTCGTATTCGATGGAATCCGGAATTTTCTTCTGCTCCATCTTTTGCAGCCGTTCAACATGAACCAGCTGCTTCTCAATGTACCCAGCGTATTTCACCTGAATCTCAACCTGTTCTCTCGTCTCTTCATCAAGTTCGATATCCGAGGGGAACAAGGAATGAATCAAATCATAAGTTATTTCGGGACGCCGCAAAATCGTCAGCAAGTTGCTGCCATCCTGAATCGGCGCCGAACCGTTCTCCACAAGCAGCGGGTTCACATCAGAAGGCTTAACCTTCGTCTTTTGCAAACGTTCGATTTCTTGTTCTACTTTGTGTTTTTTATCCAAAAATTGGCTGTGACGTTCAGGCGAAATCAATCCGATTTCATAACCGATCGGCGTAAGGCGTAAGTCCGCATTGTCATGACGCAGCAGAAGACGATATTCCGCACGCGAGGTAAGCAAACGATAAGGTTCATTAGTTCCTTTGGTCACCAGATCGTCGATCAGAACGCCAATGTAGCCCTCAGAACGGTTCAGGACGACAGGATCTTTGCCTTGCACTTTCCGCGCCGCATTGATTCCGGCCATAATGCCTTGACCGGCCGCTTCTTCATAGCCGGAGGTTCCGTTGATTTGACCGGCCGTAAACAATCCGGGCAGACGTTTCGTCTCCAGAGACGGCCACAATTGGGTTGGCACGATGGCATCATATTCAATCGCATAGCCTGTACGCATCATCTCAACATTTTGCAAGCCAGGGATGGAACGAAGAATATTCAACTGTACATCCTCTGGCATACTTGTTGACAAGCCTTGTACGTAATATTCCGATGTGTTCTTGCCTTCCGGCTCCAGAAAAATCTGATGCTTCGGCTTATCGCTGAAGCGTACAATCTTATCTTCAATAGACGGGCAATATCTAGGCCCCGTTCCCTCAATTACACCAGAGAACATTGGAGCGCGGTGCAAATTCGCATTGATGATTTCATGAGTGTCTACCGAAGTATAAGTCAACCAGCATGGCAGCTGTTCGTTGTCCGATCCTTTTGTTTCATAGGAGAAGAATTTCGGCTTATCGTCTCCGGGTTGAATTTCAGTTTGGGAAAAATCAATCGTATCCTTGTGCACACGAGGCGGAGTACCGGTCTTAAAACGAACCAACTCAAACCCGAGCTCCCTCAAATGGTGCGCAAGACCCACGGAAGGCTGCTGATTATTCGGTCCGCTCTCATACATCAGCTCACCCATAATGATCTTGCCGCGCAGATACGTGCCGGTTGTAAGCACGACGGCTTTTGCCCGGTATTCGGCGCCAGTCTTCGTAATCACTCCAACACACTGTCCGTCTTCCACAATCAGTTCTTCCACCATCCCCTGACGAAGCGTCAGGTTCGGTTCACGTTCCATTGTTTCTTTCATCGCATGCTGGTACAGGAATTTGTCAGCTTGCGCGCGAAGCGCGTGAACGGCTGGCCCTTTCCCTGTGTTCAGCATACGCATTTGAATAAATGTCTTATCAATATTGCGGCCCATTTCCCCGCCAAGCGCATCAATCTCACGGACGACATGTCCTTTGGCGGGCCCGCCGATCGACGGGTTGCATGGCATGAACGCAATCATATCCAAGTTAATCGTCACCATGAGTGTACGGCAGCCCATGCGAGCAGCAGCCAAAGCCGCTTCAGAACCCGCATGACCCGCACCGACAACGATAACATCGTAGCTTCCTGCTACATAGCTCATTACGAATACCTCCTTTATTTTTTGTGTAATTTATATATTTGTTAGGATTTTCAAAACCCTGAATGGATTAAATTTAAAATGAGCTGCTCTACCATGATACCATGAAGTGCAGCCGGATAAACGCATTTCCTGCATTTTGCATTTATTTGCCCAGACAAAATTGCGAGAAAATCTGATCCAGCAGCGCATCCGGCGCTGAATCGCCGATCACCTCGCCTAATTGTTCCCAGGCCAATCGGACATCGATTTGCATAATATCAATCGGGATGCCGCTATCTGCCGCTTCATAAGCATCCAGCAGCGATTGCTTGGCCTTCTTCAGCAGCGCAATATGCCGCACGTTGCTGACGTAGGTCAAATCGCCGGATTCCAGCTTTCCCCCAAAGAACAGGTTCGTAATCGCCTCTTCAAGCCGCTGCAAACCATCATGAGTTTTCACCGACAGCTCAACCATCTGATCCTCTGCAAAATACGTCCGCAGCGCATTTCGGTCCAGCTGCTGCGGCAAATCAACCTTATTGATCAGGACAAGCACCTGACGATGGCGGATGCTTTCGATTAGAACCCGCTCATCCTCATGCAGCGGCTCCGCCCCGTTCAATACGAACAGGATCAGGTCTGCTTCATCCACGGCAGCTTTGGAACGCTCCACTCCGATTTTTTCGACTACATCAAGCGTCTCGCGAATCCCGGCGGTATCGAGCAATTTGAGAGGAATATTATTGATGGTTACATACTCCTCAATCACATCCCGCGTTGTCCCCGGAATATCCGTCACAATGGCTTTATTCTCCCGCGTCAGCGCATTCATCAACGATGATTTGCCGACATTCGGACGACCAACAATCGCTGTAGTAATGCCTTCCCGCAAAATTTTACCTTCGTTTGCCGTCTTCAGCAGCCGTTCAATCTGGTCCACTACCTGGCTGCAGCGGTCCTTGATAAACCCGGTCGTCATCGATTCGACATCATGCTCCGGATAATCGATGTTGACTTCAATATGCGCAAGCGTCTCTACCAGCGTATGACGCATTTCTTTTATTTTTCCCGAAAGCTGTCCTCCCACCTGCTTCAGAGCCACCGAGAAGGCCCGGTCCGATTTCGACCGGATCAGATCAATGACAGCCTCAGCCTGAGAAAGGTCAATTCTTCCGTTCAGGAAAGCCCGCTTCGTAAATTCCCCCGGCTCCGCAAGCCGAATCTTGGATTGCTGAAGCAAAAGGTCCATGACCCGTTTCACGGAAATGACACCGCCGTGGGTACTGATCTCCACTATATCTTCCGTCGTGAAGGAACGGGGAGCACGCATGATCGTGACCAGAACCTCCTCCAGCTTCTCGGAAGTTTCAGGATCTATAATAAAACCGTAATGCACGGTATGGCTGTCTGCTTCGTTTAGCGGAATACGGGAACGGAACAAATGCCCCACTTCCGCAATGGAATCAGGTCCGCTAACGCGGATGACCGCAATACCGCCTTCTCCTACAGCTGTCGATATCGCAGCAATGGTATCGCTTAACATGTCAAGTCTTTCCCCTCTTCCTCAATGTTCTTTAGAATAAAAAACAATGACGTTGTGCCGGAGCAGTACGTCATTGCGGTTCGCTTGTTTACTTGGTTCTTGGCGTAATGACGACTCGCCGATTCGGCTCCTCGCCTTTACTGAACGTCCTCACGTCAGGATGATTCTGCAGCTTCGCATGAATCGCCTTTCGTTCCTGGGGAGGCATTGGTTCGAGCGCTACCTCCTTGCCTGTCCGAGCTACCCGGGCAGCCAACCGTTCGGCCAGTTCCTCCAACGTTTTCTTCCGGCGCTGCCGGAAATTTTCAGCATCCAGAATCAGACGCACAAAGCTGTTCGAATATCGATTGGCCACAATGTTCGCCAAATACTGAAGCGCATCCAGCGTTTGACCTCTGCGGCCAATCAGCAGTCCCAAATTGCTGCCGGATATATCCAGCAGCGTTCCTTCGCGATTCTTCTTAATCTCCACTTCCAACTGGAGACCCATAGTTTCGCCGACTTCACGCAGAAATGACGCCGCCGCCTCATAAGGATCCCGGCCTTGTCCCTCTTCTCCCCGCGCCGGTTCCGGCACGGTATCATGAAAGACCGGTTGATCCTCTTTCGGCAGTTCCGATTCCGGACGATTCGCTGCAGGCAGCGACAGCTCTACTTTAGCTGGCTTCGTCCCGATCAGACCCAGAAATCCTCTTGACGGCTGCTCAAGCACGGTAACGGCAACTTTATCCTCGGTCGTACCGAGCATGGCCAATCCTTGTTTAACAGCATCTTCAATAGTCTTTCCCGACGTCACAACTTTGTTCATTTCGACTTTTTGGCCTCCTTGGCGCTCCGGTTAGGAGTACCGGCTTTTAAATTCGAGCCGCCTTTTTTGGAATTGCCTTTCTTTCCGTCGCTGCCATCAGTTCCGCCGGCCGTCGCGACCGCTGCAGGCTTCCGGTACAGGAAGAAGTTCTGCACGATTGTATACAGGTTACTATAAACCCAGTACAGAGGCAGTGCGGAAGGGAAATTGTAAGCCATAAAGAAAATAAGCACCGGATAAATAAACATCATAAACTGCATCGGTCCTGCAATGCTTGCAGGATTCATGCTGGACATCATCTTCGTCTGGATAAATGTCGTAACCGCGGCAAGCAGAGGCAGAATGAACAGATGGTCCGGTTTGCCAAGTTCCAGCCATAAGAATGAATGGTTTCTGATAGCGCCGTTATAGATAATCGAATTATACAGCGCGATAAATACCGGCATCTGAATCAGAAGCGGGAAGCAGCCAGCCATCGGATTGACTTTATGTTCCTGGAACAGCTTCATCGTTTCCTGCTGCTGCTGCTGAGGATTATCTTTATACTTTTCTTTGATTTTGGTCAGTTCCGGCTGAATGGCTTGCATCGCCTTCGAGCTCTTCACCTGCTTGAGTGTAAGCGGCAAAATCAGCGTCCGGACGATAATCACCATGAGCAGGATCGCCAGTCCGTATTCTCCGTTAAACCACTTGGCAAATGTGTCAAGCGACAGGGAGAACCAATAGACAACGTTGGAATTCCAGAAATTGCCGGTACGCAAATCTTCGGTGGTTGTTGCCTGATGGGCGGATGTTCCGCAGCCAGCCAAAATGGCAATCAGGCCAATAGCCATAATAAGCAGAATCCATCTGCTTCTTTTAGTCTTCAGTAAAGACACTTCAAAACCCCTCTCTTAAGACTCCATCAGGTTAAATCATACCATAATTAAGCGGACAAGGAAAATAAGCCGCTTACGACTTCGAGCCCTTGAGCAGTGCGGCTTTACGCAGGGCGTGGAGGACACTTTTCTGCAGGTCTCCATAGCTCATTTCAAGGGCGCCTTTACGTACGATAAAGATGATATCGACGTGCTCGTTCAGCTTGTCCTTGTTCAGCCTGACAATTTCCTTAATCAGCCTGCGCATCCGGTTACGGACGACTGCATTGCCCACCTTCTTGCTAACGGACACGCCAAGCCGAAACTGTTCCACTTCAGGTCTGGGTGACCAGTAAACAACGAGCTGGCGGTTTGCGAAAGACTTTCCATTACGGTATACACGACCGAAATCGGCGCGATTGCGTAAACGCAGCTTTTTATGCACGGCTTTTCTCCTTGCTTTCCTTGCTATCTTGATCGAAGGCCGGCTCCCGTTAAAGGAACGACCCCGTTTCTTCATTATGGGCTGCTTTCAGCCTGCCCTAACCCTCATTTTTAACATGAGAATCGAATCCAAATGGCTATTTTATGAAAAAAAGACCACCGTAGTGGTCTTTACGCACGCACGTATTAGGCACTCAATACTTTTCTGCCTTTTTGACGACGAGCAGCCAACACCTTGCGGCCGTTTTTCGTGCTCATTCTTGTACGGAAACCATGAACCTTTTTGCGCTTGCTCACGTTCGGTTTGAAAGTCGGTTTCATCTATTGCACCTCCTAACAGGATACTCCTACTTCTTCTTCATTAAATTTTACCGCAGAAAAAGCCTTTTAACATTTAATCATAAAATGTGCCCAAAGTCAACCGGAACCTCTGCCCCATCCGTCCGGCACCAAATATCCACAGGTTCGTACTCTTTTTCTACTCAAAAATCAATTATTCACATGTGGATAACCATTTAAAATATCCTCTAAGCCATTAATTGAGCTTCTAAAATGACAATTGAAAATAATGCGCTTTCAATTTTGTCTTTACAGTGAACATTTGGAGGAGTAAAATAAAACCACAACCTTGAAGTTGTATACAGGTATACCGATATTTTTAAGGAGCTGATGTCCTCCGAAAGCCAACGCCTGTTCAAAATGATGTTATGCTAAACAACTGTTTAATGTATGCGCCTTCATTTGTGATAGAATCAGACTACCTGTAACAATTTATTTAACGATTGGAGAGGTAAACCATGCATTATCCCGCTGTATGGCTGCAAGGGGCGTCCCTGGGAGAATCGATTGCTTGCGAACTTCGCCAGCGGATCATTAACGGAACTGTTAAATCGGGCGAAATTTTGACGGAGAACCGGATTGCCGCCGAGTTCGGAACAAGCCGTTCCCCTGTTCGCGAAGCGATGAAGGCCTTGGCCGCGGAAGGACTTATTCGTCTGGAACGGATGGGTGCAGTCGTCTTGGGACTCAGCCTGCAGGAAATTGAAGAGCTTTATGACGTTCGCTACTTAATTGAAACCTTCGCTCAGCAAAGGCTGGCAGAGGCCGATACGGCAATACTGATTGACAGCCTCAGGAAGATTATTGACAGGATGGAGCTTGCAGCGAAGCATCACGATAAGGTTGAGTTCTCTTATCAGGACCTTGCCTTTCATGAGACGATCATTCGCGAAGCGAAGCACTCCCGCATTTTGCATCTGTGGAACAGTATCCGCCCTATTGTAATGGCCGTCATGCTGATCACGACCGAGGAGATGTTTTCCTTGGGTGAAGACAATATCATAAGAGTCATTAAGAAACACAACAAACTAATGGATGCGCTTCAATCGGGGGATGCGGCAGGGATTCACCATGAGGTCGAGGAATATTTCGCCGATTCCCGCAACACCCTCCATCTCAGTTTGCCTGATACCTAACCCCGAGTAGATAAAAAGCGTTTGCTCCTCCGGCGCTTTTTACCATAAGTTGTCGACGAGTATACATCATATTTTCACACTTATGCCAACGAATGAAGCTGAATGAAAAAACATGGAATTGTAAGCGTTATTATGAAATACAAACGTTTATTAAAGGAGGTTCCTCATGAATACATTGTTCGGGCTCAGCCATCAAGGCACACTGCTTGTCTGGACGCTGCTGGTCATTATTTTCCTGATCGTCCTGATTTCCAAGTTCAAATGGAATCCCTTTGTCACGCTGCTCATCTCCGCCCTGCTGCTCGGGCTGCTTTCTGGCATGAAGGCCTCCGATGTCATCACATCGGTTACCAGCGGACTTGGCGGCACCCTTGGTACGATAGCGATTGTAATTGGCCTTGGGACCATGCTGGGAAAAATGATGGCGGAATCCGGCGGCGCGGAACGCATCGCCACAACGCTGATCGATAAATTCGGGGAGAAACGGGTTCATTGGGCGATGATGATTGTCGGTTTTGTCGTCGGCATTCCGGTCTTTTTTGAAGTTGGCGTCATTCTGCTCATTCCTATCGTATTCACCGTTGCCCGCAAAACCAAAATGT
Organism: Paenibacillus caui; assembly: GCF_019904135.1. Lineage (GTDB taxonomy): Bacteria > Bacillota > Bacilli > Paenibacillales > Paenibacillaceae > Fontibacillus > Fontibacillus caui. The sequence continues at coordinate 15,415 of NZ_JAIOGQ010000040.1, read as the reverse complement.
CTTTGCTGCAAATCGGCATTCCCATTCTTGCCGGCCTGTCCACGGTACATGGTCTTGTGCCCCCTCATCCGGCACCAATGATTGCGATCGACGCTTATCAAGCGGATCTCGGAAGAACGATCTTGTTTTCGCTCATTGTGGGACTGCCTACCGCTATTATTGCCGGACCGCTGTTTGGAAAATTCATCGGGAAACGGATTGAGGTCACTCCGCCTGAAAATCTGGCCAAGCAATTTGCCGAAAAACAAACGTCAGAGCTCCCGGGCTTCGGCATTACCTTATTGACCATTTTGATGCCGGTTATTCTAATGCTGACCGGCTCCATCGCGGATATTATCGATCCGGAGGGAACGCAAGGCTTTACCCAGTTCTGCGAATTTATCGGGCATGAAGTCATTGCCCTGCTGATTTCTGTAGTATTCGCCTTTTTCACACTTGGATTTGTCCGAGGCTTCTCCAAAGAACAGATTTCCAAATTCAGCAGCGAATGTTTGGCGCCAACCGCTACAATTATTTTGATTATTGGCGGCGGCGGGGCTTTCAAGCAGGTCTTGATCAACAGCGGGGTCGGGGACGCCATTGCCGATGTTGCGGCTCATGCCCATATTAATGTCATCTTGTTCGCCTGGTTTACAGCGGCCCTGATTCGTGTGGCTACCGGTTCAGCGACAGTCGCCATGACGACCGCTGCCGGCATCGTCGCTCCGGTTCTGGCGCTGACACCCGGTACCAGCGTTGAACTTGTCGTTCTGGCAACCGGAGCCGGCTCCCTGGTACTGTCGCATGTCAATGACGCCGGCTTCTGGATGATCAAGGAATTCTTCAATATGTCGGTTCCGCAAACTCTAAAGTCCTGGACGGCCATGGAGACCATTTTGTCGGTTGTTGCCCTTGTGTTTATTCTGATTTTGAGTACGTTTATATAAGTAAGAACAAACTAAACCAGATATTCAAAGTGGAGAGAAGGCATAATTATGAATCATGAGTCGCATATGATCGGGGTCGATATCGGCACAACCAGCACGAAAGCGGTGCTTTTCAAGCAGGACGGATCCATTGTTGCGAAAGCAAGTGAAGAATATCCTCTATATACGCCGACTTCTGCCATCGCCGAGCAGGATCCGGAGCAAATTTTTACGGCCGTACTACGATCTGTGCAGCAAATTATAGAGCAAAGCGGGGTTTCTCAAGGCAGCATCATGTTCGTCTCCTTCAGCGCCGCTATGCACAGTGTCATCCCGGTAAACGGGGAGCATAAGCCGCTGATGCGGTGCATGACCTGGGCGGATAATCGAAGCGCCGAATGGACGGAAAAACTGAAGTTGGAGCTGGGCGGACATCAGATCTTTCTGAGAACCGGCACGCCCATCCATCCGATGTCTCCCTTGACCAAGCTCCTCTGGATGCGTCATGAAGAGCCTGAAATGTTTGCCCAAACGAATAAATTTATTTCTATAAAAGAATATATATTTCACAAGCTGTTCGGAGAGTATGTCATAGACTATTCCATGGCCTCCTGTACCGGGCTCCTAGATTTGAACAAGCTGGATTGGGACGAAGAAGCGCTAAACGTGGCGGGCATCACAAGGGACCGCTTATCGCGCCTTGTGCCCACCACCTATGAAATGAAGGGTATGAACCCGGAATATGCAGGCCAAATGGGCCTGGATCCGGATACGCCTTTCATTATCGGCGCCACAGACGGAGTTCTGTCCAACCTCGGCGTGAATGCGATCGATCCCGGTGTCGTTGCGGTTACAATCGGCACCAGCGGCGCGATTCGCACCGTGGTTGACCGGCCGGTAATCGATCCGAAGGGACGCATCTTCTGCTATGCGCTCACAGGCAATCAATGGGTTATCGGAGGACCGGTCAATAACGGCGGCGTTATTTTGCGATGGGCAAGAGACGAATTTGCGGCCGCCGAGGTCGAAACAGCCAAGCGGCTCGGCATCAGCCCCTATGACGTGCTCACCAAAATTGCGGAACGCGTTCGTCCTGGATCGGACGGCCTGCTGTTCCATCCTTACCTTTCCGGGGAGCGAGCTCCGCTATGGAATCCGAACGCCCGAGGCTCTTTCTTTGGCCTGACACTCCATCATAAGCAGGAGCATATGATCCGCGCCGTCCTGGAAGGCGTCATTTATAACCTGTATACGGTGCTCCTCGCCATGGAGGAACAGATCGGCCAGCCGAATAAAATACTGGCAACAGGCGGTTTTGCGCGCTCCGAGCTGTGGAGGCAGATGATGGCCGATATTTTTGAGCAGCCCGTTACGGTTCCTGAGAGCTTTGAAAGCTCCTGTCTCGGAGCTGTCGTTCTTGGCCTGTATGCCACCGGCCGGGCGGAATCGCTGAGTGTGGTTTCCGGTATGGTTGGGGCCACCTATCAGCATATGCCGATAAAAGAGCATACAACGCTGTACAAGGAGCTGCTCCCTATTTTCATTCGGATCTCCCGCAAGCTTGAAGACGAATATGCCGATATCGCCCGGTTTCAGCGCAAGCTCAGCAGTCTGTAGCAGCCTCTAGCTTACCAAAATCATTCAGCGCAAAGAAAAACGTGCTATCCGCGTGATGCACGTTTTTCTTTGCGCTATTTTTCTTCATCCAAAATCTTTCATGAAATTAAGGCAGCCTGTAGATAACTTGGAAGACAGGAAAAACGGACATTCTTCATAACCTGTGCATAATTTTTGCTGCCTTTTTTCGGTTTCTGTCGAATACTAAACAATTTATAAACAATATGTAGTGGTGTGAAGCAAATTTATGCACAAGTTATTGAATTTGTGGATAAATTCCGCCCACTCATTGAAATATAAGCCTTCTTTTGCTATGATTAGATTGCTTTTCGGTGTGAATATCTATGAATCCCATCAGCTTTATCAACACCCTGTGGATAAAATTGTGAACAATTCGAATTTATCCTCTTTTAATCTTAATCCACAAACACAACTATTGGGGATAATTTTCCCCTTTATTTCTGTTTTTTCGACTATTTATGTGTTTAAAAACAGTATTTCAGTCTTCTCGGCCTGCGAATCGTGCGGGACAAAGCCTGAAGCAAAGGCTCCACTTGGTGGAGCTATTTTATGGCTTAAGCCACAATTGTAAGTTTTAAAAGGAGTGACAGTCTGTGGACAGCCATACCTCTGAATTATGGCAGCAAATTCTTTCCATCATCCAAACGAAACTAAGCAAGCCAAGCTTTGACACCTGGTTCAAGGCCACCAAGCCCGTATCCATTTCCGACCGTGCCGTTGTCATTTCCGCGCCGACGACCTTTGCCGTGGAATGGCTGGAAAGCCGTTACACCAAGCTTGTATCGACCACGATTTATGAAGAGATCGGGAAGCAGCTTGAAGTTTCTTTTGTGATTGAAGAGAACAAACCGGCCGAACCGATTCTGCCGCAGCCACAGCAGCAGCCGGTAGTGGTTGAAGAGCCTATATCGAACATGCTCAATCCCAAATACACGTTTGACACGTTTGTTATCGGCTCAGGCAACCGTTTTGCGCATGCGGCTTCGCTTGCTGTCGCCGAGGCGCCGGCCCGCGCCTACAATCCGCTGTTTCTGTATGGCGGCGTAGGACTCGGCAAAACACACCTGATGCACGCGATCGGCCATTATATTCTCGAACATTCGCCAAGCAGCAAAGTCGTCTACATTTCTTCCGAGAAATTTACGAATGAGTTCATCAACGCCATCCGGGACAACCGCGGCGAGAGCTTCCGGAACAAATATCGCAACATCGATATTTTGCTTATCGACGACATTCAGTTCCTGGCGGGCAAGGAATCGACGCAGGAGGAATTTTTCCATACGTTTAACGCCCTGCATGAAGAGCGCAAGCAGATCATTATTTCCAGCGACCGTCCGCCTAAAGAAATTCCTACGCTTGAAGAGCGGCTTAGATCGCGGTTTGAATGGGGCCTCATTACCGACATTCAGCCTCCGGATCTGGAGACGCGGATTGCTATTTTGCGTAAAAAAGCGCGGGCCGAGAATCTGGATATTCCGAATGAAGCGATGATGTACATCGCCAACCAGATCGATACGAACATCCGCGAGCTGGAGGGGGCCTTGATTCGGGTTGTCGCCTATTCGTCGCTGATCAATCAGGATGTCACGACGCATTTGGCGGCCGAAGCGCTCAAGGATATCATCCCTTCAAGCCGCCCGAAGATCATTACGATCCAGGACATTCAGCAAAAGGTAGGCGAATATTACAACCTGCGGCTGGAAGATTTCAAAGCCCGCAAGCGTACGAAAGCCATTGCTTTTCCGAGGCAGATTGCCATGTATTTATCAAGGGAACTGACCGATTATTCGCTGCCGAAGATCGGGGAAGCTTTTGGAGGAAGAGACCATACGACGGTCATTCACGCCCATGAGAAAATCACGCAGCAAATGAAGAGCGATCAGGAGCTGTTTAAAGTGATCAATAACATTACGGACAAGATCAAGAATACGACTTCGTAAACCATTCGGGTAAACGGGTAAATAAGAGAAACACGGGAAGAGCCAGTCATCAACTTATGCACAAGTGAATAACTCGCCAAATGCATCAAAGCCTATGCACAAGCTATGCACATGTGGATAGGCTTGCTTTTGTGTTCTTATCAGGCTTATCCACATATTCAGTGTGCCTACTGCTATTACTAAGGGTTTTAAATAAATACTTCATCGTTAAGACGGGCCTTCCGGCCCTTCCTTAAGGAAACCGGCAGACCGAGGTCAGACAGCCGCTTCACAATACATTTAGGAGTGAAACTATGAAAATCCGTATTTTGAAAAATGAACTGAACGAATCCATACAGCATGTCTCCAAGGCGATATCCAGCCGAACAACGATTCCGATTTTGACCGGGATCAAGCTGGAGGTTAACTTTCAAGGCGTAACCTTGACGGCAAGCGATACGGATATATCGATTCAGGCATTCATTCCGCAGGAGGAAGACAACAAGCAGATCGTGCAGATTGAACGTACAGGGAGCGTGGTGCTGCCGGCCAAGTTTTTCGTCGAAATTATCAAGAAGCTTCCTTCTTCCGAAATTGAGATGGAGGTAAAAGAAGGCTTCCAAACCTTCATCCGCTCCGGTTCAACCGATATCCAGATGGTGGGCCTCGATCCCGAGGAGTTTCCGGTTCTGCCGACGATCGAAGAGGACCAGGTCATTTCCCTGCCGGGCGATCTGCTTAAGAACATGATCAAACAAACGGTATTTTCTATTTCTACTCATGAAACGACGCCGATTCTGACGGGAGTGCTCTGGAACTTGAGCGAGGGCTTGTTCAAATTTGTAGCGACGGACCGTCACCGCCTGGCCAGCCGTACGGCACCGGTTGACAATGCGGAAGGCATCCGTTTCAGCAACATCGTCATTTCCGGCAAAACGCTGAATGAGCTGAGCAAAATCATTCCGGATCAAAATACGGTTGTGGATATCGTCGTCGCCGACAACCAGGTGCTGTTCAAAATTGACAGCGTGCTGTTCTACTCGAGAATTCTGGATGGAACGTATCCGGATACTTCTAAGATTATTCCGACCCATTACAAAACAGAACTTGTTGTGGACACAAAAAAAATTAGCGATTCGATCGACCGCGCCTATTTGCTGTCCCGCGAGGAGAAGACGAACATTGTCAAACTGCAGACGATGGAGGATGGAACGATTGAAATTTCGTCCAGCTCTTCAGAGCTCGGCAAAGTCACCGAACAGCTGGATGTGATCGATTTTACCGGGGATGCGCTGAAAATATCGTTCAACTCCAAATACATGCTGGATGTGCTGAAGGTCGTGGAGAGCGAACAGCTCCATCTCGGGTTTACCGGCGCCATGAGCCCTATTATCGTGAAACCGATGGACGACAGCCGCAGCCTGTATCTGATTCTGCCTTACCGGACAACGAACTAAAGCAGGGAAGGAAGAGTTACGGATGAAGCCAATCAAGATTCATAGCGAATATATCAAGCTCGACCAGTTTCTGAAGCTGTCGGATTGCGTGCCGACAGGAGGAATGGCCAAAGCGCTGCTGCAGGAGGACATCGTCAAGGTTAACGGGGAACCGGAAAACCGCCGCGGACGCAAGCTGTATCCGGGAGACAAGGTAGAAGTAGAGGGCCATGGCACCTTTGAGGTTGTCGCAGAGTGAAAATAAGGGTGTGCGGTTCCCTGTTTCTTCTACAGGATAAGGCGCTTATAGAGAAGGGAGCTGCTGCATGTTTGTCAAAAACTTAAATCTCGAGCACTATCGGAACTATGAGCAGTTAAAGCTTGATTCCTTCGGCAGCGTTAACCTCTTGCTTGGGAACAATGCCCAGGGTAAAACCAATCTCCTGGAAGCTATTCTGATGCTGGCCCTGACCAAATCGCACCGCACGTCCAAAGACAAGGAATTGATCTCCTTTCAGGCAGACGCAGCGGTGCTTGCTGCTCAAATAGAGAAGAAATACGGAACCGTCAGCCTGGAGCTGCGATTATCGGGACAAGGCAAAAAAGCCAAATTGAACGGCCTGGAGCAGCGCAAGCTGAGCGACTTCGTAGGAACACTGAATGTGGTAATGTTCGCGCCTGAGGACCTTGAGATCGTAAAGGGAACGCCGGGCATCCGCCGGCGGTTTCTGGATATGGAAATCGGCCAGGTCATGCCAAGCTATCTGTTCCATTTGCAGCAGTATCAAAAGGTGCTCCTCCAGCGGAACAACACGCTGAAGAGTGCGTTTCATGCCGGTCCGGAAGCGGGCGTCATGCTGGAAATATGGAACGAGCAATTAGCAGAGCATGGTGTTAAAATCATTAAAAGAAGGAAACAATTTATAAGAAAACTGCAAAAGTGGGCTTCCGACATTCATTTTGGGATTACGAACGGTGCAGAAAGCCTTGAACTTACCTATTTGCCATCCTTTGGAACAGCGGATGAAGAAGATGAAGCTGTCTTATTAGAGCAATTTATGATAAAGTTATCACAATTGAAAGATCAGGAGATTAGGCGGGGCATGACGCTTGCCGGACCGCACCGGGATGATATGGCTTTTCATATTAACGGAAAAGAAGCCCAGGTTTTCGGTTCGCAGGGACAGCAGCGGACAACGGCGCTTTCGCTTAAGCTGGCGGAAATTGAGCTGATTCATCAGGAAATTGGGGAATACCCGGTCCTTCTGCTGGACGATGTATTGTCAGAGCTGGATCCTTATCGCCAGACACAGCTGATCGAAACATTCCAGAGCAGAGTCCAGACGTTCATTACGGCTACCGGTATGGAGAGCATTAACGCCGGCCGGCTGAAGGACGCCAGCATTTTTCATGTTCATAACGGGCAAGTGATGTTCTAAGGACGGAGGCGGGCAAGTGTATATTCATCTGGGTGGAGAGAAAGTCATTTCTTCGAAGGAACTGGTTGCCATATTCGATATATCGATCGTGAAGTCGTCCCGGATCTCAAAGCAGTTTATGACGAGCATGCTAAACTCCAAGAGAATGGTGCAGATTAGTGAGGAAGAAGCGAAATCCATTGTCGTAACCGAGCATACGGTTTACTATTCCCCCATTTCTTCGGCAACGTTAAAGAAGAGATGCAATACTTTGTATGAAATATAAGCTCTAAACGGGTAACCCCTTAGAATCTGTATTATAAATTTTTTACAGCAGTATAATCCATAGAAGTAGGTGAAGGCATGTCTATCAACGGACAATCGTATGATGAGAGTCAGATACAGGTGCTGGAGGGACTGGAGGCCGTCCGCAAGCGGCCGGGGATGTACATCGGTTCCACCAGCGTCAGAGGGCTGCATCATTTGGTATGGGAAGTAGTGGACAACAGCATCGATGAAGCGCTCGCCGGCTTTGCGGACAAAATTGATGTCATTGTTCACCAGGACAATAGCGTCACCGTGATTGACAACGGCCGGGGGATACCGGTTGGGGAACATCCGAAGATGAAGAAATCTACGCTCGAGGTCGTCATGACGGTTCTGCATGCAGGCGGCAAATTCGGAGGCGGGGGCTATAAGGTGTCCGGCGGTCTCCATGGCGTTGGCGTATCCGTTGTGAATGCGCTATCGGAGAAAGTGATCGTTGAGATCAAGCGTGACGGTCATATTTATCAGCAGGAGTACCATCGCGGGGTGCCTCAATATGAGCTACAAGTGATCGGCACAAGTGAAGAAACGGGAACCAAGACGACGTTTAAACCGGATGCGGAAATATTTACGGAGACGACGGTCTTTGATTACAATACGCTGGTCACGCGGATCCGCGAGCTCGCTTTCCTAAACAAAGGCATTGTGATTACGCTGCATGATGAGCGTACGGGACAATCGGATTCTTTTCACTTTGAGGGCGGTATCATTGAGTATGTCAAATATTTGAACCATAACCGCGAAGTGCTTCACGAGGAGCCCATTTATGTCGAAGGCTCCCGCGAGATGATTCAAGTAGAGATTGCTCTCCAGTATAACGACAGCTATTCGGAGAACATCCACTCTTTTGCGAACAACATCAATACCCATGAGGGCGGTTCTCATGAATCCGGCTTCAAGAGCGCCCTGACCCGGATTATTAACGATTATGCCCGTAAGACGGGCGTTATTAAAGACAGCGGATCCAACCTGTCCGGCGATGATGTCAGAGAGGGCCTGACGGCGATTATCTCCGTGAAAATTCCGGAACCGCAGTTTGAGGGGCAAACGAAAACCAAGCTGGGGAACAGCGAGGTGCGCGGTATTGTCGAATCCCTGTTTGCAGAGAAGCTGCAGGAATTTCTGGATGAAAATCCGGCTGTAGCAAAACGGGTGCTTGAAAAAGCGATTCAGGCGTCCAGAGCCCGTGAAGCGGCCCGGAAGGCCCGCGAGCTGACCCGCCGCAAAAGCGCCCTTGAGGTAAGCAGCCTGCCCGGCAAGCTGGCGGACTGCTCCTCCCGAGATGCCTCGATCAGCGAGCTGTACATCGTCGAAGGCGATTCCGCAGGAGGATCGGCCAAACAGGGCCGTGACCGCCATTTCCAGGCCATCCTGCCGCTGCGCGGTAAAATTCTCAACGTAGAGAAGGCTCGTCTTGACCGGATTCTCGGCAATGCCGAAATTCGGGCGATTATTACGGCGCTCGGTACGGGAATCGGCGAAGAGCTGGATATATCCAAAGCCCGTTACCACAAGGTCATCATTATGACCGATGCGGACGTCGACGGCGCTCACATCCGTACGCTGCTGCTGACCTTCTTTTTCCGTTTCATGCGTCCGATTATTGAAGCCGGCTTTGTTTATATCGCGCAGCCGCCGCTGTTCAAGATTGAACGCAATAAAGTAATTCGCTATGCCGGTTCGGAGAAAGAACGGGATGAAATCATCGAGGAGTTTGGAGAAGGCGCTAAATACAACATTCAGCGCTATAAAGGGCTTGGGGAGATGAACCCCGAGCAGCTGTGGGAGACGACGATGGATCCGGAAAGCCGGACGATGCAGCAGGTTACCATCTCAGATGCGATCCTGGCTGACGCCCTGTTCGACAAACTGATGGGCGACAACGTCGAGCCGCGCCGTGACTTCATTCAGGAACACGCCAAGTACGTGCGAAACCTGGATATCTAAGACGAAAAGGTTAGACCGATGACAGCTATCGGCCTAACCTTTTTTTACAATTCAGGATGTTTTCTTCTTGCCGCTAAGTCTTCCGTAGGCTACGGCGTATTCCCGGATCTTCTTGTAAATGGACTTATCCTTCAGCCATTTGAACGGAAACAATGCCGGCAGCGTGTTCACTTCCAGAACCCACATCCAGTAATCCTCATCAATGGCTACATCCAGCCCGATTTCTTTAAGATTGGGGTATTTTTTCTGCAACTGCCAGCCGACCCTTTCGCCAAGTCCTCTCAAATTGCGTATAAACTCGGCCAGCTCCTTACCGTTCAAATAATCGTTGAGAAGTTCTTCGATGGAAAGGACCATTCCTCCGTTATGGTGGTTCGTGACAATTTTTTGCTTCGCCGCTACCCGGCCGATATAGCCTGTCGTTTCCCAGTTTCCGCGAGGGGTCTTTTGCACAAGAACTCTAAGGTCAAACTTGCGGTTTTCATGAGTGATCATAGAGATTCCTTGTTGGATGAGGTATGGCCTTTTGTCAATTCGTTCTGCAAGTGTCTTAAGCAGTTCCTGAACAGACTGGAAAGCTATGGACTCGATGCCGAAACGGAGCTTGTAGATCCAAGGTGAATCCTCCTCTTCATTTTCCCTATAACGCTCGGCGCTCATCACTCCATTCCCGAATGTACCGCGATCAGGCTTGACATAAACCATATCATATTCCTCTAACATTGACTCCAGCTGTTCCGGAGAGAACGGACGGGTATCCGGAATGTAAACTCTGAGCTGTTCGTTTCTGTTCAAAACCTTGGTCTTCTCCCATTTGCTTGATATCCGTTGGATGCGCAAACCTGCTTCATTCCTTTCTAAGCAATAATGCTGCTAACCTTATCAGGCTGAAAAACATAGGACAGAAGAGTAAAACAATGATATAATTATAAGATACGGTGATTTTATAACTTTTTTGAAATATAAGGGCTGTAGTTTTGCTGCATGTGTTTTATATTTCCGGTAGAATCGGTAAGGTCTTCGGGACAGGATCCCTGACAGGATCATTGTTCTCCATCTGCCCATAGGAAGAAAAAAAGCCTATATGGTTAGTGTATGTATCCGGGAAGCCGCAGGATTGGACATTTTCCTATTTTTCTGCCTTATCTTTGGGATGAAGGTCTACAGGGTTAATGTTTAATTGTGCTTGTTTTGTGAAAGTAATATAATGGATGTTAGTGTTTTTAGAGGATAACGGCCTTTTTATACATTTTCTGAAGGTTGCCCGAAAAGTGGTGCAGACAAGTCTTAGGCTTCCCTTTTGCGGGTAACTTTTGCGGCTTTCCCCATAGATCTATACTGGTAAATTTGAAGGAGGCTCAGCATGGCGGAAGAAAAATACTTGCGAATTATAGATCGTGACATTGGTGTTGAAATGCGCGAGTCCTTTATGGATTATGCAATGAGCATCATTGTCAGCCGGGCTTTGCCGGATGTGCGGGACGGACTGAAGCCTGTTCACCGCCGTATTTTGTATGCAATGTCAGAGCTCGGTATGTCACCGGACAAGCCATTCAAGAAGTCGGCCAGAATTGTCGGTGAAGTCATCGGTAAATATCATCCGCATGGAGACTCGGCGGTTTATGAAACGATGGTGCGTATGGCCCAGGATTTCTCGATGCGCAACATGCTGGTGGATGGACATGGTAACTTCGGTTCCATCGACGGCGACTTTGCTGCAGCGATGCGGTATACCGAAGCAAGACTGTCCAAGATCGCTATGGAGATGCTGCGCGATCTGAATAAAGAAACCGTTGACTTCATGCCTAACTATGATGGGGAAGAGCAGGAACCTGTCGTCCTGCCGGCCCGCTACCCTAACCTCTTGGTTAACGGGGTCTCCGGTATTGCGGTGGGGATGGCCACGAATATTCCTCCGCACAATTTGGGTGAGGTGATCAATGGGGTTCAGGCTTTGATCGAAAACCCGGAACTGACTTCACTCGAATTGATGGATTATATCAAGGGTCCCGATTTTCCGACGGCCGGTTATATTTTGGGACGTGAGGGCATAAGACAAGCGTACTCAACCGGACGCGGCTCGGTCACGATGAGGGCCAAGGCGACGATTGAGGAGCATAACAACAAGGCATGGATTATCGTTCATGAGCTGCCTTATCAGGTAATCAAGGCCAGACTTGTGGAGAAAATTGCCGAACTGGTCAGAGAGAAACGGATTGAAGGCATCACGGACCTGCGTGACGAATCCGACCGTAACGGTATGCGAATCGTAATCGAGCTCCGCCGCGATGTAAATCCGAATGTGGTACTGAATAATCTGTACAAGCATACCGCAATGCAGTCTACCTTTGGGATCAATATGCTGGCTATTGTCAATAATGAGCCGCGCATATTAACCCTTCATGAAGTGCTGAAATACTATATCGATCACCAGATTGAAGTGATTCGCCGCCGTACGGAATTCGATTTGCGAAAAGCGGAAGCCCGGGCGCATATTCTGGAAGGTCTGCGCATCGCGCTCGATCATATCGATGAGGTTATTGCCCTCATTCGGGCATCGAAATCGGATGAAGAGGCCCGGGAAGGCCTGATGAGCCGGTTCGGGTTAAGCTACGAGCAAGCCCAGGCTATTCTGGATATGCGTCTGCGCCGGTTGACCGGTTTGGAACGCGACAAGATTGAGAATGAATACAATGAACTGCTCCAGAAAATCGCCGAGTACCGCGAAATTTTGGCTAATGAATCCCTGGTCCTGAAGATTATCAGTGAAGAACTGCAGGAGATCAAGGACAAGTTCGCCGATGAGCGCCGGACCGAAATCACGGCGGGTGAAGACAACATCCTGGACGAGGACTTGATTCCGCAGGAAGAGGTTGTCATTACCATTACCCATACCGGTTATATCAAACGGCTGCCTGTAACGACATATCGGAGCCAGAAACGCGGTGGACGCGGCGTTATAGGTATGGATACGAAGGACGACGACTTTGTGGAGCATCTGTTTGTCACGAACTCCCACAATTTCCTGATGTTCTTCACCGATCGGGGTAAAGCCTACCGGATTAAAGCTTATGAAATTCCGGAGCTTGGCCGGACGGCCAGAGGGACGCCGATTATCAACCTGATTCAAATCGAACAGGGCGAAACGGTCAATGCGGTTATTCCGGTTGTTCCATCGGAGACGGAGAAGCTGCTGTTCTTTGCTACCCAGCAAGGGATTATTAAGAAGACCCCGCTTGAAGATTATGTCAACATTCGCAAAGGCGGGCTGATCGCCATTAATTTGCGTGAAGATGACAAACTCATTGATGTGAAGATGACGGACGGCAAGCAGGAAGTTATTTTGGGAACCGCTCAAGGCATGTCGATCCGCTTCCAGGAAAGCGACGTCCGGACAATGGGGCGTTCGGCTACAGGGGTTAAAGGCATTACGCTTGATTCGAATGATGAAGTGATCGGCATGGACGTTATTGTACCGGATCGGGATATTCTGATTGTAACAACCAAAGGCTACGGCAAACGGACTCCGGTGGATGATTACCGGGTACAGAGCCGGGGCGGCAAAGGGATTAAGACGATTAATGTTACCGAGAAGAACGGAACCGTCATTGGTCTCAAGGTTGTTAAGGATGACGAGGACCTGATGATCATTACGAGCAGCGGTACATTGATTCGTACAAGTATGGCAGGAATCAGCACGATGGGTCGTTATGCACAAGGGGTCAAACTCATTAACATCCGTGATGAGGACTTCGTTGCGACCGTTTGTCGTACGGACAAATCAGATGATTCCAACGAACTGCTTGAAGAAGATGCTTCAATAACCGCTCAAGAAGAATCGAAAGATGCTGCAGGAACCGATGAAGTAGCATCGCCAGAAATAAATGAGGATTCGGAAGACTCGGAAGAATAAGTCCAAACGTCTCCTCCAAGGCAAAACGGATCTTCGCAAGAAGGTCCGTTTTGTTTTGATATGTAGATCTTTCCCGTCATCTTGTGGGATTTTTTATGCTGTTTGAAGGGCATTTTTATTTTATTTACGTGTTGAATATTTAGAATTTCGAAAAAGGGAGATTGTTCCTATTTCTAAAGACGTATATAATGACTTTGAGCTGAAGAATTGTAGATCGTCAGATTCAATCAGCGAATCAGAGTAGATGAGTGAGGTATCAGATATGGGAATCGTATCGGTATCAGAATTGAAGCCGGGGCTCAAGGTTGCAAGTGCTGTACATACTCCGCTTGGCGGGATGCTGATGCCTAAAGGAAAGGTACTGCTCCCCAGGGATCTGGATGTCCTGCAGGCATTTCTGATTGAGCAAGTCGAAATTGAAGGAATGAAAAGCCGGGAGGTTTCCCAGGCAAAGGTAGCCAAGGAAGGAAAACATACTGCGTCAACTGCTGCATCACCTGCCGTATCTCTTGTAAAAGAAGTCAGCCATTCGCCTTCTGACAAGTTCCAACTGGAATATGACCGGATGCTGAATATATTGAAAAGCTCTTTTCAATCGGTTCTGGCTTCCAACATTCCGGTATTCGATCTGCGGAGTCAACTGGAAGTGTTGATCAGCATGCTTAAGAATTATAATATCCTGACATTTACCCCTAAAAATATGAACGAATACGACTACATGTTCCATAACGGCATCTTGACGGCGTTGACGTCTTATTGCCTTGCGCAATGGCATGGACTGCCTCAAAGGGATTGGGTTCAGGTTGCCTTGGCGGGATTGCTCCATGATATCGGCAATGCCAAAGTGGATCCCAAAATTTTATATTCGCCTATGAATTTAAATACAGAAGAGATCGAAGAAGTTCGTCTTCATACGACGTATGGATATCAAATGCTTCGAAATATTACGGCGTTAAATGAAGGGGTAAGATTGGCTGCTCTTCAGCATCATGAAAAAATTGATGGATCCGGTTATCCGCTTCATCTAACAGGGGACAAGATCCATGTTTACGCCAAAATTGTGGCCGTAGCGGATATTTTCCACGCCATGACCCTTAAGAAAAGATACCGTAAAGCACAGTCTCCGTACCTCGTGCTGGAAGAACTTCAGTCAGAAGCATTCGGAGAACTGGATCCGGCGATTGTTCAGACATTCGTCAGCAAGGTGACTGAGTTTCATCATGGAACTATGGTACGTCTGAACACGAATGAAATTGGAGAAATCATTTTTACGGATCGCAATTATCCTACACGTCCTATGGTATCCGTCAAAGATAAAATTATTAACCTGGCTCAGCACCATAATTTGTATATAGAAGAAATTTTGAAATAAACTTGACTTGCGCCGGTACATTGGGGTATAGTAGTCGATGCCGCCTTTGACGGCGCCTTTTATTGTAAACAAATGGATTATAAAAAAAGGCTTGATTTATTTCTCTCAACATGATATGATATAAAAGTTGACAGCGACAAGTTGTCTTCACGAATGAGACAGTTTGATCTTTGAAAACTGAACAACGAGTGAGAGGATTTTACGGATGTAAAATCCGGATTTAAGAGAATTTAGGATGGCTTGAATGTTCATTCGAGTTTCATCTAATCTCGTCAGATTCAAAATGAGCTAATCGCTCTTTCATTAAAGGAACAACTTTATTGGAGAGTTTGATCCTGGCTCAGGACGAACGCTGGCGGCGTGCCTAATACATGCAAGTCGAGCGGAGCTGACGGAGTGCTTGCACTCCTGATGCTTAGCGGCGGACGGGTGAGTAACACGTAGGCAACCTGCCCGTAAGACTGGGATAACTACCGGAAACGGTAGCTAATACCGGATACGCAAGTTCCTCGCATGGGGGACTTGGGAAAGGCGGAGTAA